>JARFRG010000095.1 GCA_029287375.1 Boseongicola sp. | reverse complement strand
TATCGACGGCACCGTTTGGCACCTCGATGTCGGCTCATCTCATCCTGGGGCTGGAGCAGGTCCCAAGGGTACGGCTGTTCGCCGTTTAAAGAGGTACGTGAGCTGGGTTTAGAACGTCGTGAGACAGTTCGGTCCCTATCTGCCGTGGGTGTAGGATACTTGAGAGGAGTTGCCCCTAGTACGAGAGGACCGGGGTGAACGATCCACTGGTGGACCAGTTGTTATGCCAATAGCAGTGCTGGGTAG
The DNA here is from genome assembly GCA_029287375.1 of Boseongicola sp. GTDB lineage: Bacteria > Pseudomonadota > Alphaproteobacteria > Rhodobacterales > Rhodobacteraceae > Boseongicola. Next base: position 10,487 of record JARFRG010000095.1, on the reverse strand, counting down.
CTATGATCGGAAAGGATAACCGCTGAAAGCATCTAAGCGGGAAGCCCCCCTCAAAACAAGGTATCCCTGAGGACCGAGGTAGACCACCTCGTCGATAGGCCGGAGATGTAAGCGCAGCAATGCGTTCAGTTGACCGGTACTAATTGTCCGATAGGCTTGATTTGATCCAGTAGAAGACTGGCTGACGCACTTAAGTGTGCGCAGTAAATCAAGAGCATACACCACGATATTAGCTTATAAGACTTGGAAAGACTGAGTGTTCATTTGGTTTGGTGGTCATAGCACGAGCAAAACACCCGATCCCATTCCGAACTCGGCAGTTAAGTGCCGTAGCGCCGATGGTACTGCGTCTTAAGACGTGGGAGAGTAGGTCACTGCCAAACCTAATGAGCACTCAGTTGTATCTCTCGACGATGTTATAGACAAAACGCCGCCCTTTTGGGGCGGCGTTTTTGATTGCCTGATCAACATCTTGGGGCTGGGAGGTCATATCTCCGGACTTTTGGGCCAAGGCGGTACAATAACGGATACTCTGTGCAAAGCTCAGATTGTCCACCTCCACCGATCGGCATCATTGATGTGGGTGGACCACCGACGTGTGATCGCCGTTTCAAACGTGTTCGGTGCCGATCCGCGACGGACGCTCTTCACCAGAACCTGGAAAAAGACTTTGCAATAAGACTGATCTGCGGCAGATGTGGCCGGAATCTTTAGAGGCTGAAACTAATGCGACTTCTCATTTTGGGCACGGGCCGCATGGCCGGAGCGCACGCCGAAGCGTTTTCCCGCATCTCTGGGGTTTCGCTGGTCGGGTGTGTGGATATTAACGCTGAAACCGCCCAAGCCTTTGCCGCAAAGCACGCCATTCCGCAGGCGTTCACAAGCATTGAAGACGCCGCTCAGGCTGTGGTCTTCGACGCCGTTACAAATTGCACACCGGATATGGCCCACCACGGCACCACCATGGCGGCGATGAAGACCGGCGCGCATGTCTTTTGTGAGAAACCGCTCGCAACAAATTATGCCGACGCGATTGAGATGGCAGACGAGGCGCAGCGACTTGAAATCGTGCACGCGGTCAATCTGACTTACCGCAATGTCGCGGCCTTGCAAAAGGCGCGTGATATCATTGAAGCGGGTGGAATTGGAGCGGTCCGCCATTTCGAGGCGTCCTATTTGCAGAGTTGGTTGACGCAACCGGCCTGGGGTGATTGGCGAACGGATCCAACGTGGCTCTGGCGGCTTTCAAGCAAACATGGTTCGCTTGGTGTCCTCGGCGATGTGGGCATCCATATTGTTGATTTTGCAAGCTTTGCAATCGGTGCGGATGTGCGGACATTGACCGGGCAACTTGCCACATTTGACAAGGCGCCTGGCGGGAAAATTGGCGACTATACACTTGATGCCAATGATAGTTTTTCGGCAACCATGACGTTGGCCAGTGGCGCTCTGGGAGTGGTGCATGCCTCTCGTTTCGCGACCGGACATCTCAACGATCTGTCGTTGAGCATCTTTGGAGATTTGGGGGGCGTGCGACTGACAAACACGGGACCACTTGGCACGCTTGAAATTTGCGACGGGTCTGGGATGGAAACGGGCTCGTGGCGTTCTGTCCCGTTGATGCCTGTGCCGACCAACTTTGAGAGGTTTGCAAGAGCGGTCCAAACGGGACAAGGCATGACCCCTGATTTTCACACGGGAGCGCGGCTTCAGGCCGTGCTTGACGGTGTCTTTGAAGCCAGCCGTACAGGGCGAGAAATATCTCTCAAATCATAATGATTTTCCATCTTTATGCCCTTGCAGCTGGAGGGAATGAGAGTTAGATCACAGCCGTTGGCGCGGGGTGGAGCAGCCCGGTAGCTCGTCAGGCTCATAACCTGAAGGTCGTAGGTTCAAATCCTACCCCCGCAACCAGTACCCAATGCAAGGCCCCAGCGACCCAGTCGCCGGGGCCTTTGCGTTTTGGGGCATTTCTAAGTGACAATTACTCTGGGCGCTTTTCGACCCTTGCGACGCGCGCTTTTAGCTTTTGTAGCGCGGCGGCGCACGCGAAGGTCGTTCCAATCGCCATAAGAACGGCCGTGTCGAAATTACCGGTCAGATCAAAAAGGGCTCCCGCGGTCCAAGGTGCGAGAAAGCCAGCCGCGCCCCAGGCCGTTAGCAGCAACGCGAACTGGCGTTGAAAGTGCTCGGGGTGGTACAGCGTCCGTGTCAGGGATGGTATGGCCGAGGCCATCACTCCGTAACCTGCTGCAACCAGACACAATCCCGCAGTCATTGACGCAGACCCCGATCCAAGCAGTGCAAAGATCAGGCCACAGGTGCCAAAGGTGAGTGAGACATGGATGCACGCAAAGGGAGACATTCTGTGCGCAAGACCCGCGACCGACGCGCGCCCCAGGGTGTTGCCAACCGAGACGCCCGCAAGCGCGAGACTGATGAGCACAACTGAAGCCTGTGCCGTTTCAAGCATTTTCGCGGCCAACCCCAGCACCATGAGCCCTCCGAACGAGCCGAATGCGAATGTCAGCCAAAGCAATCCAAAGACTGGCTTTTGTGGCATTGCGGGGGTGCTTTGCGGTGGCTTTACCAGTGGGATTGTGTCCGAGCCGGTGTCAGGTCCTGCCAGGTACCACGCGAGGCATCCCGCGAAACACAGCATGCCGGCAAGGGGCCAGATTGCCGAAAGCCCCCAATTCGCAGTCGCCAGCCCTTTCCATACGGGTCCGAAGACACTGCCGCCAAGGCCAAACGTCGCGACCATCAGCGGCGTTGCGACAAGCGGTCTGCGCGACCGCGCCGCATAGGCAATCGCAGTGATGTATATCGCGCCGCTTGCGGCCCCAAAACCCACGCCAAATCCAAGAACGAAAGCGAAATACGTGGGCGAAAGGGGGGCAAGTGACAGGCTGAGGGCGCCCGCCCACGCGAACAAGGCGAGCCGGTAAAGCGCAGGCCAGCCGGGCGCAATGCGCGGCGCGACAACAACGGCGGCGGTAAAGCTGACGATCGCAAAGGAAAACACCAGACCGGCCTGTGCCGCAGAGACGCTGAACGTGGCCTGAAGCGGCGCGATAAGGGCGCTCCATCCATAAAGCCCGCCCGCGCAAAAGCAGACCAGTCCAACGGCCAACAGCCTTAGGCGGCACATGGTTTCAGTGCCGATCGTGACCGCATATTCGGTGAAGTGCGCATGAAACTGGTCCTGTGACCGACAGAATTCCAACTTGTATCTACAAATATGTTAAGTCAATGTATCTCACAGCAGATGCAGTTGAATGGACCCTTGCCCAACCGATGCCGGACCCAAGCATAGTCGTTACAGGCGCGTCCCTGACGCCTTTCAACCGTCGCAAAGACGGGTCTGGCTTTCGGGACTGGGCGTTCGAGGCGTTCACGTCCGCCTTGGCGATGTCGGGTCTTGTGCCGGGTGACATCGACGAGATGTATCTGGCCTCTGAAAGCGATTTCTTTTCGCTGCAACTGAACCCGGCATCCATTCTGGCAAGTGAATTCGGGTTGCATGACATCGCGGCGACACGGTGCGAGGGCGGCGGTGCTTCGGGGCAGATTGCCGTGCATGCAGCGGTGCGAGCAATCAGCTCGGCGGCTGCGCGGCATGTTCTTGTTGTGGGTGTCGATCCGTCAGCCTCGTCTCTGTCGGGCGATGCCATGCGCGAGCTCTACGGGTTTTCGTTTGATGCATGGACAGACGGAATGAACGGGGTCACGGCCACGGCGCTTTATGCACTGTCTTATCTGGCGTTTGCGGCGCGTTATGGGACGACCGACGCAGATTTGGCGCACGTCACGCATCAAAACCGTACAAATGCAGGTCGTAATCCGGGCGCGCATCTTCGGCGATCTGACAGCCTTGCAGAGATCGCTGAAAGCCCCATTATTTCAAACCCTTATCGCCGCCTGCATTGCGCGCCTCTGAGTGACGGTGCGGCCGCCCTGATACTGTCGCGGGGGGACGTGGTCCCTCCTGCACGAAGAGGTGCCTCGCGCGTCGCAGGGATCGGCGCGTCTGGCGATCATATGCATCTGGGTGCGCGCCGGGATCCGGGGATGTTTCAAGCGAAAACCCGCGCCATGCAACGCGCCTGTGCGGACGCCGGTGTGACACCCGATCGGATCGGTTTGGCGGAAGTCTATGATGCTTATGCGGGCGCGCAATTGCAGGGGCTTGTCGGGCTTGGTTTGACCGAAAAGCCGGGGCGCGACACAGCTTCGGGCGTGTTTGCGGCGGATGGCCGTTGTCCTGTGAACCTGTCGGGCGGCCTGATGGGGCAGGGCGCGCCCGTAGGGGCCACCGGCGTTGCGCAGACCGCGACCTGTGCGCTTTTGCTCGAGGGTCGCTATCACGCCGAACTGCAGCCTGATCGACTGCCAGACTATGCGCTTGCGGACACGCACGGCGGTATCTGCACAACGGCAGCCGTCACGATACTGCAGCGGGGACGCGCCTGATGGTTTCGCATCGTCTGACTTTGGATTACGATCTGCATCCCGGTTGGCTTGCGCCCTTTGTCGAAGGGCTCGTTGCGGGGCGCGCAATGGCGCGGGCCTGCACCGCATGCGCCCGGACCAGCTTTCCGCCGCAGCGCACCTGCGACTGCGGAGAGACATCGGCAGATTGGGTGGCTTTATCGGGCTTGGCAGAGGTCCGGTTTCGTACCCGCGGCGCGGACGGAGATTTCGGTCTGGTGGCGTTCGAGGGGGCAGACACACTGGCCGTTGTCGCGCTCGACGGACTTTCCGACGGCGCCAAGACGGGACATATTCTGGCATCAGGCGGACCGCTTGCGCGCATGGCTGTCGGTGACCTCGAAAACAGGGCTGCGCCATGAGATCCTTGATCCCTTCGGGGCGTCTGAGCGCATTGAACTTGTCGGAAACGCCGACGGGATACGAGATTTCCTGGGCGCCGGATGCAAACATTTTCCATATGACGCTGGGCAAACATCTTGGCCCCGTCATGCGAAACAGACCCGCGATGATTTTCGAGGACGATACAGGCAAAGTGCATGCCCAGACCTTTGCGGATGTCGACCGCGAAGCCACAAATCTGGCGGCCTGTTTGCGCTCGCTTGGATTTGGACGCGGCGACCTGATCGGCATTCATACCGGGCAACACCCGGACACCGCGATGGCCCATATGGCAGTATGCAAGCTGGGGGCTGTGGCGGTGACGTTGTCCCAACTTTACGGGCCAGACTCTCTTTGCCACGCGATGAACGACTGCAAAGTCGAGGTGCTTTTGACGTCGAAGGACGCCTGGCGCGCTTTACGCGAGACCGCAAAGACGCGTGTGCCGCATGTAAAGCATATCCTGTCGCGTGATCCGACACCGGGCGAGATTGATCTTGGCGCAGTGGTTTCAACCGATGCGCCGGAATTTGAACCGGACTATGTCGGGGCCGATGATCCCGCGCTCTTGATGTATACCTCTGGCTCGACCGGGCAACCAAAGGGCATTCTGCACGGCCACCGCATTCTTGCCGCCTATACACCGTCAATCAGTTTGTTCTTTAATCTCAGTATGGAAGACGCCGATGCGGTCTTTTGGTCGCCGTCGGACTGGGCCTGGGTCGGAGGGCTGCTGGACATGCTGTTTCCAGCATGGATGGCGGGCCGCCCCATCGCAACATCGCAGGAACGGTTCACAGCCGACTATGCCTTTGACTTTATGGCACGCCACAAAGTCACCCACACATTTCTGGCACCCACGGCGATCAAACGGTTGGCGCAAACACCCGATCCACACGCGCTGTATGATTTGTCGCTGCGGGTTATTTGCACCGGCGGCGAGGCCTTGGCCGCCGACACGCTGTCTTGGGCCGAAACCAAGCTGGGCGCGGTCTGCAACGAGTTTTATGGGATGACCGAGGTCAATCATCTGATCGGCAATTGCGCGGCTGTCTATCCGCGAAAACCCGGATCGATGGGCCGTTCGTACCCCGGTCACGAGGTGCTGCTGGTCGACGGTGATGGTGAAGAAGTGGCACAAGGCGAGCCTGGCGAAATCGTCACTCTGGCAACGTCGCCAACACGGTTTCTGGGCTATCTTAACAATCCCGGCAAAGACGCTGAAATGCGCCTTGGCCCGTATCTGCGAACCCATGATTTGGCGGTTCAGGATGCGGATGGATACTTTTGGTACAAGGGGCGGTCGGATGATCTGATCAAGTCGTCAGGCTTTCGCATCGGCCCCGCCGAAATCGAAGAATGCCTGTTGGCCCACCCAAGCGTTGCCGAGGTCGCGGTGATCGGGAAACCAGATGCAGATCGCGGCGCAATCGTAAAAGCTTTTGTTAAATTACGTGCAGGTGTGGACGCGAATGATGCCCTGAGAGACGCTTTGCGCGCGCATGTGAAAACCCGTCTGGCCGGATACAAAGCCCCGCGCGAAGTGGTGTTTGTGGACGGCTTTGAAATGACCTCATCGGCCAAGATCAACCGCCGCGCGCTGCGTGAGGCCGAACAACGCGCCGCAAAGGACACGCCATGACAATGATCCCGCTTTTGCCGGAGGTCGCTCAGTTTATTGCCCGCACTCAGGGGCTTAGAATTGGTGGCAAAGAGGTCGAGACGCCGCAGTCTTTGCGCGTCCTGAACCCATCGACAGGTGCGCCTTTGGCCGATGTCGCCCGGTCTGGCGCGCGCGAAATTGATCTGGCGGTGGCAGCCGCGACGCGGGCTTTCCAAAAGGGGCAGTGGACTATCATGGGCCCCGACACGCGCAGCCGCATTCTGTGGCGACTGGCCGACCTGATCGAAGAGCGCGCTGCGATCTTTGGCCAGCTGGACGCTTTGGATAACGGCAAACCTTTCGCCGTTGCCCGTGATGTCGATGCGGTCTGGGCGGCGCGGCACATCCGCTATTTTGCAGGCTGGCCCGACAAGATCGAAGGGGCCACGATCCCCGTCAACATCCCGGATCGACTGAATTATACCCGCGTGGAACCCGTCGGTGTTTGCGGGCTGATCACACCGTGGAACTATCCATTGTTGATGGCTGTATGGAAGCTTGCGCCGGCTTTGGCTGCGGGCAACACGGTGGTCTTGAAGCCATCTGAAGAGACTCCGCTGTCGGTGCTTTACTTGGCGGACATTGCATTGGAAGCAGGGCTTCCGCCGGGCGTTCTCAACGTCGTTCCGGGCTTGGGATCTGAGGCGGGCGCTGCCTTGGCAGCCCATCACGGGGTGTCGAAAGTCGGCTTTACCGGCAGCACCCAAACCGGCCGCGCCATCGTCGAAGCTTCGGCGGGCAACCTAAAGAAAGTCTCTCTGGAACTTGGTGGCAAGGCTGCCAACATCATCTTTGCAGACGCCGATCTCGCCCGTGCGATCCCAGGTGCGTTCTGGGCGAATTTTGGCAACAACGGGCAAAGCTGCACGGCGGGATCGCGGTTGTTTGTTCACGCCGATGTCTATGACACGGTCGTGGCGGGATTGATCGAGATTGCGCAAGGGCTTCGTGTTGGACCTGGCATGGATGATCCCGGACACGACCTTGGTCCGGTTATCAGCGAACGTCAGATGGAGATGATTCTGGGGCATGTTGACGGCAGTCAGGCGCAAGGTGGCGAGGTTCTTGCAGGCGGCGCGCGCGCAGGCGGGGAAGGCTGGTTCATACCGCCCACGATCATCGGCGGTGTAAGCGACGACATGACGATTGCGCAAAAAGAGGTGTTCGGACCGGTGCTTTCGGTGATGAAATTTACCGATGACGCAGAGGTCTTAGCGCGTGCAAACAGTTCGATCTACGGCCTTGCCGCCGGGCTTTGGAGCCAGGACGTCACCCGTGTGCGCCGCATGGCCGACGCCCTTCAGGCCGGAACCGTCTGGGTCAATTGCTGGGGCGAAACAGATGCGGCCTCGCCCTTTGGCGGGGTTAAACAATCGGGCTATGGTCGCGAGATGGGCCGCGAGGCCATTGCGCTTTATAGCCAGACCAAAAGCGTTTGGATCGCATGATGAAGATGGGGACAACATGCAAACCGATGTGACGCCGAAATATGAACACGCCTACCGCGTTATTCTTGAACGCCTAAAGGCCGGACGCTATCCGATCGGGGGGCGGATGCCGACCGAGAGCGAGCTTGCCGGTCATTTCGAGGTTAGCCGCGTCACGATCCGGCGCGCGCTCGATATGCTGGTGCAGGACGGCTATGTCGAAAGCAAGCAGGGCAGCGGCTACACGGTTTTGACGCTGTCGCCCGCCTCGGACACCTGCCTGACGTCATTCACCGATGCGATGTTGCGCGCGGGTCACGAGCCGACCTCGCGCTTTGTGTCGCTTGATCATTTCAATCCTGGCGATACGGAAATCGCAGCCTTGCCGTCCGAAATGAACGATGCTCCGATGACCCGGCTGATCCGGCTGCGGCTGGTAGACGGCACCCCGCGCATGCTGGTGATGACCTATGCGCCAAGCCAGCTTTTGAAAGACGCGACCGCGGCGGATTTTCCCGAAACCGGCCCCGAACAGTCAATTCTGCGCATCCTCAGTGGGCGGTTCCAACTTGAATGGTCAGCTGCCTGCGAAGACATCAGCCCGGTTTTGGCAGACACTGACATGGCGAGAACATTTGAAATTAGCGCAGGTGCGCCGCTTTTAAAACAAGCCTGCTCGGCCTTCGATACGCAAGGCCGGATGGTCTTTCACGAGGATGTCTTTCGCACTGGGACGGTCAGTTTCAATCTGTCCCAAAGCGCGCGCATCCCCCGCCATTAAAAAAGGAATACCCCTGTGCCAGAGTTCAAACAGCTATCGCCTGATCTGATGAAAGAGCGTCTTGCCCTGCCCGAGGGTGGGCCGGTGCGTTTGTTGATCGATACGGATACGGCGAACGAAATTGACGACCAATACGCCTTGGCCTGGGCGCTGCTTTCGCCAGAGAAAATGACAGTCGAAGCGATAACTGCCGAGCCGTTTTCCTTTGCGCACCATCAGCCTGAATTGCTCAAGGCCGAGCGGGCGATTGAAGAGGGTGGCCATCACAAAGAGCATCTTGTGGGCGGCTTTCAGGGGTGGATCAACCGGTTGCACGCACAGGGACGACGGGCGGCGGATTTGTCGTTTGTGGGCCCAGCCGAGGGTATGGAACTGAGCTACGCCGAGATCCTGACAATTTACGACAAGTTGGGCATGTCGTCGGAAGGCAAGGTCTTTCGGGGCGCGCCGCGCTACATGGCGGATGCCGGGGATATCGTAGATTCCGAGGCCGTCGACACGATCATCGACCTTGCGAAATCCGGCACCGCACCCTTGTATATTGCGGCCATGGGATGCGTGACAAATATCGCCGCGGCCCTTTTGAAAGCCCCTGAAATCATTGATAGAATAGTGGTAATCTGGACGTCTGCCTATCCGTCGCACGCCCCCCATTGCAACCGGCCCTCGCTTAATCTGGTGCAGGACGTGCATGCGTCGCGGCTGATTTTCGACAGCGGCGTGCCGCACATCTATCTGCCGGGCTATCAGGTGGGTGCGCAACTCAAGATTTCCCGCCCCGAGATGGAAAAGTTTGTCAAAGGCCAAGGCGCAATCGGCGACTATCTCCATCACCTTTTCACCCACAATCCCTTGCACGATATGTTCGCGATTACCGACCGCGAACGCCGCACATGGGTGATCTGGGACATCATTAACATTGCCTGGCTGATTAACCCGGCGTGGGTGCCGACCTTCGTAACCACCTCGCCCATTCTCGATCAGGATCTGTACTGGAAAAAGGATGACGCGCGGCATTTGATGCGCGAGGCGCATGATCTGCAACGCGACGAGATTTTCCTCGATCTTTACAACAAACTGGCGCGCGCAGCTAAGTGAAATCGCGGGCGTCGAGGTGATTGCGCATCTGGCGTTTTCCCAAGATGTCCATGCCCGTCCAAGCGCCAAATTCGATCAAGGCTCCGATGTGATCATCGGGGATCAGGACGAAATGATGCTCCAACCCGTGCGCCATGACGCTGGCCACGACGTCTTCCAGCGATGCGTCTTTTTCGTCGATGGCAAAGCCCTCCAGCCAGCCGCGACAGCCGGTGAAACCGTCAGAATCGCGCCCCGACACCGTGGCGCTCATTGTGAACAAGGCGCCTGCATTGCGTGCGATGCGAAAGATGCTGACGGGACCGTCACGAAACACCAGATCGCTGATCGCGCCATAAATCGGACCTTCTTTGGTGCCGCGTCCGATCATCGGGTGATTGATCCATGACGCCCCGGCAGCATCCGCCAGATACAGCGGGCCACCGCCGCCGTGCCACATCAAAAGCTGTCCCGCATCAAGGTCAGGTTCCGTCATATCCAGAAGATACCCGACCCGCCCCGTCAAGGACTTGGCAACAAGTTGAGTAACAGCCCCAAGAACGTCGCCTTCGGATGCCACGGGCAAGCCGTGCGTTTCTTCCGCCCAGGTGAACGCAGCCCCTGGATGCATGCCCGGATCGTCCTGCAAGGCGGGCCAGTCGCTCAC
>JARFRG010000073.1 GCA_029287375.1 Boseongicola sp. | reverse complement strand
CACCATGGGCCGCAATCAGCCCAAAGAACGGCATCGCACCCGTCACGGCAAAGGCCACGGGGGCCTTGCGGCCATCAAGGTCAGCGGTCAGGGTCATTTTATACCGTAAATGGACGCCCTTGATTGCGAAACTATTTGGCGAGTTTGGCAGAAGTATGGCCTTTGATATGCTAAGCGTTTCGCCCCTTTCGGGCCACAGGATCTGGTATTTTTGAAAGGGTGAATTGGGAGGGGACGTGCCGCATGAAATCGCCGCGCCATGGGCTTTGATTGACAGGTTGCACGACGCAGCGATTGCGATTGAGCGGGTGTCGCTGTCACCGTCGGTTGGCTTGAGGCCCAAACCTTTTTCAAGTGCGGTCCACCTTGCCCGGCGCAGCGCAATAATAACGATGTCGGCCTTCAGACCTGCGTCATCCATGACCTCTGCGGCTTTGCAATTCCGGCGTTGGAATGGCAGGTTTTCCCTTGGCAACGCAGCGCCCGCGGGCCTTTGAACGCGCAGTGCGGTCAGAGGCGGCTTTGGTCTCGCTCCAGGCGGATGGCAAGAAAGAGAGGCAATATGACCCCCACAGATCGCGCGCGCACCGCTTTGGTTCTGTCGGCCTTTGCCTATCCCTTTATCGTCGCATTGATTTTGGCCCTCACACTCAACAACGATCCGTGGGCGATGTTTCAGATCAGCTATTGGGTGTTGTGCTTTGGCGCTTTGCCTTTGGTGTGGATGGTCTTCTCGGTCCTTGCGGCGCGCCGTTTTGGCACGCTGTCGTGGGCATGGCTTTTGTTTCATGTCGGGGTCGTCGGGCTTGTGACTTTCGGCCACTTTTGGCTGATGGCGGCCTTCGCTGCGGGCGTTTGAGGCAGGCTTTCCGCTTGACCCCCGTGGCCCCTTGGCGGAAACCCGTGTTCATGGGTGCCGCAGAGCTTTTCATTGATCTGGATGCCGTGGCCGCCAACTGGCGGGCGCTGAATGCCGTGTCGGGTCGCGATGTGGAATCCGGCGCCGTCGTGAAGGCCAATGCTTACGGGCTGGATGTCACACGTGTCGCGCGGCGTCTGGCGCACGACGGGGTGTCGAGCTTTTTCGTCGCGCTTGCCGAAGAGGGCGTCGCAGTGCGTCAAGCTGTCGGCGATGCCGCTGACATCTATGTGTTTTCGGGGCATTTGGCGGGCGGTGCGGACGTATTGCGCGACGCAGACCTTATCCCGCTTTTGAACAGCCCCGAGCAGGTCGCGCGCCATTTTTCTGATGCACCCGGCCATGGATTTGGGGTGCAGCTTGATACCGGGATGAACCGTCTTGGGATGGAGCCCGCAGACTGGGACGCGCTGCGTTCGGACCTTATGGACGCGGGTCCGCGACTGGTGATGTCGCATCTTGCCTGTGCAGACGCGCCGAACCATCCGATGAACCACCTGCAACTGCGCACATTCATTGAGATGACCGAGGGTGTCGCGCGCCGGTCTTTGTCTGCCACGGGCGGGATTTTGCTTGGCCCCGAGTTTCATTTCGACCTCGTGCGTCCAGGGATCGGGCTGTATGGCGGGTTGCCATTTGCCGGGGCCTCGCCTGTCGTCCGCCTGTCCGTGCCAGTGATCCAGACACGCGCCGTGCGTCCGTTTGAAACGGTCGGCTACGGAAACGCATGGGAGGCCGACATCGAACGTCAGATCGCAACGATTGCTGCAGGGTACGCCGACGGCTTGATCCGCGCGATGGGGCCCAAAGCGCAGGTTTGGGCTGGTGACGTGCCATGCCCTGTGGTCGGCCGCGTTTCGATGGATTTGATCACCGTAGACGTGACCCATCTGGAGGCGGTGCCGGACACGCTGGAGATCTTGGGGCCGCATCAAGGCATCGATGATCTTGCCGAGGCCGCCGGGACAATCGGCTACGAGATTTTGACCTCACTCGGGCACCGCTATGCGCGCCACTATGTGGGAACCGCATGACGTTTCTCGCGACGATAGGTGCGATCGTTTTGGGCGCGCTCGCTGCTGTGGGCCGCGTCGCCCTGTTTGCGTTCGACACGGTCAGCCATCTCGCGCGTCCGCCGTGGTATCCGCGCGAGTTTGCCTCGCAGCTGGTGCAGATCGGCTGGAACTCTCTTCCTGTGGTCGGCCTGACCACGATCTTTACCGGCGGCGCTTTGGCTTTGCAGATCTACGCAGGGGGCGCACGTTTTTCGGCAGAGGCAGTCGTCCCGCAGATCGTCGCCATTGGCATGGTGCGCGAACTTGGCCCCGTGCTTGTCGGCCTGATGATCGCCGCGCGCGTGACTTCATCCGTTGCCGCCGAGATTGCCACGATGAAAGTCACGGAACAACTCGACGCGCTTGTGACGCTGTCGACCAACCCAATGAAATACCTCACGCTACCCCGCGTTCTGGCGGCCACGGTCGTGATGCCGCTTTTGGTTGCGATTGGCGACACCATCGGGATCATGGGCGGGTTTCTGGTTGGCGTGCAGCGGCTTGGCTTTAACGCCTCGACCTATCTGACCAACACAATCGACTTCCTTGAATGGGTAGACATCGTGTCATCGCTGACCAAGGGCGCGGTGTTCGGGTTTATTGCAGCGCTTATGGGCTGTTATTTCGGCATGCGGTCGCAGCGGGGCGCAGCCGGCGTCGGAGCGGCGACCAAGGGCGCGGTGGTGGCGGCAAGTGTCCTGATCCTTGCCGCCAACTTCATTTTGACAGAGATGTTTTTCGCAGGATGATCGAGCTTCGCGGTGTTCATAAAGCCTTCGGGTCAAAGCAGGTTCTTCGGGGCGTCGATCTGTTCATCCCTAAAGGCGAAAGTATGGTGATCATTGGCGGGTCCGGCACCGGCAAATCGGTGTGCCTCAAGAGCGTGCTGGGGCTGATTACACCGGACAAGGGCGAGATCACCGTAGAAGGACAGGATGTCACGCGACTGCGGCAGGGATCATCCGAGCGGGACGCATTTCTGGCGCGGTTCGGGATGCTTTTTCAGGGCGGAGCGTTGTTTGACTCGCTCCATGTTTGGGAAAACGTCGCGTTTCGGCTTTTGCGGGGGTCATTAAAACGTCCAAAGGCAGAGGCTCGTGAGATTGCCATTGAAAAGCTGCGCCGCGTGGGGCTGACGCCGGATGTGGCGGACCTGTACCCGGCTGAACTTTCAGGAGGCATGCAAAAGCGCGTCGGACTTGCCCGCGCGATTGCGGCCGAACCCGAGATCATCTTCTTTGACGAACCCACCACCGGCCTTGATCCGATCATGGCGGGCGTCATCAATGATCTGATCCGCGAGATTGTCGTGGAAATGGGCGCAACGGCGATGACAATCACGCATGATATGACGAGCGTACGCGCAATTGCCGACAAGGTCGCTATGCTGCACGCGGGCAAAATCCGCTGGACCGGACCTGTTGCGGATATGGACGACAGCGGCGATCCCTACCTCACGCAATTCATCACCGGCAGTGCTGAAGGGCCGATTGAGGCCGTGCGATAAGGAGACGTCCCCATGTACGAAGACCCGCCCCTGTTGACGATCAAACGCAACCGTCGCCGCCCAAGTGACGCGCAAATCGCCGCGATGCAAGGCGTCCCTTCTGCTGTTGCCTCGGATGCCATGGAAGGCGCAGGGGCGCTTGACGGTCGGATCGCACATGTAATCGGCGATCAGCACGTTGTTGGCCCCGCGCTGACTGCATGGTCCGGTGCGGCTGATCTCATGGCGCTGCATGCGTGCAAACGGTTCATCACAAAAGGCGATGTCGTGATTGCGGCGGTGGACGGCCATCAGGGATGCGCCGCTTTTGGCGATTCCCTGGGGGGCATGGTGGCCAACGCTGGTGCCGCCGCCATCGTGACGGACGGTCCGCTGCGCGATCTTGCAGGTTTTTTCGGCATCACACTCAGCGTCTGGGCAACCGGCACGATCTCGTCGACGCCGTATGAGAATGGCCCCGGCCGTGTCGGCCTGCCGGTACAGATCGGTGGACAGCAAATCGACACGGGCGACATGATCATCGCAGACATGGACGGTGTTGTTGTGGTGCCGTTCGCTCAGATCGACACGGTCATCGAGCGCTCGAAGGCGATCCTCAAGATGGAGGCTGACGGCGACAAGGCCGTGAAAGATGGTCTGGTGATGCCCCAGTCCTACGACGATCTGCTCGACAGTGACCGGGTGAAATGGGTCGATTGACCGTGCCTTTGCAACTTCGCAACAGTGTGGTTCCATTTTAGAAACAATGGGCGACAAGCAACGGTTTTTTAACCACAGTGGTGTCTTGTTCAGCTGGGGTGGCTGAACGGAGTTCTGCCATGAGCGCTGCCGCGTTGCTATTACAATTGGTCGCTAAGACCTTCTTTCTTGCTTTGCCACTTGGCGTTGCTCTGTTGGGCTTTCGCCGATTGATGCTGTCTGAAACCCTCAATGCCTGGATATACGCAGCCATTGGCTTGTTTGCGGCGTTCACGGTGGCCGGACTTGCCCCTTGGGCGTTTGGTTTTCAGCCGGTGAACTGGATGTTCCTGATCTTTGCCTTTCTGAGCCCGCCACTTTGGATGGCTTGTGTGATTATTTGCGGAATCGGACGCCCTGCGGCCTATGACGTCCCCGAAGTCGCGCCTCAAACCGTATCGGCAGTTGAAACGGCACCAGATCGCGCGCCGCTTGCGCCCCTGGTCTTGCAGGATCCGAAATGGCCCGAGACGTCCAAAGCCGTGTTCCGCACCCATCGCACCCTCCTTCGCGAGGCCCGCACCGGAGTAAGCGCCAAACTTGCGCAGAGCGCCGACAACAGCAAAGTTTTGGACGTGGCACGTGCCATGCGCGGCAATCTGGACACCCAAAAGCGGCGCAAACGGGTTCTTTTGCCACCCCCCCATGCAATGAGCGATCTGGCCAACCTGCCGTTCCTGCAAAGATAATCGCGTTATCCACAGGGCGGCGCTTTGGTGAAACACCTTGTTTCGCGCTCGGGGGCTAAGAAATACAG
>JARFRG010000068.1 GCA_029287375.1 Boseongicola sp. | reverse complement strand
CAGACCGTCTTGACCGATCATCTCAAGACCTCACTTTGTTGCGGGAATAGCGGATGTAGAAATACAACATGATCACGCTCAACAGGGCGATGATAATTGCCAGCGCCATCGCTTCGGGGCGCGCCGCGAGGTCAACATCGGTGTATTTGCGATAGGCCAGAACCGGGAGGGCCGCCGGAAAGTTCTGCCCCAGCAAGGCCGGTATCTCGTAGGCACCAAAGGTGAAGGCAAAAACAATGACGCTGGCGGACAAAAGGCCGGGGAAAATCAGGGGGAGCAATACATGCCAGAACGATTGCCACTTTGAGGCGCCAAGGGATCGCGCCACGCTTTCATAATTCTCGCCAAGCGCTTGCATATTAGCCAGAACAATGACGCCTATAAACGGCACTTCTTTCCACACGTATTGCAGAATGATGCCTATCGCGAATGGGTCAAAGACAAGCGCGGGGAAGTCTGCGGGTCGCTGAATCAAATCGGCCTCTGCCGCGAGGCGCGCAAAGACACCGGACTGCGAAAACAGGTAGAGAATGCCGATCGCGCCGACCAGATGTGGCACGGTGAGGTTCAGCTGAAACAGGAAATTTATGATGGCACGCCCGATAAAGGCGCGGCGCAACAAAAGCGCGGCGCCGATGGCAAGGACGCAAGACACAACGGTCGAGGTGATCGAGATATAAAAGCTCAAGGCAAACGAGCGGTAAAACTCGTCATCCGTGAATATCGCGATGTAGGCGTCGAAGTTTGGCTCGGTCAGGCCAATGATTGGCATATAGTTAAAGCTGCGCATCAGCCCGATCAAAAGACCGCCAAAAAAGAGCAGGACAATCACTGACATGGCGGGAAGCAACAGCAGGAATATCTTTAACCGGTCAGACATGGCGCGGGACAGACCTTGTTACAGGGGCAGGGACGGATTGTGCGAAAGGGTGCGCGCCCGCTCGTTGTGCGGACGCGCCAGGGAGGAACTATTTGGAACCGACGTTTTCGATCCAGCCTTGTTCGATGGCCGAAATCCAGGACGCTTGAAGTTCGGGCAGAGACGTCGTGGCCAGATCTTCTGCCGGAACCACATTGGGGTGGCGTTCGATCGCGTCGAACGTGGCGCGAAGATCGCCGGTGACACGGCTCATATCGATGCCGGGGTTCGTGCCCCAAACAGCTGGAAGCGCCTTTTGAACCTGCGCATCAGCCGACAAAAGCACGTTTTGCAACACAAGCGCTGCGGCCTTGTTGGGCGAGTTGAAAGGGATCAGAGTGTAGTTCGTGTTGCCGATCGTGCCGTCATCCATCGCATAGCCCTGCGTGGTTGGCGGGAAGGTGCCGTTCTCGATATTGATGCCCACATCCGCGGCGGAATAGTTGAAGATAATCCCGACTTCCTGGTTGGCATACAGTTGCTGCAAAGCGGCGATCGTCGCCGGATAGGTCTGACCCTCGCGCCAGAGATAAGGTTCAATGTCGTTCAGGATGCGCCATGTTTCTGCGGCAACCGTGTCAAAGCGTTCCTGATCAAACTCGCCCAGCAAATTCTCGACACCACCGGCTGCATGATAGAGCACGTGACGCACAAAGACCGAACCGTTGAAATCGGGCGGAGCCGGATATGTGAACTGACCCGGGTTGGCTTTGATCCACTCAAGCAGATCAGGGATCGACTTGGGTGGCGTATCGTAAAGGGCTGTGTTGTAGGCAAACGAGAATTGCACCGTATTCCATGGCACCTCGCAACCGTCCACAGGGACGCCAAAGTCGTTGGCAATCGCCGGGTTGTCCCAGTCGACCAACGCATTGTTCGGCAAGACATCGGGATAGCCGCAATAGACAAGATCACCCTGCCGCATCGTGCGAAAGTTCTCGCCGTTGATCCAGATCATGTCGACCGTACCGTTGTCGACGTTCCCTGCTTCACGTTCACCAAGGACGATATTCACAACGGACGCAGTGTCGGTAACGCCGACACGGTTCAACGTGACACCGTAGTCGCTTTCCAGAATATCTCCAACGTATTCAGAGACATACTGGTTGATCTTGTCCGACCCGCCCCACATGAACCAGTTGACCTCGCCGCCGCGCGCTAACTCTACAATTTCGTCCCAGCCCATGCCATTCAGTGCATCGCCATCGGCCGTGTCTGCCATCGCTGAGAACGGCAAAAACGCAGCCGTCGCGGCCAGAGCCGCAATGTTTGAAATCTTCTTCATGGTTTCCTCCCTGGATTTCTCTTTAAGTGTTTTTCTTTGGTTAGTGACGACTTTGGCCTTGTGCGTGAATGACCTCCAAAGCCACGTCGAAGATAATCTCGTTTGACCTGCGCACCCTTGCATCGTCTTCCGGCTCCAGCGGATCCATAAATGTCTGGCCATGACGCAGAACATCCCAAACCGTGAGCATGGACAGCGTCTTTGCGCCGTAGGTGTCCCCAACCGCGATGACGGCAGAGGTTTCCATGTCGATGGTCTGAAGACCTTCTTGCGCCCAGTTTGTGCACATTTCATCGGATTGCGCAAAAAGACTTGGCCATGTCAGATGATTTGTTCGCGCTGTCTTAACGTCGCGATCCATCAGACGGATTTCGGCTTGTCCGACAAGGTCCGGGTCCGTGAACACCGTGTCGCCACCACCATAGTGTTGCGATATGCCATCGCGCGCGGCGCAGGCTTGTGGCAACGCGACCGAGCCGGGCATGGCGTCCACATCAAGGCTGCCGCAGGTGCCAAGCTGAATGACGACGCGTGTGCCCATCTGGGCGAAAATATGGGTTGGCTCAACCGCGCGAGCGGCACCGTAGGCACAGCAATAGGCGATGGTCTGACCCTGCCATGACCCGGCATACATATCGGGAAAGGCCAATTCGCGAACGTCGTCAAGGCGATCCAGTCGTGCGTTGGTCGCGGCGTTGCGCCACCATGTCCCTTCAAGGATCAATGCCGCCGGCTCCTGCCCTTTGGGCATGCCAAGCGCATCGCGCCAAGTTTGATCGGAATAGTCCAGAATCGCCATTCTGCTTTGTCTCGCTCCCACCATCCGGACATATTTGTATTTACAATTTGATAGGAACAAGTCTAGTCCGTCAAGCGATACTTGCGCGAAGGTCTCGCCATGATGGCCGGTGGCTGATTTAGGTGTCTGCGCGGCAAGCGCTGCGCGCGGATTGGTGTGGCCTGCACGCGGAGCGGTCCAAAGCCACGCGAATCGAAAATTGCTGACCAATTGAGTGTCGGGGTGTTCATCGCGGCCGGTACCCGTTGTCGCAGGCCGCAAAACCATAGGTTTTTGAGGTGTTATTCGTCATGAAGCTCTTGCAATCTATGCGATATTTGATTGAATGCCCCTATGCTTGATGATGATGTGAAATCCCTGTCAAAAACGCATCAGCGGTGCAGTTCGTGTCCCGTGCGTCACCGTGCGGTGTGTTCAAAGGCGAATGCGGACGAGCTTGCGTTGCTCGACACGGTCAAGTTTTACAAAACCTATCAACCGGGCCAGACCATCGCCCTGCGCGGCGATGCGCTTGAAGTTCTGGCATCAGTTGTCACTGGCACGGCGACATTGTCGCAATCTATGGAAGATGGACGCACACAGATTGTAGGCCTGCTGCTGCCGTCTGATTTCATTGGTCGTCCCGGCCGCGATACTGTCGCTCATGATGTGACGGCGGTCACCGAGGTCACACTTTGCTGTTTTCGCCGGATCCCGTTCGAGAACCTGATGGTGGATATGCCTCACGTGTCGGTGCGGCTTCTTGAGATGACGTTGGACGATCTGGATGCGGCGCGCGATTGGATGCTTTTGCTGGGTCGCAAGACTGCCCGTGAAAAGATTGCCAGTTTTCTGCTACTGATCGCCAATCGTTCGGTCATGGCTGGTAGTGATGTGACGACACAGGGTATTCGTATTGAATTGCCACTGTCGCGCGAAACTATGGCGACCTATCTCGGCCTTACAATCGAAACGGTCAGCCGACAGTTCACGGCGCTGCGTAAGGACGGTCTGATCTCTCTGGATGGCACGCGCACGGTCGTGGTTCCGAATTTTACAGCACTGTCTGCCGAAGTGGGCGACGGCGAGTAAGCGGCCATTGACCTCGGTCAAGGCGGTTGCTTTGCGAAGTGGACATACTGTTTGCAATGAGCGCGAACAGGAGAGGTTCCATGTATAAAAATATTGCCGTACCCGTGTCATTTGATGAAGACAGAGATGTCGCCAGCGCCGTCGGCGTGGCAAAGGCTTTGGCCAGCCAAGGGGCGCGTATCACCTTCCTGCACGTCATGGAGAATATCCCGGCCTATGTCGCGGACCTTATCCCGCAGCAGACGTTTACGGCCCGCACCGAAGAGGTCGACAAACGCATGAAGGCACTCACCGCAGGGATCGAGAATGCCAGTGCGACTGTCATTCACGGCTCGGCGGGGCGGGCGATCACTGGCTGGGCCGGTGAGAACGACGCTGATTGCATTGTGATTGCGTCTCATCGTCCGGCCCTTTCGGATATGTTGCTTGGTTCGACGGCGGCCTGGGTCGTCCGGCACGCCGATTGCGCCGTTCATGTGGTGCGATAGTTCGACTTCTTGATCGAGATCAAAGCGGACAGGCAACTCCCCGCCTATTTCAATCTTGCGAACAGATCTGCACCGCACGCGGCGCGAAATCCGGGACATAACTATGTTAAACATATTTAAGCTGATTACTCTGGGGCTTATTGCCTTGGTTGCGGCCCTTGCCGCTAATTGGGGACACGACCTTGCCTACAAGGTCCATGCGGTCCTTATTATGCTCATTTCTGCCGGGCTCTTTATCTGGCAGTTGCGGAAATTCGATGACCCAGAACCCATGGTCGACACCTCGGGTTATATGGACGGAGTGATCCGGGCGGGTGTGGTTGCGACGGGCTTTTGGGGCGTTGTCGGCTTTCTTGTCGGCGTGGTGATCGCCTTTCAGCTTGCCTTCCCGGTACTGAATTTTGAATGGGCGCAGCCCTTCGGTAACTTTGGTCGCTTGCGCCCGCTGCACACCAGCGCGGTGATTTTCGCCTTTGGCGGGAACGCGTTGATTGCCACCTCGTTTTATGTCGTCCAGCGCAGAAGCGCGGCGCGGCTCTGGGGCGGCAATCTGTCGTGGTTCGTGTTCTGGGGC
>JARFRG010000059.1 GCA_029287375.1 Boseongicola sp. | reverse complement strand
CGCAAAAAGATGCGTATGGTCGATGATGAATTTTCGGCGATCGAGACGCTCTACGGAATCGGTTACCGATACAACGAAGAGTAAATGTTCGCGTCGGGGGTGAATGTGGTGGGCGCAAAGCCAGCCAAACACGCCGAGGTCGTTTTGGGTGAGGACTGGATTGGTCCTGACGCAGCGGCGGAAAGCGAGGCACGGGCCAAGCGGGATCGGCGTGGTGTAATAGCCATGAACCGGTCACCGCTGGCCCGCAAAATCATTACGTTCAACCTTTTGGCAATCCTCGTCCTTGTGGCGGGGGTTTTGTTCCTTAATCCGTTCCGCGACAGTCTGGTGATTCAGCGCGAACGCGGCATCGTGGTTGAGGCCGAATTGATCTCGGGCTTTTTCGAGGCGCAATTGCCCGAGAACGTCCCCGTCAGCCTATCGACGGGTGATGGGCTGGATATTGGCGGAACGCTTGCGGCCCTCGAAATCCCGAACGCGGTCGAGATATTTGTCTACGACAATACCGGGGGATTGGTGGCGTCGACCGTCGGTCAGCCCCGTCGCCCAAGCCCTGTCGCGGCTCTTGACGGCGAGGACCGCTCGACCGTCATCACGGACTTTCTCAACAGTTTTTGGACCGGCATCTCGGGAATTTTCGGCAAGGAAAACGAGGGTCCGCAGGTCGATACGGCGAACCAGGCGCTTATTGCGGCCCTTGTAACGGCGGCTCTTCAGGGCGGCACCGAAGTGCAATCCACCACGGACGCGTTTGGCCATACGACCTTCACCGTCGCGACGCCAATCCTGCAAGGTGCAACACCCGTGGGTGCCGTGGCCATCGCCAGTGCTGCTGGTGAGATCGACCAGCTTGTAAGGTCAGAACGCGAGCAGGTCTTGCAGATGTTTGTCATCGCCATTCTGGTGTCGATCGGGCTTAGTCTGGTGTTGGCATCGACCATCGCGAACCCGCTTTCCGATCTGGCCGCCGCGGCAGAGATTGGCCGTGAAAAGAACGCGCGACGGTTTAGTCCGAACCGGGTGCGCATCCCCGATCTGACCGCGCGACCCGACGAAATCGGCCGGCTTTCGGGCGCATTGCGTGGCATGGTGGCCGCCTTGTACGACCGGATCGACGCGAACGAACAGTTTGCCGCAGATGTGGCACACGAGATTAAGAACCCGCTGGCCTCGCTTCGTTCTGCTGTGACGTCACTGCGTATGTCCAAACGCGAAGATCACCGCATCAAGCTGATGGACGTTATCGAACACGACACGATCCGGCTTGACCGGCTTGTCAGCGATATCTCGAACGCCTCGCGGTTGGACAGCGAGCTTGTCAAAGAAGACGAGGAGCAGTTCGATCTTTTGTATATGATCGGGAATTTGGGCGAATACCTTGGCAACGAAGCGCGGGAAAAAGGTGTTGAATTCATCACCGACATGCCATCGGAAGAGATCATTATCGACGGGTTGGAAAGCCGGCTGGCACAGGTTTTTGTGAACCTGATTTCCAACGCGATATCTTTTTGCGAAGAGGGCGATGCGATCCGGGTTTGGGTGCGTAAACGCGAAAACCGCGTGCTGGTCGTGGTCGAAGACACCGGCCCCGGCATCCCCGAGCAGGCGCTGACCAAGATTTTCAATCGGTTCTACACCGAGCGTCCCGTTGATCACTTTGGCAACAACTCCGGCCTTGGTCTGGCGATTTCCAAGCAAATCGTCGAAGCGCATGGCGGCGTGATCTGGGCGGAAAACATTCGCCCCACCGACGCAGATGTAACCTCGGAGCCTTTGGGCGCGCGGTTCGTCGTCGGACTTCCGGTCTAAGGGGCTGTCATGGCCGCGTCCACGCCGGGGCCGATTAATATGCACGCTTCTGCCGTCGCGTTTGGTTCGACCGGGCTGTTAATCCTTGGGACGTCGGGCAAGGGCAAGTCATCGCTTGCGCTTGATTTGATGTCGCGCGGCGCCTGTCTTGTGGCCGACGACCGTGTGATCCTGACGCCGGATCTGAATGGCGGATTGCGCATGACCGCGCCGCCCAATCTTGAGGGTCTGATTGAGGCGCGTGGGATTGGGATTTTGGCTGCCGATCAGGCACCTGCGATGGCGGTCTGGGCCGTGACATTGGACGAGGTCGAAACCGAGCGTTTGCCGGAACGCCACACGACTGTGATCGCAGGCGTCACCGTGCCACTGCTTCGAAAGGTTGAGAGCCCGGCATTCCCCGCTATGCTCTGCGCCCTGATGACCGGAGGGCGCGTGACCCCATGACCGATACGCCACGAGTGCAAAAAGACGGACGCAAGCGGCTGATCCTTGTGACTGGCGCCTCGGGTGCGGGGCGGTCGACGGCGATCAATGCGCTTGAGGATCTTGGATTTGAGGCGATCGACAACCTCCCCTTGAGCCTTGTGGAACGGCTATTGGATGGGCCGACCCGTGGCGCGCCGCTTGCCCTTGGGATCGACGTGCGCAACCGGGATTTTTCGACCGATGCGATGGTTGCGTTGCTGGATGATCTGGAGTCAGACCCGGACGTCGAGGCAGAACTGTTGTATCTGGATTGCCGCACGGATGTCTTGATCCGGCGCTATTCCGAAACGCGCCGCCGCCACCCGCTTGCCCCATCGGAAAGCCCCGATATTGGCATCACGCGCGAGATGGAATTGCTTGTGCCGGTGCGCGCACGGGCGGATCGACTGATCGAAACGTCCGAATTGACGGTGCATGATCTGAAAGCCGAGATTAGCGAATTATTCGGCACCGAGGCCAGCGGCCGCCTTACTATTTCGGTCGAGAGTTTCTCTTATAAACGCGGCCTGCCGCGCGGTGCTGATATGGTTCTGGACGTGCGGTTTCTGGCAAATCCGCACTGGCAGGAAAGCCTGCGCGCGCTGGATGGTCGTGCGACGGACGTTCAGGATTTCGTCGAGGAAGACCCACGGTTTGCGCCGTTCTTTGACCGTGTTCTTGATCTGACCCAATCGCTTCTCCCGGCGTTCAAGGACGAAGGCAAAACGTCTCTGACGCTGGCGTTTGGGTGTACTGGCGGGCAGCACCGGTCGGTTGCCCTTGCGGAAAAAACAGCAAGGGCCCTTGCAGAGGCCGGGTGGCAGGTGTCAACTCGCCACCGGGAACTTGAGCGGCGTGGTCTGACGGGACCGGTTGCCAATGAGGGGACACAGGCGTGATCGGGATTGTCATCGTCGCACATGGCGGATTGGCTCAGGAATATTTGTCCGCCGTCGAGCATGTGGTCGGCAAACAATCAGGCGTGCGCGCCATTTCCATCGCCCCTGATCATGACCGTGACAAGAAGCAGGCTGAAATTTGCGCGGCGGCCGACAGTGTCGATACCGGCGGAGGCGTCGTTGTCGTGACGGATATGTTTGGAGGGTCGCCGTCGAATTTGGCGCTGAGGGCCTGTAGCCCAAATGACCGCAAGATTATCTATGGCGCCAATCTTCCGATGCTGATCAAGCTCGCCAAATCGCGGCACAAAAGCGTGGCGGTGGCGGTTCGTGCATCGCTTGAGGCGGGCCGCAAATACATTGATTCATTTGACGGATAGGGATTGTTATGGCGGATACCGCAACCAGGACATTAACCATCGTCAACGAAAAGGGCCTGCACGCGCGGGCCTCGGCGAAACTGGCAGAACTGGTCGAAGACTATTCGGCCGAAGCGGAAGTTTCCAAAGATGGTCTGACGGCGTCCGGCGATTCCATTATGGGACTTTTGATGCTGGCAGCATCCCGTGGCACGCAGATTGATGTGGTGACGCGCGGGACCGCTGCGCAAGATCTCCTGGATGCAATCGAGGCGCTTGTCGCGGATCGCTTTGGCGAAGAAATGTAGACGCGGCCTAGCGCGTCGGAACGGGCGTTTCGCCGCGATAGTCGTAAAATCCACGGTCAGTCTTGCGCCCCAGCCATCCAGCTTCGACATATTTCGTCAGGAGCGGACAGGGCCGGTATTTCGTATCGGCCAAGCCGTCGTGCAGCACGTTCATGATGGCCAGACACGTATCCAGCCCGATAAAATCAGCAAGTTCGAGCGGACCCATCGGATGGTTCGTGCCAAGTTTCATCGCGCTGTCGATGGATGAAACGGATCCGACACCCTCGTACAGCGTGTAAACGGCTTCGTTGATCATCGGCATCAGGATGCGGTTGACGATGAACGCCGGGAAATCCTCGGAGGTCGAGGCCGTTTTGCCGATCTTTTCGACGACGGCAAGACAGGCCTTGAAGGTCGGCTCGTCCGTCGCAATGCCGCGGATCAGTTCGACAAGCTGCATCACCGGAACCGGGTTCATAAAGTGGAAGCCCATGAACTTTTCGGGCCGGTCTGTGCGGCTGGCAAGGCGTGTGATCGAAATGGAGGAGGTGTTCGATGTCAGGATCGTCTCGGGCTTGAGGTGCGGCACAAGGTCTTCGAAAATTGCGACCTTCACAGTCTCACGTTCAGTGGCCGCTTCGATCACCAAGTCGGTCTGTCCCAGATCGCTGAGCGTCAGGGTCGTTTTGATCCGGCCCCTTGCGTCGTCGCGTTCGGCCTGTGAAATCTTCTCTCGGCTCACCTGACGGTCGAGGTTGCCTTCGATCAGTTCCATCGCGTTGTCCAATGCCTCGCGGCTGATATCGGTCATCAGAACCTCAAAGCCGGCAAGCGCAAAGACATGTGCAATGCCATTGCCCATCTGCCCTGCTCCGACGATGCCAACTGTTTTGATGTCCATGCCAAACCCTTCCTGAACTTGGCGAAACCATACCCGCCGCACTGTTCTGGGTGCAAGTGCGCTTGGGGTCGTGGCGCGGCAGAAACGGGCGAATTAGCCAAATATCAACGTCCATCACCGATGTTTGATTCTAGGAAAAGTCCGGGAACTGAATTTGTGCCGCTGATTGAAACACCCGAGCCTGCGCTTGACTATGATTTGTGCCGTTATGGTGCGTCGCGCGTGATGTTTCGCGGCCCCAAACGGGCGATTGATGGTGCCTATGTTGCTGTTGTCGGCGGCAGTCAGACCTTTGGGAAATTTGTCGAGGTTCCGTTTGTTGACGCGCTTGAGGCGCAAATTGGGGAACCGGTGGTCAATCTTGGTGTCATGCAGGCGGGATTGACCCTGATTGCGGAAGATCCCGATATTCTGAGGGTGGCATCCGGTGCGCGGATGACCGTGGTGCAAGTGCTTGGCGCACAAAATATGTCAAATCGCTTTTATTCTGTGCACCCGCGCCGCAATGATCGGTTCGTGTCGGCATCGACCAGTCTGAAACGCCTGTTCCCGATGATCGATTTCACCGAATTCCATTTTGTCGGCCACCTGCTGAGCGCACTGCATGACACCGGGGATCCGGCGTTTGAGGCTGTCGTGTCGGAACTGAAAATCGCCTGGGTTAGCCGTATGCAATGGGTTCTGGATACGATTGGTGGCGAAAAGGTTCTGCTTTGGATGGCCGATCGCCGTCCAGACGGGCCTTCGGATCAGTCAAATCCGCTTGATCCTCATTTCGTCGACCGTGACATGTTAGAGGACGTCTCGCATAGCACCGCTGGTTTGATCGAGGTTGTTCCAGGCGATCTGGCGCGTTCCGAGGGATTGATCGGCAAAACGTATCTTGAGCACGAACGTCAGGCTGCCTGTGTCATGCCGGGGCCGTTGTGCCATAGCGAGGTCGCGACACGGCTGGCCGAGGGTATTCGTATCCCCGGACATGTGAAACGCGCCGGTCAGGGCCGACGCGTTTCATAATGCGTTCCGCGTCGTTCAGAGCTTTTCAAGCAATTCCGGCACGGCGGTAAACAGGTCAGCAACAAGTCCGTAGTCGGCCACCTGAAAGATCGGTGCCTCTTCGTCTTTGTTGATCGCCACGATGATCTTGGAATCCTTCATGCCTGCAAGGTGCTGGATGGCCCCGGAAATACCGATAGCCACATAAAGGTCCGGCGCCACGACTTTGCCGGTCTGGCCAACCTGCCAGTCGTTTGGTGCATATCCGGAATCGACTGCTGCGCGCGACGCACCGACAGCCGCGCCAAGCTTGTCGGCCAGCTTTTCGATCAGGGCAAAGTCCTCTTCGGAACCAACGCCACGACCGCCGGAAACCACCACGCCTGCGCTGGTCAATTCGGGGCGGTCGCTTGCCGCGACCTTGTCTTCGACCCATTCGGAAAGTCCGGGGTTTGCCACTGCCGAGATTGTCTCGATCGGTGCGTTCCCGGTTTCAGCGGCGCCGTCAAACGTCGACATCCGGACCGACACGACTTTGATCGGATCCGATGATTTCACCGTCTGGATCGCGTTGCCCGCATAGATCGGACGCTCGAACGTGTTCGCGTCGACCACGCTTGAAATATCGGTGATAACCATGACGTCCAAAAGGGCCGCCACCCGTGGCAGGACGTTTTTGGCATCGGTCGTTGCTGGTGCAACGATGTGGGTATAATCACCCGCAAGCGAGACGATAAGTGCCGCGGTCGGTTCTGCCAAACGATGCCCAAGAGACGCGTCTTCGGCAACCAACACCTTGGAAACGCCTTCGATTTTCGCGGCGCCCGCCCCGGCAGCAGCAGCCGAAGCCCCTGCGCAAAGAACCGTCACATCGCCCATAAGTTTCGCGGCTGTCACCGCCTTGGATGTCGCATCCATGGCCAGTGCGCCGTTGTTCACTTCGGCTAAGAGTAGAACGCTCATTGGACGGCCCCCGCTTCTTTAAGTTTCGCAACCAGTTCGTCGACCGAGCCAACGATCTCGCCCGCTTTGCGCGTTTCCGGCTCTCCGGTCGACACGATCTCAAGACGCGGGCTGACGTCAACGCCGTAGTCCGCAGGCGTTTTTTCATCCATGGGCTTTTTCTTGGCCTTCATGATGTTGGGAAGCGACGCATAGCGCGGCTCGTTCAGACGCAAATCCACCGAAATGATCGCTGGCATTGTCACCTTGATCGTCTGCAATCCACCATCGACTTCACGGGTTACAGTGGCGCTGTCGCCCGAGATGTCGATTTCGGAGGCAAACGTCGCCTGTGACCAACCTGTCAGCGCCGCCAACATCTGGCCGGTCGCGTTCATGTCGTTGTCGATCGCCTGTTTGCCGCACAAAACAACGCCCGGCTGCTCTTCGTCGCAGACTGCTTTCAACAATTTCGCAACCGCAAGAGGTTCGATGTCGGTGTGGACGTCGTCGGTAGCCACGATCAAAATCGCCCGATCCGCCCCCATCGCAAGCGCGGTGCGCAGGGTTTCCTGGCTTTGCTTGACGCCAATCGACACTGCGATCACCTCGTCCGCCTGGCCGGCCTCTTTCATCCGGATCGCCTGTTCGACAGCAATTTCGTCAAACGGGTTCATCGACATCTTCACATTCGCCAGATCGACGCCCGATCCATCCGCTTTCACACGGACTTTCACGTTATAGTCGATCACGCGTTTGACGGGGACGAGCACCTTCATCTGCGTTAACTCCTTCGTGTTCAGGGCGATGCCCCGTTGATTTCTCAGTCGGTGTATCGAAGGGTGCGATAGGAAAACAGTGCAAAATCGACGCGTTTTGTCGTTGAGACGCCGCGTTTCAGATCGCTTGCGCTAAGATCGGATACTCTGAGGGAGATTGATCATGGAAAAAGTGACAGGAATTGGTGGCGTGTTCTTTCGCGCGCAGAATCCCGGGGCCTTGGCCAGTTGGTACGAGACCCATCTTGGGATCAGCCCGCCGCCGACTGATATGACCACGCCACCGTGGATCAGCAGTGAAGGCGTGACGGTTTTTGCGCCTTTCGCGGCCGACACAGATTATTTTCCACCCGACCGTGCGTTCATGTTGAATTTCCGGGTGTCGGATCTGGACGCTATGCTGGCCCAGCTGCGCGACGCGGGCATTGAGATAGCTCGCGAAGAAACGATGGATGGGATTGGTCGTTTCGCACGGATCCACGACCCCGAGGGCAATCCGGTTGAGCTTTGGGAACCCGCGACCTAGCGGTTCGCGCCCGGAACCCAAAGGACATCGCTGCGGCCTTCGTCGTTGGCGATGCGCGCTGCGACGAAAAACCAATCCGACAAGCGGTTCAGGTAGGTGACGGCGGCATCATTCACCGATTCCATAGTCGCCAGCTCAACCGTCAACCGTTCGGCCCGGCGCGCGACGGTGCGGCACAAATGGAGCTGCGCCGAAAGCGCCGATCCCGCCGGCAGGATAAAGGAGCGTAGCGGCTCGAGACGCTTTATCATTGCGTCGATCTCGCCTTCCAGACGGTCAGTCTGGGCCGTAACCATGCGCAATACCGGGTATCCTGCCTCGCTGTCTTTTTCCATATCCGGGCGGCAAAGATCTGCGCCAAGGTCGAAAAGATCGTTCTGAATCAGGGACAAAAGGTGATCCATGTCGCCTTCTGCATGAAGTCGCGCGGCCCCCACGGTGGCGTTCAATTCATCCACGGTGCCATAGGCGGTCACCCGCATGGAATGCTTTGCAACGCGCGCACCATTGCCAAGCGCGGTCTCACCTGCGTCGCCGGTTTTTGTGTAGATCTTGTTCAAAACGACCATTTCTTATCCCCCGGAGCCACGTACGAGTACGAAAATTAGAATCAATGCAACTGCCACGAACTGTGCGTAAATTCGATAGCGCATGATGCGGTTAGCGTGTTTTCTGTTAAAGTCACCGCCTTTGGCGAAGCCGCCTATTCCGGTCAAAAGAATGCCCAGAACGATAAAAACCGCGATGATCACGACGATAAAAAGTGGGTCTTGGAGCATGTCTACCTCGATTGGTTTATCCGACACTTAGCGCATGCGCGCGGTAAGGCGAACGCGACGCTCAGCCGCGCTTTAACACATGCTCCAACAGCGATGTTGGAAGTAAGCGGCGCAATATATTCACGCCATAGGTCGGCATGGTGACGAAATAGCGGGCCTTGGGGCGCGGGCTTTCGATGGCGTGGATCAATTTTGCGGTGACTGCAGAGGCGGGGAGCTGAAATGGATTCCTGGTTGATCCCGCATAAAGACGATCAAGCAATCCGGACCGATACTCATCGGCACGCAGCGAATTTTCCCAGTCCACCCAACGCTCGAATTGCCTGATCGCATTGGTGCGAAAT
>JARFRG010000273.1 GCA_029287375.1 Boseongicola sp. | reverse complement strand
GCTTGGCCCCGGCGATGCCGCCGATGATACCGCCTCCGGCCAGCAAAATTGCGCGTCGCGTTAGTTCGCCCATGACTGTCCCCCTCTTCGCGTGGCTTGCCGGTTATAAATCGAATGTGGCAAAAACCGGAGCGTGGTCGCTTGGCTTTTCCCATCCGCGGACATGGCGCAACACCCGGCTTGAATGGCCCGAATTCGCAATATCAGACGTTGCCCAGACGTGATCAAGCCGTCGCCCTTTGTCGGCTTCATCCCACCCCGGCGAGCGGTAAGACCACCAACTGTAAAGCGGCCCATCGGGGATATCCTGACGTGTGACATCGACCCAGTTTCCAGCGTCCTGAGTGGCAGCGAGATGTTCAATTTCGATCGGTGTGTGACTGACGACTTTGAGAAGCTTTTTGTGATCCCAGACGTCGTCCTCGCGGGGGGCGATATTCAAGTCCCCGACAAGTATGGATTTTTTCGGAGAATCTTTGTGAAACGCGTCCCGCATTTCGGTGAGATAGTCGAGCTTTTGACCAAACTTGATATTCTTCTCGCGATCTGGAAAATCGCCGCCAGCGGGGACGTAGAAGTTGTGGATCGTCACGCCATTTTCCAGCTTTGCCGCCACATGTCGTGCATGATTAAGCGAGGCGTAGTCCTCGGCGCCGGCCTCCTCCAGCGGCAATTTCGACAGGATCGCGACGCCGTTGTAGCCCTTTTGTCCGCGCGCAACCATGTGGGTGTAGCCGAGGGCGTGGAAGGCTTCGAGCGGGATTTTGTCGACCGGAGATTTGCATTCCTGAAGGCAGAGAATATCGGGGGATTCTTCTTCCAGCAGCTTGCACACAAGCGGCTCGCGCAGGCGGACAGAATTGATGTTCCAGGTGGCGAGTGTGAAGGACATGAGGGCTCCGTGCAAAATGGGGTCAGCGCGAGAATAGCAAGCGGTGCCGTCGGGGGCCACGGGCAATCCAATGCGTGGCATGCAACGCGCGGTCCCCGTAGCAGTCTGAAGCGCGGAAATGGTTAATGGTCATATTTCAAAGGGAGATGGGCAAAAAGACGACGTCGGTAACGCGTCGGTATTACGTCGGTATTACGTCGGTGCGCCTTGCGGCGAATATTTGGCGAGCCACCAGATGCGGTGGGAGCGTTAATGTCTGTTGATACAGTGTTTAACCGGCGCGCGGGCGTGTTGCACTGTTTGAGGATGTCTGTCGCGTTTTCGACGGCCTGACAGACCAGTATCACAGCGGAAGGGGTGGAATTGGCGGTCGCAGGTGAATCTAAGCCCCCAAGAACGACAAAGGGCCCCGTGGGGCCCTATGAATGTTCAGTGAGTGATCTCTTTACAGGGCGTCTTTAAGCGCCTGAAGATCAGAGACGCGTTTGGCCGCTGTATCAACCGCATCGCCCTCGGCCGCCTCGTGCGCTGCCTGCGCTTTGGTCAAGCGTTCGTCAATGAAATCCGCTGTGACCTCGCTTTTGGGCAAGGCCTCTTCCGCAAGCACGGAGGTGCCTTCGGGAGAGATTTGTGCGAACCCGCCGGTGACGACGAACTCTTGCGTGGCACCGTCCATTTCGACCGACAACACGCCGGGGCGCAATGTGGTGACCGCTGGCGCATGGTCAGGCATTGCCACCATGTCACCATCGGCACCCGGAATCTGCACAGCGCGGGCCAGTCCCGAGACCAGACGGCGCTCGGGGGAAACGAGATCGAATTGCATCGTGTCAGCCATTGGCTTTCACTCCTTAGGCAGCTTCGGCGGCCAGTTTCTGGGCTTTCGCCATCACTTCTTCGATGCCGCCAACCATGTAGAATGCGGCTTCTGGCAGATGATCGTATTCACCGGCGACAACCGCCTTGAACGAAGAGATCGTGTCTTCGAGAGGCACCTGAACACCGTCAGAGCCAGTAAAGACCTTGGCGACGTCGAATGGCTGAGAGAGGAACCGCTGGATTTTCCGGGCGCGTGCCACGGTCAGCTTATCTTCTTCCGACAATTCGTCCATGCCGAGGATCGCGATGATGTCCTGCAGCGACTTGTAACGCTGGAGAATACCCTGGACGTCGCGGGCAACCTGATAGTGCTCTTCGCCAACGATCGACGGGTCCATAAGGCGCGATGTCGAGTCTAGCGGGTCAACAGCCGGGTAGATACCCAGTTCCGAGATCGCACGCGACAAAACGGTCGTGGCGTCGAGGTGGGCAAAGGTCGTGGCCGGTGCGGGGTCGGTAAGGTCATCCGCAGGCACGTAGACGGCCTGGATCGAGGTGATCGAACCGGACTTGGTCGAGGTGATCCGTTCCTGCATCGCACCCATATCGGTGGCGAGCGTCGGCTGATAGCCCACAGCGGATGGGATACGACCAAGAAGCGCCGAAACCTCGGAGCCCGCTTGCGTGAAGCGGAAGATGTTGTCGACAAAGAACAGAACGTCGGCACCGGTTGCGTCGCGGAACTGCTCGGCCATTGTGAGGCCAGCGAGCGCGATCCGCATGCGGGCGCCTGGAGGCTCGTTCATCTGACCATAGACCAGTGAGATTTTTGATTCCGTCAGGTTATCGGGAACGATAACACCGGATTCGATCATCTCGTGATAAAGGTCGTTGCCTTCGCGGGTCCGCTCTCCGACGCCCGCAAACACAGACACGCCCGAATGCACTTTGGCGATGTTGTTGATCAGTTCCATGATCAGAACCGTTTTGCCAACGCCTGCACCGCCGAAGAGGCCGATCTTGCCGCCTTTCGCGTAAGGCGCCAGAAGGTCGACGACCTTGATACCCGTCACAAGGACTTCGGCTTCGGTCGACTGGTCGCTGAATGCAGGTGCGTCCTGGTGGATGCTGCGACGCTCTTCGGCGTTGACAGGGCCGCCTTCGTCGACGGGTTCGCCGATCACGTTCAGGATCCGACCGAGCGTCGCGGTGCCGACAGGCACAGTGATCGGGCCGTCTGTGTCGGTCACGATCTGACCGCGCACGAGGCCTTCGGTGGCGTCCATTGCGATGGCACGAACGGTGTTTTCACCGAGGTGCTGAGCGACTTCAAGAACAAGCCGGTTGCCGTTATTATCGGTTTCCAGTGCGTTCAGAATTTCGGGCAGGTGGTCATCAAACTGAACGTCTACGACGGCACCGATGACCTGGGTCACTTTGCCTTTTGCGTTTGCCATATCTCTGGTCTCTCCGGTCGTTTAGAGCGCTTCCGCGCCCGAAATAATTTCAATCAGCTCGTTCGTGATCACGGCCTGACGCGAGCGGTTATATTGGATGGTCAGCCGGTCGATCATATCGCCTGCGTTCCGTGTGGCGTTGTCCATGGCGCTCATCCGGGCGCCTTGTTCGGATGCCGCGTTTTCCAACAAAGCCGTGAAGATTTGCGTCGCAATTCCGCGCGGCAGGAGATCGGCGAGGATCTCGGTTTCGTCGGGTTCGTAGTCGTAGACTGTCGAAGCCACGTCATCCTCGGGGGTCTCGAAAGTTGCCGGGATGATCTGCTTTTCCGTTGGCTTTTGACTGATGATGCTTTCGAATTCCGAATAGAAGATTTTCGCCACATCAAAGTCGCCCGCGTCAAAGCGTGTGAGAACTTCTTCTGCAACGCTCTGCGCATTGGCATAGCCGATACGTTTCACGTCGCTGAGGTCAACGTGACCAACCAGGTGGTCGCTGAAGTCACGACGCAATTGCTCGCGGCCTTTTTTGCCAACGGTGAGGATTTTCACCGTTTTGCCTTCGGCCAGTAACTTTGTGGCAGCGGCCTTGGCGATCTTTACAATCGACGAGTTGAAGCCACCGCACAGGCCGCGTTCCGCTGACAAAACGACAAGCAGGTGCGTTTGATCACCGCCAGTGCCGCTGAGCAACTTTGGCGCGCTGTCACTATCGCCAACCGACGATGCAAGTTCGGCCATCACCGCGTTGAAACGCTCGGCATAGGGCCGGGCGGCTTCGGCGGATTCTTCCGCACGGCGCAACTTAGCCGCAGCGACCATCTGCATCGCCTGCGTGATCTTCCGGGTCGATTTGACCGAGTTGATCCGGTTTTTCAGATCCTTGAGGTTGGGCATCTATCCCTGTCCTTCCGGGCGACTAGTCTTACGCAAAATCGTTGGCGAAATCGGCGATTGCGGCTTTGAGCCGGTCGGCTGCATCGCCTTTGATCTTTGGATCTTCGTTGGTGATCCAGTCCATGACATCGCTGTGTTTCGCGTGCATGTGCGTCAGAAGGCCATCCTCAAAGCGGCTGACATCGCTGATCTTGAGCGCGTCAAGAAAGCCGTTTGTACCAGCAAAGATCACGACGACGATTTCAGCGTTGGACAGTGGCGCATACTGCGGCTGCTTCATCAGTTCGGTCAAGCGCGAACCACGCGCCAGCAAACGCTGGGTCGAAGCATCAAGGTCGGAACCGAACTGCGCGAAGGCCGCCATCTCGCGGTACTGAGCGAGCGACAGTTTCACGGG
>JARFRG010000233.1 GCA_029287375.1 Boseongicola sp. | reverse complement strand
TGTCGGGTGATCGAAACGGCGCGTGCCATGGGGATCACGACGGTCGCGGTTTATTCAGATGCGGATGCGGGGGCGCGTCATGTGGCGCTTGCGGATCGCGCGGTGCGGATCGGAGAGAGCGAGGCCAGCGCCAGTTATCTGCGCGGAGACCGGATCATCATGGCAGCGCTGGAGACGGATGCGGATGCGATCCATCCGGGGTATGGGTTTTTGTCTGAGAACCCGGATTTCGTGGAGGCTGTCGAGGCGGCAGGGTTGATCTTTGTGGGGCCATCGTCTGAGGCGATCCGGGCGATGGGGTTGAAGGGCGCGGCAAAGGCCTTGATGGCGGCGGCGGGCGTACCCGTTGTGCCGGGGTATCATGGTGAGGATCAGGAACCGGGGCGGCTTGAGGTGGAAGCGGGCGAGATCGGGTATCCGGTTTTGATCAAGGCGGTCGCGGGCGGCGGCGGCAAGGGAATGCGCCGAGTGGATCGCGCCGGGGATTTCATCGATGCTCTGGAAAGTGCGAAGGCCGAGGCGCGCTCGGCTTTTGGCAATGAGGGCGTGTTGATTGAGAAATTCGTCGCCAAGCCGCGTCACATCGAAGTTCAGATATTTGGGGATGGCAAAACGGCGGTGCATTTGTTTGAGCGCGATTGCTCGTTGCAACGGCGTCATCAGAAGATCATCGAAGAAGCCCCGGCGCCCGGAATGACCGAGGCCGTACGCGAGGCGATGTGCGGCGCAGCGGTGCGCGCGGCCGAGGCCGTCGGCTATAAGGGCGCGGGGACGGTTGAGTTCATTGTGGATGCATCGGAGGGGCTTCGGGCGGATCGGTTCTGGTTCATGGAAATGAACACGCGCCTGCAAGTCGAGCATCCGGTGACCGAGGCGATCACGGGCGTGGATCTGGTGGAATGGCAGTTGCGGATTGCGGCGGGAGAGGGCTTGCCGATGGCGCAAGCTGCGTTGGAGATCCGTGGACATGCCATCGAGGCGCGGATTTACGCAGAGGATCCGGCGGCGGGATTTTTGCCTGCGACCGGACGTTTGGTGCATCTGGCGTTTCCCGAGGACGCTCGGGTGGATACGGGCGTGCGTGCGGGGGATGTGATTTCGCCGTTTTACGATCCGATGATTGCCAAGGTTACGGTACAGGGCGCTGATCGTGGAGTGGCGTTGCGCAATATGGCGCGGGCGCTGCATGCGACGGAGGTGGCGGGGTGCGTCACGAATGTCGGCTTTCTGGGACGGCTGTTGGCGCATCCTGCGTTTCAGTCGGGCGATGTGGATACCGGGATAATTGATCGCGACGGCGCGGGGCTGGTGGGCGAGCCTGAATTGTCGGTCGAGGCGCAGGCATTGGCAGCAGTGACGGTGCTTGGGCTGTCCGGGCGCGATCTGGAGGGGTTTTCGCTTTGGGCGCCATTGGCACATTTCGTCGGCATTGGCGCGGCAGTGGTTCGGGTTTTGCCAGTGCGGGGCGGTGCAGACGTTGAGGTGACGGGTCAGCTTGTGAGGCTTCGGATTGCTGCGGACGGATGGCGGATTGACGGCGAAAAACTTGCGGTGCGCGCCGTGCGTGTGCCGGGCGCGGTGCATGTATTCGGGCATGGCGGCGGTGTGGTGCCTTTGGCCGATCCTTTGGCGCGGGGCGGCGAGGGCGCGCGGGGCGGTGTGGTCGCTCCGATGCCGGGACGGGTCATGCGGGTCTGTGTCGAGACGGGTCAGGCGGTTGAGGCGGGCGATCTGCTGGCAGTGTTGGAGGCAATGAAGATGGAGCATCGGTTGACGGCCGTCGCGGCGGGCGTCGTGGCCGAAGTGCTGGCGCGCGAGGGCGATCAGGTAGCAGCGGGCGCGGCATTGGTGCGGATGGAGGACGACGCGTGATCCGGTTGCATCATTGTCATCAGACGCGTTCGATGCGGGTGTTATGGTTGCTGCATGAATTGGGCGTTGACTTCGACGCGGTGGTCTACCCGTTTGACCGGACGTTGCGGGAGCCGGAGTTTTTGTCGCGCTCACCCGCAGGCCGTGTTCCGGCGCTTGAAATGGGCGGTGAGGTTTTGTTTGAAAGCACCGCGATCATGCAGGTCTTGTGCGCGCGCTACCCCGAGCGCGGGTTGGGACGCGCGCCGGATGATCCCGATTGGGCGGATTGGTTGGTTTGGTTGAATTTCGCCGAGACGATCAGCCAGCACACGGCGGCTTTGACCCAGCAACATATTGCGATTTATGACGATTCCATGCGCTCACCGACCGTGATGAAGCTGGAAGCCGCGCGATTGGGCAAGTGTTTCGATGCACTAGAGGCGCGGTTTTCGACCCCGGTTGAGGCGCGCGATTATGTCCTGACCTCGGGGTTTTCGGCGGCCGATATAGCCCTTGGTCAGGCGGTCTATATGGGGCGGCATTTTCAGCGACTGGAAGCCTGGCCCGAGGTTGCGGCATGGTACGCGCGGGTGACGGATCGGGACGCATTTCGCGCGAGTTTGCCGCCGGACGGGGTGGATCTTTTGTATCGGCAGCCGTTTTACGAGGCTTGGGATGCGTAGGTTTGAGGCCTCCGGCGGAGGTATTTCTGAAAGGGTGAACGGGGAGGCGCGCGCGCGTGGGTGAGCGGGTCGAAATCGTCGAGGTCGGGCCTCGGGACGGGTTGCAAAACGAGGCGGTGCCGGTGTCGGTGCCGCGGCGGATTGCTTTGGTGAATGCGCTGTCGGGTGTTGGGTTTCATCGGATTGAAGTGGCGAGTTTCGTGTCGCCAAAGTGGGTGCCTCAGATGGCGGGTTCGGACGCTGTTTTGGCCGGGATCGGCCGGGTGTCCGGGGTGCGGTA
>JARFRG010000214.1 GCA_029287375.1 Boseongicola sp. | reverse complement strand
CTGTTCGGGGATGGCGGGACCTGGGCGCGCGTTGTTGCCGCGATATTCTTCTTGCTTCTGACCGCGCCGATTGCCGCGCATATGATTGGCCGGGCATCGCTTGGTGAAAAGCATCGGCCAAAGCTTAGCGAATAGGCGCGTCGCCCGAAGGCCGGACGACGCGGTGTTTTTAGAGCGGGTTCTGTTTCATATCATCCTTGTGCGACCACAGCACGAAGGCTGCGAGCAGGCCGAGGACCAGTGCGGGAACCAGTGATGGCCCAAGGATCACAATGTGGGAGATCACTGCTCCGACCATTGTCGCGACGAGAAGGCCTGCGCCAATAAACTCGCGGCCTTTGACCCACAGAAGGGCCGCGCCAGCGACTTCGATCACGCCGGTTACGTAGCGAAACCACTGACCAACGCCAATGGCGTCGAAGGTCGCGACCATCATGTCAACGCCCGCGAGTTTCGAAAGACCGGCGGCAAGGAATGCTATGGTCAGGACGGCTTTGACACCAAGAAGTGCGTATTTCATCGGATATTCCTTTCGGTTTTGTCAGGCTGCGAGATCAAGTGTTTCGACGGCTTCATGCGCTGCGGCAAGCGTTGTATCCGCGTCGATTGCCATCTGGTCGGCTGCCACGAAGATCACGTCGGTGATGCCGATAAAGCCAAGGACGTGGCGCAAGTATCCGGATGCAAAATCGATGTCAGAGCCCATTTCGGTGCCTCCAGAGGCAACGGTGACGATGGCTCGCTTTCCGGTAAGAAGGCCCTTGGGGCCTTTTTCGCTATACTGGAACGTGACGCCTGCGCGCGCGACGAGATCAACCCAGGCTTTGAGAGCTGCCGGGACGCCGAAGTTGTAGATTGGCAGGCCGATGACCAGAACATCTGCGGCGTTGATTTCTTCGATCAGGGTATCGGACAGAGCGAGCGTTTCGCGCTGCGCGTCAGTGCGATCGGAGGCGGGGGTGAAGTTTGCGCCAAGCCAGTTTTCGTTCAGATGTGGCAGGGCGTCGGTCAGATCGCGTGTTGCGACGTTTGCGGCTCCGGCTTTCTGGTAGCGTGCGATAATGCGGTCGTTCAACTCGCGGGAAATAGAGCCGGTTTTGCGGGCGGATGCGTCGATGCGCAGAATGTTCGTGGTCATTTGGACCTCCATGTTTTCGCTTGGGTTGAACTTAGGTTTGGGGTGCGCGTGATGGAATTGCCGGAATGTGAACGTGACCTGTGCGTTTTTGTGTGAAATTTTGCAAAAAGCGTTGGAAGTAAATAAATCTGCACGGTATGATTGGGATCAATCAAAGGCAGTTCCATCATGTCGATCAGCACTTGGGATGAAATCCGCACCGCGTTTCACGTGGCGCGCCTTGGAACGGTGAGTGGCGCTGCTGAGGCGCTGGGCGTGCATCACGCGACAGTCATTCGCCACATTGATGCGTTGGAGGCGCGCCTTGGGGTGAAGTTGTTTCAACGGCATGCGCGTGGCTATACGGCGACCGAGGCGGGTCTGGATTTATTGCAGGTCGCTCAGGCGACGGATGATCAGTTCACGCAGTTGGTCGGACGTATCCGAGGGCGCGGGGATGAGGTTTCGGGCGAACTTGTGGTGACGTCGCTGACCTCTGTGTCGCCGCGTTTGACGCCTGTTCTGGCGCAGTTTCAGGCGCTCTATCCTGATCTTATTGTGCGTTATATCACCGGGGATACCGTGTTGCGATTGGAGTATGGTGAGGCGCATGTGGCCGTGCGTGCCGGACGTGCGCCGGACAATCCTGACAATGTGGTGCAGCCGTTCGTGTCCCAGGAGATCGCGCTTTACGCGTCTGAGGACTATATCGCACGCAAGGGACGTCCTGCGGCGATTGAGGATCTCGGATCGCATGATTTTGTGACGCTGGACAGCATCGAAAGCCGCGCGCCGTTCGCCCGGTGGTTGCGCGAGAACGTGCCGTCAGAACGGTTTGTATTCCGCGGGACGGACAACCGGGTTTTGCGCGATGCCGTGGTGTCAGGGGTCGGGATCGGCTTTATATCGACGTGGGATGCTGAGCGGTTCGATGGGATCGTGCGGTTGTTTGAGCCCTTGGAGGAGTGGACGGCGCCTTTGTGGTTGGTCACGCATGTGGATCTGCACCGGACAACGAAGGTTCAGACGTTTCTGAAGTTCCTCAAGGAAGAAGCCAAATCGTGGTGAGTTCTGTGCCGGTATCCCGGACGGATGAACTGAAGGGACACGCGGCGATGCTGGCGTTTTCGGCGTTGGTTGCGGGGTCATTTTCATTTGGCGGGCGCATTGCCAATGAGATTGATCCCATGGCTTTGACTGCCTTGCGGTTCTTGTTGGCGGCGCTGATCGTGGGTGCGGTTGCCGTGGCGACCGGACAATTGACGCGGGACGCTTTGCGCGCGCCGTGGCGATATCTGGTCTTGGGCGGGTTATTCGGCGCCTATTTCGTCTTGATGTTTGAGGGCCTGAAAACCGCACATCCGGTTTCAACGGCAGCAGTGTTTACG
Organism: Boseongicola sp.; assembly: GCA_029287375.1. GTDB lineage: Bacteria > Pseudomonadota > Alphaproteobacteria > Rhodobacterales > Rhodobacteraceae > Boseongicola. The sequence goes on along the minus strand of JARFRG010000214.1, from coordinate 906 downwards.
CTGACGCCAATGATGGCTGCGGGGTTTGCGTGGTGGATCATGGGGCAGGTGACGAACCGTTGGATGGCGCTTGCGTTGACGATTGGCGCGTCGGGCGCACTTTGGGTGATTTTCCGTGGCAAGCTTTCGGCGTTTCTGGCGTTTGATGTCGGTGTCGGCGAGGTGGTGTATTTCTTTGGGTGCATGGCGCACGCAATCTATATCCCGATGGTGCCAAAGCTGAACCGGGGCGAAGGCGTATTTGCCTTTGCGTTTGGCACGATGGCGGGGGGCGCGATCCTGGTCGGCATTGCTGGTGCGCCACAGATCGCGGCGACGCAATGGTCGGCATTGTCTCCGATGGTTTGGGCGGTGCTGGCGTATCTGGTGATTTTCGCCTCGGCGATGTCGATCAACCTTGTACAGTTTGCATCAATGCGCCTGAAGGCCGCGAAGGTGATGGCTTATACTTATCTGATCCCGGCCTGGGTGATATTATGGGAAGTGGTTCTGGCCGCAGAAATCCCGCCCGCGATAATGTTGCCGGGCGTTGGCTTGACCATGTTGGCTTTGGTGATGCTTTTACGAGAGGGCCGCGCGCTGCGCTGAGCCTTAGACGTCAGGATCTGCCAGATCGTCTTTGGCAAGTTCGCGTTCCAAAAAGGTTTCAAACGCGTCCAGATCGACGGCGTCGAATTGGCCAAAACTTTGCATCCAGATGCTGGTGTCGCGCAGGGCGTCTGGATTCAGTTTGCACCATTTCACGCGTCCACGTTTCTCTTGAGCGATGACCCCGGCGCGGGTGAGGATCGTAAGGTGTTTTGAGATCGCGGCAAGCGACATCTCGAAGGGTTCGGCCACGTCGGTGACGGCCATATCGTCTTCCAGCAACATCTCGAGGATACGCCGCCGCGTCGGGTCGGCGAG
>JARFRG010000158.1 GCA_029287375.1 Boseongicola sp. | reverse complement strand
GTCGCCGCCGCATAGGCATAAATCTCGGGGTCAGGGTTGGTGGCCGCACCCGACATAAAGCGACGATGCGAGAACAAATTCGCCGTTCCCCACAAAAGCTTGACGCCCGTCGCCTCCATCTTGGCCGCGAATATGTCGGTGATCTCTTTCAGCCGGTTTTCACTTTCGGCAAACGTCGCACCCTCGGGGCGCACATCCGCATCGTGAAAACAAAAGTAAGGAGCGCCCAGAATGTCGAACATTTCGAACGCCACATCCGCCTTAAGACGCGCACCATCCATATCGCCGGTAAACCACGGGCGCTCAAAAGTCTGCCCGCCGAACGGATCATCCCCCGGCCAGGCAAACGAATGCCAGTAGGCCACCGCAAACCGCAAATGATCTTTCAGCGCTTTGCCCGCGACCATCTCTTCCGGATTGTAATGGCGAAACGCGAATTCATTGCGGCTCTCCGGCCCCTCGTAAGAAATCTTTGAGCAGTCTTTGAAAAAGTCGGTCATGGAAAGTCCTTCAGAAATTTCGCCGCCTTTCGGTGGCTCACGTGCGCCTCTTTGAAAGCGTCTATCAAACTCGGGTCAGGATCGATTGTGCGTGTGATCGGCGGCTCGCTCGCAACCGACAGATCGCCCGTGGCCGCCATCATCCCAAGCCGCGCGGCCCCGAACGCGCCCCCAAGATCCGCCGCATCCGGCACCATCAAAGGCACCTCCAAAGCCGTCGCCAATGCCCGCAACCAATACTCCGACTGCGTGCCACCACCGACCGCGAGAACCCGCTCGATCCGCGTGCCGGTTGCCGCCAAAACGTCCCGGCAATCGGCAAAGGCAAAACATGTTCCTTCCAAAATCGCCCGCGTCACCGCAGCTTTGTCCGTCGCATGTTCCAGCCCGACCAATCCGGCCCGCACCGACGCACTCGCCAATGGCGTGCGCTCTCCGCCCAGATACGGCAAAAACCGCGCCGTCCCAGGTGCCTGCAAATTCCCAAGCCCTTCGGTCATCGACGCCGCGTCCGTCTCAAACAGACTTGCTGCCCAATTCAACGCATCCGTGCAGGCAAGGATCACACCCATTTGGTGCCAGGTCTCGGGAACCGCGTGGCAAAACGTATGAACAGCCGTTTCAGGATCCGGCTGATAACCATCATTGGCCGCAAACAACACGCCCGACGTGCCCAAAGACACAAACGCCTGCCCCGCCTTCACCACACCCATGCCAATCGCGGACGCTGCATTGTCGCCGCCACCACCCGCCACGACGACACCCTTCGGCAAGCCCCAACGCACGGCCAACTCGTCGCGCAAAACACCCGAAACCTCGGACCCTTCGACCAGACGAGGCATGTGATCGCGTGACAAACCCGTCGCCGCAAGCAAGGCGTCCGACCAATCCCGCTTTCCTGTATCCAGCCAGCTTGTTCCCGCAGCATCCGACATCTCGGCCACATGCCCGCCCGTCAGCCAAAAGCGGAGATAATCTTTCGGCAACAAGACCTTGCGGATTTTGGCGAACAGATCCGGCTCGTGCGCTTTCACCCACGCCACCTTCGGGGCAGTGAACCCCGGAAACACGATATTGCCAGTCACCGCCCGAAACTGCGGATCGCGGTCCATCTGGTCGGCTTCGACATGGCTGCGTGTGTCATTCCACAAAATACACGGGCGCAGCACCTGATCCGCGCCATCAAGCAAGGTCGCACCATGCATATGCCCCGAAAGCCCAATGCCGCGCACACCGCCAAGCCTGCCGCCTTCGGCCAAGGCACCCAGAACAATTTCGCAGGCCCCAAGCCAGTCTGACGGCGCCTGTTCGCTCCACCCGCTTTGGGGACGCGATGTGCTCAGCGGCGCACTGGCCTCGGCCCGGACAACCTGATCCTCGTCGATCAGGATGCCCTTCAGACCAGACGTTCCAAGATCAAGCCCAAGGTACATTTACGCAGCCTGCGCCGCCGGTTTTCCAAGAATGATCATCCCAAGGATGTCCTCATCCGTGACCTCGTCGACATTGACCGTCCCGACCAGTTTGCCGTTCATCATCACTGACGCACGATCACAAAGCTTCATCACATTGTGGATGTCATGCTCGATCAAAAAGATGCCAAGCCCTTGCTTTTTCAGCTCTTCAATCAGCTCCGCCACCATCTGTGTCTCCTGAGGACCAAGAGCCGCCGTCGGCTCGTCCATGATCAGGATCTTGGCATTGAAGTAGACCGCGCGCGCAATCGCCACCGACTGACGCTGTCCGCCCGAAAGCGCCGATACCGGCACGTTGAACTTCTGAAAATTGGGATTGAGACGGTGCATGATCTTGCGCGTCTCAGCTTCCATCTTGCTTTCGTCAACAAACCCCATCGAATTGACCAACTCGCGCCCAAGAAACAGATTTGACGCCGCATCAAGGTTATCGGCAAGCGCGAGCGTCTGATAAATCGTCTCGATGTTCTGCGCGCGCGCATCTCTCGGATTGTTGATCTCAACCTTCTGGCCGTTGATATAAACCTCACCCGCGTCGGCCTGATAGGCTCCCGAAAGGCACTTGATCAACGTCGACTTGCCCGCGCCGTTGTGTCCCAAAAGGCCGACAACTTCTCCGGCATGCAAATCAACAGTGACATGATCCACGGCCTTGATGCCGCCGAACGAGATCGAAAAGTCGCGCATTTCGACCAAGGGTGTTCCTCTATCGGTCATGGTATTCCCCTTCACTTCGATTTGCTGCGGTAAAGATTGTCGAGATAGACGGCGAAAACCAGAACCATGCCCACGACGATCTGCTGAATAGCGGTGTCAAATCCGATCAGAACCATGCCGGATTGCAAACTCTGCATCACCAGCGCCCCAAGGATCGCGCCATAGATGGTGCCGACGCCGCCTGCCAGTGATGTGCCGCCAATAACGGCCGCTGCAATCACGTACAGTTCGTCCAAAAGACCCAGCGCGTTGGTCGCCGAATTCAATCGCGCCGAAGCAACGACACCCGCCAAACCGGCCAGCATCCCCATCAGCGCGAAAATCTTCAACACCATCCACCGGGTATTGATCCCCGCAAGCGCCGCCGCCTCCGGGTTGCCCCCGATCGCAAAAACATACCGGCCAAACCGCGTCCGCGTCATCAAAATCGTCATTAGAATACCGACGACAATCAGGATCAGAACCGGGATCGCAAAGCCGTGGCTGATGAACAAACCTTCTGCCGGAACTTCAATATTATTTCGCGCGGCATACTGGCGAATAATGCCTTTGGGCCACGGATAGGCGTTCACCAAAAGAACCGACCCAATGATCACGCCACAACCAAGCACCCCAAGGAACGTCTCGGCCCACATGGGTCGCAGACGGAAGTCATGACGACGTCGGTTGTTACGGCCCGCATAAAGCATCCAAAGCACGCCCGCACAGGCGAGAAGGCCAACAATCCAGCTGCCCGTCGATCCGATGGCACCGTAAGGTCCGCCCCCAAGAAGCGAGAACGTCTCATCAACCGGCGAAATCGTCTTACCGCCCGCCGCCAGAAACGCAGATCCGCGCCAGATCAGAAGACCCCCAAGCGTCACGATAAACGCCGGTATGCCGCGATATGCGATCAGCCAGCCATGAAATGCACCAATAGTCGCGCCAAGCGTCATACCTACGATCACTGTGACAATCCAGATCGACCCGTGTCCAAGCCCCAGATACTGCGGCAGGATCTCGACCTGCAAAATACCCATCACCATCGCCGTCACGCCCACAAGCGCACCGACCGAAAGATCAATATTGCGGGTGATAATCACTAGCACCATGCCCGTCGCCATAATGCCGATGGACGAAGTCTGAACCGACAGGTTCCACAAGTTGCGCGGCGTCAGAAAGAAGCCCTGCCCGTTCACAAGAACGCCGTAAAAGTGAAATCCGAACCAGATCAGCATCAATGCGCCGATCATGCCCAAAAGGCGGGTGTCGATCTCGGTCGCGCGCAAAAAGCGGCCGACAGGACTTTGGTCCGCATCGTTGCTCGGAATATCAGAGGTGGTGGGTGGTATGTCAGCCATAATCTATCCAGCCTGAGTTGATTGGTTTCCGGGGTGTGGCGTTGTCATTCGCCTTGGACCAAAGCGATCTTTGGCCCGCGCTGCAACACGACAACTAATTTACTGGAAAACCCCCGGCGTTAGCGTATCCGCTGACGCCGGGAATCATCATGCGATTACTCGCAAGCGGCAACGCCCGCCATTGCACCTTCACAAGCCGACTCTTTCGAGATGTGGCCTGCGTCGATAGCAACGTTCAGCGTTTCGCGTGTGATCGGCGTTGGCTTCAGAAGAATTGCGTTCATTTCAATTCCCTTTTCGCCGCCGTCAAAGATGGACGATCCTTCGATCGCGCTC
>JARFRG010000094.1 GCA_029287375.1 Boseongicola sp. | reverse complement strand
CGCAGTTCCCGGGTAGTCCCTCAATTGCTGGAACGGCAGACACGCTAATTGGGCGTGTCGGAAGAATTCCGCAGGCACCAAGCCGAGCCACGTGGTCGGTCGCTGTCTGACAAATTAAGTCGCGAAGCCCCGCCTCAGGTGCCGAGGCGGTCACATCGAGACCGGGACATACCCTAGAGACTTTTGACGTGTCTGCCAGACCAGCGAAGGGCAGGAACATCGCAAGGAGCATTGCAAAATGTAGACGGTGCACGGTGTCTGCCCTCCTTTTGCAGCTCTCATTCGCAGTCATTTTAATGTGCACCGAACAGAACCACTTTAATCCGCCTCAATCTAGATGTCGGCCTTGGGCTCTCCACCGTCATTTGCCGCGTGATCTACAAACGGCTGGTCTGGGATAGAGTGCCGTTCGCTGCACCGAGCATCAACTGGTAAGACGCGGGACGAAACGGTCGCCAGGAAGTGGCAAACTCTAGGAGTGCATGCCCCACTCGTATAGTGAGGAATGCACACAAGCACGCTACTGCGTGTTCATGTTGAAGGCATCGCGGTAGATACGCCAACTGCCATCTTCCTGGCGGCGAAAGACCGTTAGGAACTTCCCATCGACTTTTTCCCCAACCTTGAAATTCCCGCTGGAAAACGCCCAGTCCCCCATAATGACGACTTCGTCGGCGTCGATCGTCATAGACGGCGGCTGAGAAGCAGCAAATGCCGCAGGAATCCCTTGCGAGAATTTCTCAAACGGCGCAGCTGGCATTCCCGGAGCCATTCTTTTTCCCTCGACATCCCAGAGTGCAAGCCAGGTGTCGGAGTCCCCTGCCACACGTGCCGAGCTATAAGCTGACCAAATTTCCAGAATGGCTTTTTCATCCGAAGCCTGATTGGCCCACGTCACTGCCGGAAAGGTACAGGCGACGGCAACGGTCGAAGCCAACAAAGCCAATTTTACCCGTCGGAACATAGGTCTCCTCCATTAACAATTTCCGATACTGCGAGTCTAAATCGGTTCCTTTGAATGTGCTTTGAGAAAAATCAAGGCGCCAGCCCCTTAGTCGAGGGCCCGCAGACCATGAAGCATGTCTGCAATGGGCTCTCTGCCGCCATTAGATCGGTTGCAGCATTCTTGGGTTCCGCCAATCCATGAATGGCTGCTTTCACTGTATCGACCAAGAGCCCGCGCACACGCAGCGAACTTCCGGTTTCCGCCCTTGGTGCTGTTCACTGCATTGCGGCATTTCGATTGAGCCGAACCTTTGCTACCGCCGCGACGAGTTTCGATTTCAGGTCCATCTGACCGAGCGCGACCGGCGTCGAAGTGCTATTTCGACACTCGGAAAACCCGATAAGCATCAACGCCTTACAAGCACTGCACCAAATCGACGCAGTCATCAGCTTCAGAGAATACCGCCCCGCAGAGAACGACTTCAGGTATCTTGGCGCTAAAGCAGTGTTCAGCCCAATCCGCATAACGCTTTAATATAACCGAAAAATCCGGCCGCAGCCGGACGGGGAGAAACGTTTCTCAGGGCCAAGTGGCGGAGAGACAGGGATTCGAACCCTGGAGACGGTTCCCCGCCTACACACTTTCCAGGCGTGCGCCTTCGACCACTCGGCCACCTCTCCGTGGGGCATCGTGTAGCCCGTTGCTGCCCTCCTGTGCAAGAGGGCGAAGCATGAATTTCAGACTGTGTTTTCTTGGCCTGACAAAGTGCTATGCGTCCTCAACAAGATGAACGTAAACGCGTCTGTTTTGTGCGCCTTTCTTCTCAATTTTGCCAATGCGCACCTGCCCGATTTCTCCCGTGTGGGCGACGTGGGTTCCGCCACAGGGCTGCAAATCCACCTGATCCACGTCATCCCCAATCCGCACCAGGCGAATGCGCCCGGTACCGCGTGGTGGCTGGACGGACAATGTCTTTACAAGGCCCGGATTGGCATCCAGCGCCGCCTCGGAAATCCAACTTTCGCTGACCGCCAGATCACGGGATATCAGATGATTGAGCTCAATACTCAGCGCGCCTTTGTCGGATGGCGGCTCGACCATATCAAAATCCAGTCGGCCCTTGGATTGCGACACCGCACCGCCCGTAACAGGCAATGGAATAACGACGGAAAGTAAATGAAGTGCGGTGTGTACCCGCATGTAACCAAAGCGATTTTCCCAATTTAACTGCTGATCAACCACGGACCCGACGGCCGGCAATTGCGCGCCTTGAGCGCCGACCAGAACAATCGTGTCCGCGTCGCCCTTTACAGTTGCCACAACATCAAGGACGCCATCCGCCCATGTCACACGTCCGCAGTCTCCAGGTTGTCCGCCGCTCGTCGGATAGAAAATTGTCCGGTCAAGCACTAGGCCACCTTCCTCGGTGACAGCGATGACCGTCCCCGTCGCTTTCCTCAAGTATGCGTCCCGATAAAGCGGTTCTGTCACGGCTTAGTCCTCGAAAACTGACGGCAGATAGGGATCCTCGCGTTCAAGCCAAACCGGCACAGGGAGGTTTTTCGACCTCAAGAACGCGGGATTGAACAGCTTGGATTGGTATCGGTTTCCATAGTCGCACAAAATGGTAACAATCGTATGGCCCGGCCCCATTTCCGTGGCCAGACGCATGGCCCCCGCCACATTGATGCCGGACGATCCGCCGAGACACAAACCCTCGTCCTGCAACAGGTCAAACACAATCGGCAATGCCTCCACATCTTTGATCTTAAAGACATTGTCCGGTGAAAAGCCCTCAAGATTGGCCGTAATACGCCCCTGCCCGATTCCTTCTGTGATTGAATCGCCCGGTGCCGGATCGTTGCCTGTGTATAGCTTAAAAAGCCCTGACCCGTCAGGATCAGACAACGCGACCTTCACGCCCTTCGGCTGGAGCGCTTCTGCGACACCCGCAAGCGTGCCTCCCGATCCAACAGCGCAGACAAATCCGTCGACATTGCCGTCCGTTTGATCCCAGATTTCCGGCCCGGTTGTTTCGACATGGGCCTGACGGTTGGCGACATTGTCGAACTGGTTTGCCCAGATAGCACCGTTTGGCGCAGTTTGCGCCAGCTTCAGGGCAAGCCGCTCCGAGTAACGGACATAGTTGTTCGGATTTTTGTAAGGGACCGCAGGGACTTGGACAAGTTCCGCCCCGCAAAGCCGGATCATATCCTTTTTTTCCTGACTCTGAGTTTCAGGAATGACGATAACGGTTTTGAACCCCATCGAGGCACCGACAAGAGCCAGACCAATTCCGGTATTCCCTGCCGTGCCCTCAACAATCGTGCCACCTGGACGCAAGGCGCCGGACGCCATGGCGTCGCGAATGATAAAAAGCGCCGCGCGGTCTTTTACCGATTGTCCAGGGTTCAAGAACTCGGCCTTGCCAAGAATGGTGCAGCCCGTGGCTTCGGAAGGGCCACGCAGCCGGATCAGAGGCGTGTTGCCCACGGTTTCAGCGAGATCGGCGCGCGTATGCATGACGGGCGGCTCCTTTTTGATGTTGCAAATCGTCCTAAGCGTGCGCGCGTCGGGATTCAATGCGATGAGTGCGCCCAAAGCAAGCGAAGTCACACAAGCGTGTGACGCGCGCTCTGAAGCCAAAACGCCGTCAGCACCAGCGGCCCGGTATTGGCAGCGCCACTTTCGACCATTTTCATCAGTGTTTCAAACGGCACGACATGCGACATGATATCTTCGTTTTCGCCCGCAAGTCCTCCAATGCGACCGTCACTTTCCGTCAAGTCTGCCGTCGCAACAAAGCTGGTTAGATGCTCGCTGACGGCAGCGGGCGTCGGGTAATAGCCGGCAATACGATGAAGGCTGCGTGGGACCACACCTGTCTCTTCGTGCAATTCGCGAAGCGCCGCGTCTTCAGGTGTCTCGAAGGGATCAATGCGTCCCGCAGCGGGTTCGACGCACCAAGGATTAAGATCACCACGGCTGTAGGCACCGTGGCGAAATTGCCGGATGATCAGCACGCTATCGGTAGCGGGATCATAGGGAAGCACCGTTACCGCATCACCTCCGATTAACGTAATGCGTTGCACCTGAGCGCTATGCATTCCGGCAAACGTCTGAAATTGAACATTTTCTTCGACAAGATCAAAGAAATCAACGAACGGTCTGTGGCTTGAATGGATGATCACACCGTCACGGGATGGCGACGGCTCAAACGCCACTGGGGTCGGCACATTCTGAGCCCGCAAACGACTGGCTGCGCGACCACGGACCTGTGAAAACAGCGCTGCCGCCTCTTGTGGCGATTTTCTTCCACACAAACGCATGTAATCCTGCGCAGCCTCGCGAGAGAGAATGCCAAAGCGTGTTTGCCAATCCGTTAACGACCAGCGCGCGCCACGGGGCCAACGCTCGGGCTCGGGATCATAGACCTCCACCGTCCGCCGCCCGCCGTTCACCTCGACCTCACAGGGGGCAAGACGATACCCAAAGCCAATCTCGTAAAAATCAAGCCGCGCCTTTGCCGCCTTGGTCGCCTCAATCAGAATACCGTGGGTAATTGCGCCCCTTGAACGCACAATAACGGGAAACGACTGGCCATCTGCCCAAAACACCGCGTGATCCGCAAGGGACGCCGGTTCGGTTGAAAGATGCTCGCCTGCGACGATCTCAAGTAGATCAAGGTCGCAGAGGGTTCCGTAGAGAAATAAGGCGCAGGTGTCCGTCACGACCAACGGCGTGCAAAGAACTCGGTGAACCACGTCACAAACACGGTACCGATCACAGCAGGCAATATAACCTCCTGAACTGCAACGATTTTTGCGTAAATCACAATGAGTTGCGCCATTTCCTGAAGCGCCTCAACGGGGCCATCATAATACAGCCGGGTAGATCGACGCAGCATTTCATAGCCCGCCCAAATAAAAATCGACCAGAACGCGCTCGCGAACAGTGTGGTGAAACCGTAGCCAAGCGATTGCCGATACGACTTGCCTGCTCCGCGTCCAAGAATGGTCCAGCCCATCACAAAGCCGACCAAAGCATTGACCTGCGAGAACCACCCGACCCGTGAGCCCTCTGGCAACAGAGGCTTTACAAGATCGGTGAGAAAATAGGCGAGAGCCGCAAAGACCATCGCTCCAATAAGTTTGCCGCCAGTGGGCATATGAATTCTATCCCGGTTTAGTGACCGTTATCTGCGTCACGTCAATACTTCCGGCGTGAAAGCCTGCAGCGCAAGAGGTTAGATAGAAATTCCACATTCTTCTGAAGCGATCGTCGAATCCGCGCAACGATTTTATGTCATCCCAGCGTTCGTTAAAGGTATTGTGCCACCGACGCAGCGTTTGCGAATAACTTTCGCCAAATTCGATAGACTGCAAAACACGTAGGCCCGAACGCTCCACTTCGGACTTCAGTACCGACGGAGAAGGCAACATGCCGCCCGGAAAAATGTATTTCTGAATGAAATCAACGCCTTTTCGATAGGCTTCAAATCGGTGATCTTCCACCGTGATGATCTGAAGCGTCGCGGAACGTCCCGGTTTCAGGCGTTCACGCACAGTGTCAAAGTAGACCGGCCAGTATTTTTCGCCAACAGCTTCAAACATCTCAATCGAGGCGATGCCGTCGTAAACGCCTGTTTCATCGCGATAATCCTGCAACTTGATCTCAACCATGTCGGACAGACCTGCGCGTTCCATGCGTTCGACGGCGTACGTGAATTGCTCTTTCGAAATCGTCAGCCCCGTGACTTTCAGACCGCGTTCGCGAGCGGCGTATTCCGCAAACCCACCCCAGCCACAGCCAATCTCAAGTACGTGGTCACCGGGTCGCGCACCCATCTCGTCGATCATACTCGCGTATTTAAGTTCCTGAGCCTTTTCAAGATCTTCCTGACCAGTCTTAAACAAAGCCGAAGAGTAAGTCATCGTCTCGTCCAGCCACAGCTCGTAGAAGTCATTTCCAAGATCATAGTGATAGGAAATGTTCTTTCTGGCCTGGGTTTTCGAGTTGGCATTCATCCAGTGACGCACACGCTCGTAAGCGCGCACAAAGCCCATTCCGGGATAGCTGTAGTAGACCTCGTCGTTATCGGCGTGGATCACGTCCATGAAAGCCTGTAGGTCAGGTGTAGACCACCAGCCTTCAAGGTAAGCCTCTGAAAACCCAAGATCTCCTTCGCGGATCAGGCGGGCGAAAACATCCGAATTGTGGATGTGCAACTCGGCCACGGGTCCGGGATTCGCACCCTCAACACGGAACACGCGACCATCGTCGAGATGGAAGTCAATCCGTCCGTTGCTAAGCTTACTTGCCAATGAGTAAGCCGTTGAAAAATAACGCGGAAGGTCTTTGTGACCTTCAAGACTTGTGAATGGCGTCATGACCAATGTTCCCCAATGACGTCACGAGTAAACTAACGCGGAAATAACATTCATCAACCTTTTCTTGTGGTTAAGTTCCCCGCCGGCAAGCAGTCATTGACAAGATCGCGTATCGCGCCTGGAAATGCGCGACACGGGGCGATTTTACACGTCGGTATCGCGTCGGTATGACGTCGGTATTGCGTCGGTGCGCCCGTGCGCGCCCCAAACCAGACATTCACCACTCACCGGCCACGATTTCCAAATACCACCGGGAGCGCTTCGGGGAGATCTTCGGCAATCAGACCGGGACCAAATTGACGGGCGCATTCCGCGTGAAGCCACGCGCCCGTGGCGGCCGCGTTCATCGTGGTGAAACCACGCGCCAAAAGCCCGGTAATGAACCCGGCCAGCACATCCCCCGACCCTGCCGTCGCAAGCCAGGGCGCTGCCTGCGCGCCCGTGTTGTCCGTAATCATGCAGGCCCCTGTCTGATCAGCGATCACGGTGTCGGGGCCTTTGAACAAGACTGTGCAGCCCGCACGGGCCGCAGCCGCGCGAGTGGCCTCGGCCTTGGAAAGCGGCTCTGGACTGGACGTATCAAGGCGCGCCGCAATGTCCGGGAAAAGCCGCGAAAACTCGCCCGCGTGCGGTGTCAACACGACATCCGCATGAAGCGCTTCGAACAAAGTCTCCGGGTAGCGTTCGAACCGCATAAGGGCGTCAGCATCCAGAACCGTGGCACGCGGGGATTTCAGGGCAGCAAGGACAAGCGCCTGCGTGTCAGGACCAAGCCCAAGTCCGGGACCAAGACAAAGCGCGTTCAACCGATCGTCGAACAACGCTTCGCTGAGGCCCGGCGCACCATCAAGCGGGCGGCACATGACGGCTGTGCTGTGGGCCGCAATTTCCGCCAGTGCCGAATGCGGGCAACCGATTGTGACAAGTCCGGCCCCGATGCGCAGCGCGCCCCGCGCCGCAAGTCGCGCAGCCCCCGTGCGCCCGGCGCCACCGGACAATACAAGCACGTGGCCATGGGCATATTTGTGCGCATCGGGCGACTTGCGCAAAGCGCGCAGGATATCGCTGTCGGCAGAAGGGTGGCTGGGTATCATCAGATCTATTGCCTCCGGGCAGTCTGTTTCGACCAGAAAGACTTACAAACCAATGTCCTTAACAATCAGTTTGCCTGTACAGTCCAACCCGGCCCCTGTCAGATGGCCAGGCTTTGGTGCGTGAAATGTCACGGTCATATCTGGCACGAGCGGAAAATCCGTCAAACGCGCGCCTGTGTCAGCGTTAATCCCACTTAGGATATCGACCGCAACGAGCTTGTTGGTTTGCCAGTTTCGCTCGTAGGCGATGGCATTGAATGCAGCCGTTACTTCATCCGGGAGAGCGCGGCTGAGACCAATGCCGAAAACCGCATCGATCCACAGATCCGTGGGCGGATCGGCAAAGCGCATGTCGCGCCCCTTAAACGGTATGATCGGAGAGATGACCCCGCCGGTGCGCGCGAATTCAATGGCGTGGGCCTTGGCGTCCTTGGGCAAGGTGTCGATATTGCCAAAATGAAAAACCTCGACGTCCCAGCCGTAGTCCCGAAACCGGCTCGCGATGACAAAGCCGTCGCCGCCGTTGCTTCCCGGACCGCATAAAATCCCGACGCGGTGTGGCTTGCTGAGCAGGTCCGGCCATTCTTCGAAGATGGCTTTGACAACGGCTTTTCCCGCCCGGTCCATCAGATCAAACCCACTGACCGCGCCGCTTGCCATGGCCGCCGCTTCGATACGGCGCATTTCATCGCATGTGATTGGATCCCTTGTGGACATGTCCATGTTCCTTTCCCTTGCCCCATCCTTGTCGCAAAATCACGTGGTGCGGCGCAAGTCGGCAGGCATAGATTCAATTTCGATGCTTTTACGCGCGACATGCCTAAAATTTAATCATATTGAATGCTATGTCGCGAGACCGCACCTCCGCGTCCTGCCCTTCGATTGTGGCGGCGCGCGCGCCGTGGTCTCACCCATTAAAACACGCTGTCAGGGAGTCAGAGCCATGAAAAAAATAGAGGCAATTATCAAACCGTTCAAATTGGACGAGGTAAAGGAAGCGCTTCAGGAAATTGGCGTTCAGGGCCTGAGCGTTCTGGAAGTCAAAGGGTTCGGGCGCCAAAAGGGTCACACAGAACTGTACCGCGGTGCGGAATATGTCGTCGACTTCCTCCCAAAAGTGAAGATCGAGGTCGTTCTTTCGGATGATCAGGTCGACGCCGCCATCGAGGCCATCATCGCCGCCGCGAAAACCGACAAGATCGGCGACGGCAAGATCTTTGTCTCGGACATTAGCCAAGCCATTCGCATCAGAACCGGCGAAGCCGGCGAAGACGCACTTTAGTAGCCACCTACAATCAGTCAGATACGAAAGAGGGTCATACCTATGAGCAACAAGGACATGTTGAAAACCATCAAGGATGAGGACGTAGAATACGTCGACATCCGATTCACCGATCCGCGCGGCAAACTGCAGCACGTGACAGTCATGGCGGACCAGGTCGACGAGGACTTCCTTGAGGAAGGTTTTATGTTTGACGGCTCGTCGATTGCCGGCTGGAAGTCGATCGACAAGTCCGACATGAAGCTGATGCCCGATGCATCCTCGGCTTACATCGACCCTTTCTATGCAGAAAAAACGATTGCTGTTCACTGCTCGATCGTCGAGCCAGACACCGGCGAAGCCTATGACCGCGATCCGCGCGGCACGGCTGAAAAGGCAGAGGCGTACCTCAAGTCGACTGGCATTGGTGACGTGGCCTACATGGGGCCAGAGGCCGAGTTCTTTTTGTTCGACAACGTCCGCTATTCGACTGAGATAAACAAAGTGTCCTACGAGGTCGATGCGGTCGACGCGTCGTGGAACACAGACACCGACTACGAGATGGGCAACATGGGCCATCGTCCGGGCGTAAAGGGTGGCTATTTCCCTGTGCCACCGATTGACGATGCGCAGGACATTCGCTCTGAAATGCTGTCGACGATGAAGCGCATGGGCATGAAGGTCGACAAGCACCACCACGAGGTTGCGTCCTGTCAGCACGAGCTGGGTCTGATCTTTGGATCGGTGACCGAGCAGGCCGACCATCTGCAAAAGTACAAGTATGTGATCCATCAGGTTGCGCATGCCTACGGCAAGACGGCGACGTTCATGCCAAAGCCAATTGCAGGTGACAACGGGACTGGCATGCACGTGAATATGTCGATCTTCAAAGACGGCAAACCATTGTTCGCAGGTGATAAATACGCCGATCTAAGCCAGGAAGCTTTGTATTACATCGGTGGCATCCTGAAACACGCCAAGGCCTTGAACGCCTTCACCAACCCGTCGACCAACAGCTACAAGCGCCTGATTCCGGGTTTTGAAGCCCCTGTTCTGCGCGCCTATTCGGCGAACAACCGGTCCGGTTGCGTCCGTATTCCATGGGCCGAGAACCCGAAAGCCAAGCGCGTAGAGGCCCGTTTCCCCGATCCGTCGGCGAACCCCTATCTGTGTTTTGCCGCCCTTCTTATGGCTGGCCTTGACGGCATCAAGAACAAGATCGATCCGGGTGCAGCCATGGACAAGGATCTCTATGACCTGCCACCAGAAGAGCTGGAAGGCATCCCGACCGTCTGTGCGTCGCTGCGCGAAGCCATGGACGAACTTGAGGCTGATATGGACTTCCTTCTGGCCGGTGACGTGTTCACCCGAAGCCAGATCGAGGGCTACATGGACCTCAAGTGGGAAGAGATTTACGCCTACGAGCACACACCGCACCCGATCGAATTCAAGATGTACTACAGCTGCTGATCGGGCGGTAAAGTTTCAAATTTGGAAAGGGCGTCCTGTTTGGGGCGCCCTTTCTTCGTTGACCGCGCTCTGCTCTGGTTCCGCTTATGCGGCCCAGGCGACTTTTTCCAAACCGACAAATCTGCGCATCCGGTCCAGTTCTGCCGCTAGTTTTTCGTGGCGACTGGCAGGCCAGCGCACCCCGTCTTCTGGCCAAAATTTGAGGACGTTCAAAACAGATGATTTGCGATCTGCCTTGATCTCGATGCGTCCGACAAAACGGTGTCCCTCAAGGATTGGGAACACATAGTAGCCCCAGATGCGCTTGGCTGCAGGCACAAACATTTCGACCCGGTATTCAAAGCCAAACAAACGGCCGAGCCGATTTCGGTCGCGGATCACCGGATCAAACGGATTGAGGATGCGCAGGCGCGACGTCACCGGCTGAAGCGCCGCAATACGCGCCTCGATATCCGGCAAGGCAACACCTGTGATCCAGGTACCGTCGGCAGATTGGATTTCAACGGGTTGCAGATCAGACGCGGATTGGTCGATCCATGCCCGCACGTCTTGTGTGCCAACCGCGTCCCAATAGCGTTGAACATCCCCCGGAGCGCCAAACCCCATGCGCTCCAACGCCCCACGACACAGCCAGTCGACTTGTTCGTGGTCAGGCAGTCTTTCGTCGTGAAACGCCTTGGGAAAAACCCGCTCGGGCAGGTTATAGTATTTGTTGAAATTGATCCGGTGGCAGGTCGCGAGGTCACCGCAGTACCACATGTAATCCAATGCGATCTTGTGGGGCGGGCGCGACCACATTTCCTTGGGTCCGGTGATTTTGGAATCAAAGGCGTGGGTCGACAAAGCCCCTTCGGCGCGAATGCGGTTCTTTATCTCGTCGCGGCTGGCCTGATCTGGCAAGTTTTTGAGCCACCCCGAGCGGTCCAATTGCGCCTTTTTACGCCGGAACTGACGCTGCCACATCGGCAGGAACTCCATTGGGATTACCGAGGCGTCGTGGGTGAAATGTTCGAAAATGGCGCGATCTTGCGCCAGAAGACGATTCAGCATCGGTTCGCGGTAATTCTGATTGCGGCTCCATAGGATGTGATGGTGCGCGCGCGACACCACCTGGATCGAGTCCAGCTGCACAAAGCCAAGCTGTTTGATCATCCCCATGACATCGAGTTGTCCGGTGGGCTGGGTACCAAGCCCCTGAGAAGAAAGCCAAAGTTGACGGGCAGTTTTGTTGTCGATCCGCAGCGGTGTCACGCGATATGTCCTTCGTCAGTGGCCGACAAGTGAAAGCGAGGCTGCGAGGTAAGTCCAGACCGGAACCTGCGCATTCAGGCCGCCGCGTCTTTTGGAACCTGAGCCAGCGCATCCCGCAAAACCTCGACCCCGGCCCCCTCTGCATGCACGCGCTCCGATAAGACCCGACGCCACGCGCGCGCGCCCGGACGCCCCTGAAACAGTCCCAGCATGTGACGCGTCACATTATGCAGACGCCCCCCCGACGCGATATGCGCCTCGATGTATGGGACGATCGCTTCGACCACATCATGCGGGGTCTCGAACGGATCCTGATCGCCAAAGATCACGCTGTCCGCGCGCGCCAGTGTGTCCCACGGCGTGTGGTAGGCCGCACGTCCAATCATTGCACCGTCAAGACCGCGTGCAAGGTGGTCTCTTGCCTGTGACAGCGTCTCAAGCCCGCCATTGATCGAAATGTGCATGTCGGGAAACGCGGTTTTCATTGCATGGACCAGATCGTAATCCAGAGGCGGAATATCGCGGTTTTCCTTGGGGCTGAGACCCTGAAGCCATGCTTTGCGCGCGTGAATTGCAACGCGCGTCACTCCGGCATCCCGGATGCGCATAAGAAAGTCCGGGAGGACGTCTTCCGGTGTCTGATCATCCACGCCAATCCGGCATTTCACGGTCACAGGCACCTCGACCGCGGCAATCATCGCGGTGACACAGTCTGCGACCAGATCAGGGGTTTTCATCAACACAGCGCCAAACGTGCCGGATTGCACCCGGTCCGAGGGGCATCCGACATTCAGATTGATTTCGTCATAGCCTTCGCCCGCGCCGACCCGCGCCGCCTGTGCCAATTCGGCCGGTTCCGAACCGCCGAGTTGCAATGCGACCGGATGTTCGGCAGCGTTGTAGGTCAGCAAATGCACGGCACCACCCCGTATCAACGCCGGAGCCGTCACCATTTCGGTATAAAGCAGCGCGTGGCGCGACAAGAGACGGTGAAGGTACCGACAATGGCGGTCGGTCCAATCCATCATGGGTGCCACCGAAAGGCGCGCGGCCTGTTCGGCTGTTTGGCGTGGCATGGACCTGTCTCCCGAAGTGCGCAACTCGAAGGCGTTTATAACCCACAGACGCGGCTGTCCGCCAGAGGTCTCCGGGCAGCATTACCCAGAGGCGTGATCGGGGAGGATTTTGCCGCTTTCGGCAAGCTCTTTTTCGTCCCAAAAGCCGATGTAAATCCCCGGCGGCTCTTTGATGCGCGCGCGTCTGTCGACCTCTTCTGCGGTTACTGTGGTGCGCGTGTGGTGTTGGCGCGCCCAGTGGAAATGGGCCTCAGACAACCGCGACAGATGTGCCTCACACGCCGGATCCCCTGCCCGGTCGACTAACTCGTCAGGATCGCCTTCAAGATCGTAAAGAAGCGGGCGGAACCCTTCGGCATGGATGTATTTCCGGCGGCCATCAAAAACCATCGTGAGGCGCGCGTCTTTCTGATCAAGCCCAAGCTCAAGACGTGCCTCGCGAATGGCAAAGTCGTATTCCGAGATTGCAACGTCGCGCCATGGGCCGGGCATGCCATGCAGATGCGGGATCAGCGAGCGGCCTTCGATCACGTGAGGTTTGGATTTTCCGCCAAAGAATTCAAGGAACGTCGGCGTCAGATCGATACCCTCGACAAGTGCGTCGGTAATCTGCCCCCGTGTGGAGTCCGCTTCGGGGCGGGGATCATAGACGATCAGTGGGATGCGCGCCGAGCAGTCATAAAACAGGTCTTTTTCGCCAAGCCAATGGTCGCCCATGTTGTCGCCGTGATCCGAGCAGAAGACGATCATTGTGTCCTCCATCCGGCCCGATTTTTCCAGATAATCGAACAGCCGACCCATTTCATCATCCAGCTGCTTGATCAGTCCCATATAGGCCGGGGCCACCAGATCGCGGACCTCGTCACGTGAAAACGACTGACACACGCGCGTATCAAGCCAGGCTTTCATCACGGGATGATCGGTGTCGCGCTCGGCGTCGGTGCGCACGACCGGCGGCAAGTCGTCGGTGCCGTACATGTCGTTGTAGGGGGCCGGCGCGAGATAGGGCCAGTGCGGCTTGATATAGCTAAGGTGGCACAACCAGGGTTGATCGCCCTGCGCTTCGATATACTCGATGCCGCGCGTTGTAAGCCACGCAGTTTCAGAGTGTTCGGCAGGCACGCGCGCAGGAAGCCGCGAATTCTTCAAAAGCCAGCCCGTAAGCAATTCACCATTCGGACCGTCTGCCGAATTGGCCCATTCCTCCCACGGATTTTCCCCGTCAAAACCGCGTTCGCGCAAGTAGGCGTCATAGTCCTCGCCGTGGCGATGCGGATAGTCACTGTGGTTGGTGCCGTCGTCGCGCACGAACACCTCGAACCCGCATTCACTGACCAATGCCCCGATGACACTGTCAGGCTCAATTCCAAGGCGCGCCATGCCTTCCTTGTCGGGGGTCATGTGGGTCTTTCCGACAAGACTGCATTTTACGCCAATCTCGCGCAAATGATCGCCAAGCGTTGGCTCTCCGACCTTGAGCGGGAAACCGTTCCACGTCGCGCCATGACTGCGCACATAGCGGCCTGTGTAAAAGCTCATCCGGCTTGGTCCGCAATTCGGTGACTGAACGTACGTTTTATTGAAACGCAGACCCTTGGCTGCAAGCCGATCCAGGTGCGGGGTCTCGATGTGCGTGGCGCCAAAGCAGCTGAGATAGTCCCAGCGTAACTGGTCGGCCATTATCCACAATACGTTCCTGGACATATCAACCACCTCTTTGCGTCACTAAGAACAGTAGCGATTTTCCGCGCCGTGAAAACCTGGCTCAGCCCGGTGCGAAGGACGTCAAAAGGGGCAAGGCGCCCTCAAGCCTGTCTCACGGCGTCTTGTTGATCCAGCACGGCCTCAAACTCCGCCTGAGAAGCCCCCGTCATAATCGCCTGTTTCATCGCCGCTTTTTGCGTGAGCGGCGCTAGGCCTCCAATGGGTGGGTCGCGATCAAGATTGGTCGGGAACGAATACCCTTCCGCTGTCGCCGACAAAACCGCATCTAGCTGCGCTGCATCCAACGCGCCAGTGCGCCACGCCGCAACAAGAACAGGGTACACCGCCTTGCACATCGCCGTGCGGTCGATGGTTTCCATCGCGCGTCCGAAGGCCGACGATATTTGCAGCAGATTGACCATGCGGTGAACGTCACTG
>JARFRG010000294.1 GCA_029287375.1 Boseongicola sp. | reverse complement strand
AACGTCGTCGAAACGGGCACGCTGGTGTTGTTGATTGCCGCAGCCTCGGTTGCCATTTTAACAACTTAGGGCATTGTTTTGGCCCTTATTTTCAACACGGTAGAATTCTTCAATCTTTATCCGGCATCCGAGTTTTTCACGAGCCTTAGCTGGGCGCCAAGTTTCTCGGGACGCGGCGGCAGTTCGGAATTGGGTTTGCTGCCTCTTTTGTGGGGTACTTTGTATATTTCCATCGTGGCGTTGATCGTAGCGGTGCCAATCGGACTGTTCTCGGCCATTTATCTTTCGGAATACGCGTCGTCGAACGTTCGTTCATTTGCAAAGCCATTGCTGGGAATTCTCGCGGGCATTCCGACCATCGTTTATGGCTTGTTCGCCCTGCTTACAGTTGGCCCGTTGTTGGTGAGCGTGTTCGGAGATGGCGGCTGGTTGGGTGTGTCCTGGCAGGGCGGCGGTCGCGCGGTCATGACGGCCGGGTTGGTTATGGGGATCATGTTGATCCCATTTGTCAGTTCGTTGTCCGATGATATCATTAATGCCGTTCCGCAATCGATGCGCGATGGGTCCTATGGGCTTGGGGCCACGAAATCGGAGACCATTCGTCAGGTGGTTTTGCCGGCAGCTTTGCCGGGGATTGCTGGCGCCATTCTTCTGGCCGCGTCGCGCGCGATTGGCGAGACGATGATTGTGGTTCTCGGAGCGGGGGCCGCGGCCCGCCTTAGCCTTAATCCGTTTGAGGCAATGACCACTGTCACCGCCAAAATCGTTTCACAGCTCACGGGCGATTCCGATTTTGCCTCGCCAGAAGCCCTGGTCGCTTTCGCACTTGGCATGAGCTTGTTCGTTATCACTCTGACCTTGAACGTGATTGCGCTTTATATCGTTCGCAAATATCGGGAGCAGTACGACTAATGACCGACGCGACAATCACTCCGGTACCTTCACCGCCCAAGACTCCGCTCACCGAGGCGGACCCACGCACCAAAAAACGGAATGCGGCTGAAAAGCGCTTTCAATATTATGGTATCGCGGCGATCGCCGTTGGACTGTTTTTTCTGATCGTTCTCATGGTTTCTATAGTTCGATCCGGATTGCCCGCGTTTACGCAGGCCGTTGTGAGTGTGGACTTCACGCTCACTGAGGAACAGTATGATGAAGCGGAAGCGCAGTTGTTTAAAACGGCTGCTTACCAGAGCTACTTCAATGCCGTGCTTCGGGAAGAGCTGCGCGAGCGCGGTCTGGATGTCGATTTCGATGAAGCGGCAATCGAGCGTATCCTGGGAAAAACCGGTGGTACGTTGCGTGAGTTTTTCCGAGCAAACGAAGATCAGCTTGGCCAGCCGGTATCGTTCGAACTGTCGGCATCATCACGTGTGGACGGGTACTTTAAAGGAAGAGTGACTCGCGAGGCCCTGCAGGACAGCCGCTTTCTTCAGCAAAGCGATTTGGATCTTGTCGATGCGCTTGCTGATGCGGGAATTGTTTTCAGCGCCTTAAACTGGAACTTTATCACCGGTGCGGATTCCGGCGTGGATAATCCAGGAGGCGCCGGGATCGGGGCTTCGGTTGTTGGATCGTTCTTCATGATGTTGGTGGTGCTGTTTCTGTCGCTGCCGATTGGCGTGGCAGCTTCGATTTATCTTGAGGAATTCGCGCCGCAGAACAAATTTACAGACCTGATTGAAGTGAATATTTCGAACCTCGCGGCTGTGCCGTCGATTGTCTTCGGCATTCTTGGACTAGCAGTATTCATTCAGTTCATGCATCTGCCGCAATCGGCGCCTCTTGTTGGCGGCCTGGTGCTGGCACTGATGACACTACCGACCATCATCATCTCGACTCGCGCATCCCTAAAGGCAGTCCCACCATCGATCCGTGAAGCGGCACTGGGGGTAGGGGCCTCGAAAATGCAAGCGGTGTTCCATCATGTCTTGCCTCTGGCGATGCCGGGCATTCTGACAGGGACGATTATTGGACTGGCGCAAGCTCTTGGTGAGACGGCCCCGCTTTTGCTGATCGGGATGGTTGGATTTGTGGCGCGTGGCTACCCAGACGGATTTGTCGCCGGCTTCACTGATCCGAACTCGGCAATGCCGGCGCAGATTTATACATGGGCCGCACGTGCCGATGTGAGTTTCTACGAGAAGGCGTGGGGCGGGATCATTATTCTGCTCGTTTTCCTTCTGACGATGAATGCAATTGCCATCATTTTGCGTCGCCGCTTTGAGCGCCGGTGGTAAGGTAAGGATGTGGACCTATGGACGACCAGCGGATCATTGAAAGAACGACTGTTATGAAAGACATCAAAATTGCCGCCACGAACGTGAACGTCTTTTATGGCGATACGCATGCTATCAAGGATGTGTCGGTGGGCATCGAGGATAAGGCCGTTACCGCCTTTATCGGACCTTCCGGTTGCGGGAAGTCGACGTTTCTGCGGTGCCTTAATCGCATGAACGACACCATTGATATTGCCCGGATCGAGGGCAAGATCGAATTGGATGGTGAAGACATTTATGACAAGCGCGTTGATCCGGTGCAGCTTCGCGCTAAAGTCGGCATGGTCTTTCAAAAACCAAACCCGTTCCCGAAGTCGATATACGACAACGTTGCTTATGGTCCTCGCATCCACGGGCTTTCGCGCAACAAGGCTGAGTTGGACGAGATCGTAGAGAAGTCGCTTCGCCGAGGTGCGATCTGGAACGAAGTGAAGGACCGATTGGACCAGCCGGGCACCGGGCTTTCGGGTGGTCAGCAGCAACGTTTGTGCATTGCACGCGCTGTGGCAACAGAGCCGGAAGTTCTGTTGATGGACGAGCCGTGTTCAGCGCTTGATCCGATTGCGACCGCGCAGATTGAGGAGCTTATTGACGACCTGAAGCAGAGGTACTCTGTTGTTATTGTTACGCATTCCATGCAGCAGGCGGCCCGTGTGAGCCAGAAGACTGCGTTTTTTCACTTGGGCGATCTCGTTGAATATGGCGAGACCGGGCATATTTTCACCAATCCTGAAGACAGCCGTACCGAGAGCTATATCACCGGACGGATCGGTTAGGGGAGCGAGCAGGACATGAATGAAGCACATATCGCCTCGGCGTTTGACAGAGACCTGGAAGCGCTCCAGGCGACACTGATGAAGATGGGTGGGATGGTTGAGACGGCCATTCTGGACTCGGCGAAATCCCTTGCAGAGCAAGACATTGAGCTGGCCGAGCAGGTGCGCAGGGCCGACAAAGGGATTGATGCGCTGGAAGAGCGGGTCAATGAGGAGGCCGCGCGGGTGATTGCGTTGCGCGCACCGACCGCTAGTGACCTGCGGACAGTTCTGACGGTCATCAAGATCAGTGCAAACCTTGAGCGCTGCGGCGACTATGCAAAGAACCTTGCCAAGCGGACACAGATCTTGCTGGAAACGCCCGAAGTGGACGGCACCTCGGCGTCGGTCCGGCGGATGTCGCGTGAAGTTCAGCTGATGCTGAAGGACGCTTTGGACGCGTATATTCAGCGCGACGAGGAGCTGGCACAGCAGGTGATCTTGCGCGACGTGGACGTGGACCAGATGTATACGGCGATGTTTCGCGAATTGCTGACGCATATGATGGAAGATCCGCGCAACATTACGGCCTGTATGCACCTGCATTTTATCGGCAAAAATATCGAGCGGATGGGCGACCATGTGACCTCGATCGCCGAGCAGGTGGTTTACCTTGTTACCGGGCACATGCCGGATGACGCGCGGCCGAAGCAGGACAAGACGACTTATGTGAACGAGGGGCTGTGATCCATGTCGACGGGAAGCCCCAGCGTTCTGGTCGTTGAGGATGAGGCAGCGCAACTTGAGGTCTTGACCTACAATCTTGAGGCCGAGGGTTTTGCCGTCACCAAGACGGACAACGGCGACGACGCCATGACATTGGTCGACGAAACGCAGCCCGACATCATTTTGCTGGACTGGATGCT
>JARFRG010000204.1 GCA_029287375.1 Boseongicola sp. | reverse complement strand
CCGAAACCAGGAGAGACCAGTCGTCATGGGTTTGACCGATAAAACTTGTGAGCTGAGGCTTAAGCAACGCCGCCCCATTGTAGGTCGCCAGCAGTATTGTGACGTGGCGCGGACCCGGCCGCGGGGCAATTTGACCCAATGCAAAGTGCAGATTTGAGGCAAGATTGCTCATTTGTGGATCAATTCGTCGTGGAATTTGTCGAGGCACAGCATCCCCAAGACGGATGTGCCGACAGCCACGCCAAAGACAAACCACAGGTTGATATAAGTTGGCTCGTAGGTGGGGTAAATCGCCGCCCGCATGAGGCCAGTGACGTGAAACAACGGATTTGCGGCAAGCAGGGTTTGATAGGCCGCGGGGACGTCTTCGAACAGAAAAACGACACCGGATATAATGAACAATGGCCGAAGCGCGATGGCCCAAAGACGTTCCCACGCGGGAAATGCGGTGAAGAGATAGCAATTTAGCGTACCCACGCCAGCCGCCAGCGCCGAGGAAGCAGCAAGGGCAAGGAAAAGAAGGCGCGCATCAACGTAAGCATTTGATCGTGCTACATAAAGAAGGGCAGTCAGAACCAGGGCGATTACCAGAAGATGAGTCAAAAGATTTAGCAGAAACCGGGCAATTAGCGTGTCGAGATAACTAACGGCCCCGAAATTCAGAAGCGGACGCGAGAACCGGATTGAGGTGGCGACCTTTTGACTGATGTCATGAAACAGCATGTAGGGAAGGAAACCGGTCGCGTAGAAAAGAGCGAAGCTTGAACCAAGGGGTGGCGCGCGAAATGCAAGCGAAAATGCAAAGGCCAAAAGGGCGATTGCCGCGGCGGGTTCAATGATGGCCCAGAGCCAGCCACCGGGACTGCGGCCATAGCTTGTAATCATTTCACGCAAACCCAGAGCGGCAATCGTTCGGTTCGCGGACAGGCGTTTGGGGCGCTGCGCAGGGCGAGGCACCGGGGTATCAAGGGTCGGGGGAAACGAGACGTCGGCCATATTGTGTCGTGGATAAAGCCGCCGTCTTTACGTCGAATTAACGAGACTTCGAAAGAGTGGGGACATCTTGGTTAACGCGAGGTTTGCCCACCGTGACGCAGATCGCCCAGCTTTATGAAATCTCGCCAGTTTCGCAGGCGCGGCGTCGTCATCGCGCGGTACTTTTGTCGTTTGCCGCAATTGTTTTGATCCCGACGCTTTTTGGCGGGGCGTATTTGTTTACGCGGGCAGCGGATCAGTATGCTTCGACGGTCGCTTTTTCTGTGCGTACCGAAGAATTTACGTCTCCGATTGAGATATTTGGCGGCATTGCCGGGCTTGCTTCAAGCGGGTCTGCCGATGCTGATATTATCCATGATTTCATTACCAGTCAGGAAATGGTGCGGGCGCTGGATAACGCACTGGGGTTGGATGAGGTTTTTTCCAAACCTCGGGGCGATCCGGTTTTCGCCTATCATACGGGTGGTGCGATTGAGGATTTGCACGCGTATTGGCGTCGCATGGTGCGGGTGATTTACGATCCGGGCAATGGGCTGGTCGAGGTGCGCGCACTGGCGTTCGATCCAGAGGATGCGCGCGCCATTGCCTCAGGGATTTTTGCCCAAAGTGCGCGTCTTGTGGATGAACTATCTGCGATTGCACAGGATGACACGACGGATTTCGCGCGTGCAGAGTTGTCACGCGCGGTGGTGCGGATGCGGGATGCGCGGGGGCGCCTGACAGAGTACCGATCACGCACACAGATTGTGGATCCAAGTGCGGATGTGCAGGGGCAGATGGGCCTTTTGTCGATGCTGGAGCAGCAGTTGGTTGAGGCTTTGATCGACGCGGACTTGTTGCGCGAAAGCACGCGGGCGACCGATCCACGGTTGCGTCAGGCAGATCGCCGGATTGCTGTGATTGAGGCCCGCATTTCCGGCGAACGCGGCAAGCTGGGATATGGTGGGCGCGGGGCCGACGGGGCGGATTATGCGACGCTATTGGCGGAGTTCGAGCGATTGGCCGTTGATCGCCAGTTTGCGGAAGAATCCTATACCGGGGCTTTGGCAGCGTTCGATTTGGCACAGGCCGAGGCGCGGCGAAAAAGCCGGTATCTTGCAGCGCATATTCGGCCGACGCTTGCTGAGACACCACAGCATCCCCGTCGATTTACGTTGTTGTTCATGATGGGCTTTTTCTTGACCGC
This sequence comes from Boseongicola sp., assembly GCA_029287375.1. GTDB lineage: Bacteria > Pseudomonadota > Alphaproteobacteria > Rhodobacterales > Rhodobacteraceae > Boseongicola. The sequence goes on along the minus strand of JARFRG010000204.1, from coordinate 4,554 downwards.
TGTCTGGGCGCTTGGGGTTTTGGTCTATTATTCGCTGCGGGACCGGCGATGATCCGACTTGAGGCGGTGTCCAAGACATTCATGTCGGGCGGTGTGCGAAAGGTCATTGCTGACCACATTTCGATGACGTTTCCGGACAAGGGCGCCGTGGCCTTGATTGGACGCAACGGAGCTGGAAAGTCGAGCCTTTTGAAGCTGATTGCGGGAACGATGCGGCCTACTTCAGGACGCGTTGTGGCGGACGGGTTTGTGTCCTGGCCTATTGGCTTTGCCGGCAGTTTTCACGGGGATCTCAGCGGCTTGCAGAACACGCGATTTGTTGCGCGGGTGTATGGTGTCGATACGGATGCGCTTGAGGAGTTTGTGCGCGAAATGGCGGAATTAGAGGAGCATTTTTTCTTGCCGTTTCGGACGTATTCGGCGGGTATGAAAGCGCGGTTGGCCTTTGCGGTGTCGATGGGCATCGACTTTGATACCTATTTGATTGACGAAGTGACCAGCGTCGGTGATGCGGCGTTTCGGGCGAAGTCGGAGGCGGTTCTTGCGGAGCGCATCCGGGATCGTTCGGCGATCGTCGTGTCGCACAATCTGCCGCTTTTAGCGCGGATGTGTTCGGCAGCCGTGGTTCTTGAGAACGGGCGTGCGACCTGGTTTGACGATGTTGATGCGGCGATCTTTGCGCATCGCGGGGCGTTGGTTCCGGGTTAGGTTTGTGACTTTACCGGCGCTCCGCCCTCAAAGATGTTGGGCGCGCTGTAGCCTATGGGTGCCTCTTGCATTTCGAGGTGGAGGCCGTCGTCGCTGTATGGATGCGCGCGGGCAAGGGCTTCGTCCACGTCGATGCCAAGGCCAGGAGCCGTGGGGGCGGTGATGTAGCCGTCTTCGACCGAGATAGTGTTTTTGATCAATGCTTTGTGAAAGTGGGTTTCGATGGTTTCGGCCATCAGGATATTCGGGATTGAGACCGCGAAATGGACGTTGGCGGCCCATTCAATCGGGCCTGCATATAGGTGCGGGGCCATCTGCGCGTTGTAGGCCTCGGCAATGGCGGCGATCTTTCGGGTCTCCCAGATGCCGCCGGAGCGACCCAAGGCGGGTTGCAGGATATTGGCGGCACCTGCGGCAAGGACGGCGGCGAATTCTGCCTTGGTTGTCAGACGCTCGCCGGTCGACACGGTTATGGAGGTGGCGCGGGCAACTTCGGCCATCGAGGCGACATTGTCGGGCGGCACGGGTTCTTCGAACCACAATGGATTATAGGGTTCGATGGCCTTGGCCATGCGGATTGCGCCGCCTGTGGTGAACTGGCCGTGGGTGCCGAAAAGGAGGTCGGCGCGCGGACCGACGGCGTCGCGGATGGCGCGACAGAAAGCGATCGATGTGTCGATGTCGAGAAGTGAAGGTTGGTGTCCGCCGCGGATTGTATAGGGGCCTGCGGGGTCGAATTTGACGGCTGTGTAGCCTTTTTCGACCAGCGACAGCGCGCTTTCTGCGGCCATGTCTGCATCGATCCAGAAAGCGGGCAACGCGTGATGAGGGAGCGGATAGATATAGGAATAGGCGCGGACCCGATCGTTCATGCGTCCTCCGAGAAGGGCCCAGACCGGGCGGTTCCGGTCTTTGCCAAGAATGTCCCAACAGGCAATTTCCAGCCCTGAAAACGCGCCGATAACGGTCGGATCGGGGCGCTGGGTGAAGCCGCTGGAGTAAGCGCGGCGGAACATAAGCTCAATGTTTTCGGGGTTTTCGCCTGCCATGTGGCGGGTGAAGACATCGGTGATAACGGCCTTCATTGCGTCGGGGCTTACGGCCGAGGCGTAGCATTCTCCCCATCCGGTGACGCCAGTGTCGGTCGTCACTTTAACGAGGATCCAATAGCGCCCTCCCCATCCGGGGGCTGGCGGAGCGGTGACGATGATGTCAAGATCGCTGAGTTTCAATGACTTGGCCCTTGTCTTTGGTCGTGTGAGAGTTGCCTTAAATGAACCCAATCACCATTCGCAATCTTGGTCCAGAGGATGCGCATATTTTGGACCGCGTGAAGCCGGGGACATTCGACAATCGCATCGACCCGTCCTGGGCGTTTGGATTTCTTGCAACGCGGGTGAACGAGCTTGTGGTCGCGCTTGATCAGGGTGAAGTCATTGGTTTTGCGAGCGGAACTGTGATCATGCACCCGGACAAGCCGTTTTCGTTCTTTGTGAATGAGGTCGGCGTGCATGAGGCGTATCAACGGAACGGTATTGCAACGCGGCTTGTGAAGCGCATCTGCGATCTGGCGAGGGATCGGGGATGCGATGTGATCTGGGTGGCAACCGAGGGCGACAACATGGCTGCGCGCGAATTGTACCGCAGTCTTGGGGCGAGAGAGACCGAAGATGTCGTCGTTTATGAGTGGGATGACGATACGCCTTAGGGTCTGAGTTTTTAGCGTCGAAGTTATCCACAGGGTCGGATTTTCCGTCGACGTAGAAAATCCCTTAAGATATTGGGAAATATGTGCGTTTTCGACGTCGGTATTACGTCGGTGTAACGTCGGTTTTGCGTCGGTGCATTATTGGTAACCTGGAGACGATTAACGCAGCGTGCGCGGTTTGTGCGGTGTTGACAGTAATAAAATTGCGCCGCGGCGCGCGGTTTTTGCGGGCAGGGCCATCAGGTATTTGAGAAAGGGTGAAGTGGGCGACGGAGCGCTTTGATTTCGCCGGGCTATTTGGATTTACGGTCGAAAATGATCACGTTTCGTCGTGCGGCGCCCGATTTGGTGTCGGCGATAGCGTCGTTGATCTCGTCGAGGGACCAGCGACGCGAGATCAGCTCGTCCAGTTTAAGGCGGCCCTGAAGATAGAGATCGGCAAGCCAGGGGATGTCGCGGGCCAGTACGGTGTTGCCCATTTTCGAGCCGACCATGGATTGGCAGGCGGCGGCGAAGTTGCCGGGCTCGAAGCTCGAGGCGGCCCCTGACGGTGGCATGCCGACCATGACGACACGTCCGCCCGGTGCCAGGTAGTTCGGGGCGGTGGTGTAGACGGCAGGAACGCCGACGCTGACGAACACGGCATCTGCGCCGCGCCCGGTTTTTTCGCGCAGGCGGTCCCATGGGGCCGGATCGGTCGCAAGGATGCCATCGGTTGCGCCAAAGTCGCGGGCATCGGCAAGTTTTTCCGGGGAGAGATCGACGGCGACGATGCGGCGCGCGCCTGCGATGGCGGCCCCTTGGATAGCGTTCAGGCCGACGCCGCCTGCGCCAATGACCACGACGTCTTCGCCCGCTTGCAGATTGGCGGTGTTCACCACGGCTCCGACGCCGGTGATCACGCCGCAGGACAAGAGCGAGGCCACGTCGAAGGCGATGGCGTCAGGAATGGGGGCGATCTGGCTTTGGTCGACGACGACTTTTTCGGCGAAGGCGCCGGAATACATGGATTGGACGATTGGAGTGCCATCGGGGAGGCTTAGCGGCGAGGGGCCGGTTGGGCGTTCGCAGATCACCGGTTTGCCAGCGCTGCAGGTCGGGCAGGTGCCACAGGAGCGGATCAGGGTGACGATGACGCGGTCGCCGATTTTGTAGCCTTTGGTGTCGGGGCCGATGGCGGTGATTTCGCCAGCGGCTTCGTGGCCGTAGATGGCCGGCAAGGTTCCGCCCCAGTGGCCGTCGATATAGGTGATGTCGGAGTGGCAAATGGCGCAGGCCTCGAGCGTGATCTCGACAGCGCGCCCGGTCGGGGCAGCCAGGTGGACGGTTTCGATGGTGAGCGGTTCGCCAAAGGCATGGCAGACGGCGGCGCGGATGGATTGCATGAGTATAGGCCTTGGTATGTGGTTTCGATCAGGGTGGCGAAAAGAGGACATGTGGCGCGTCAAAAACCGACTTTCGATGGCGCGAAATGGCCAATTTCATACTGGCTGCTGGCGTGGGGTGGCAACAAAGACCGCGGCGCAGACAACCATCAGCGCCATCGACAACAAGAAGGGCGCGCCCGGCAAGAAGTAGGCGGCGTCCTCGCGTGCGAACGCGGCGAATATCTGGGTCATGATCAGGGGGGAGATGATGGTGGCAAGGGCCGACGTCGACGAAAGTACGCCCTGTAGTTCGCCCTGGCTGTTGTCGGGCGTGGCGCGCGACATCATGCCCTGAACGGCCGGGGTAACGACGGCGCCGAGCGCGGTAAGAGGGATGAATGCGATGGCGACTGCTCCGCTTTGCACGAAGGCGAGGACGAAGAAGGCAAAAAAGTTGAAGGTCAGGCCATAGAGGATTGTACCCCAGTCGCCGAACCAGCGCAGAATATAGCGGATGAGGCCTCCCTGTACGATGGCCATGGCAATGCCGAAGGCGGCCAGTGACAAACCGATCATACGTGGGCCCCAATCAAAGCGGGCCTCGGTGTAGTAGGCCCAGATCGATGGATAGACCATGAAGGCGACCTGATAGAGAAAGAACAGGATCAACAACGGGCGCAATGTCGGGGTTGCGGAGACGTTTTTGAAGGCCCCTAGGGGATTTGCCCGTTCGAGGGTCAGGGATCGGCGGTTTTCGGGTTTGAGGGTTTC
>JARFRG010000008.1 GCA_029287375.1 Boseongicola sp. | reverse complement strand
CTTGTGGCTCCGCGGCGCGCATGGATGTTGGGTGCGTTGGCTGCCGCAGGTTCCTATGGAGCCTACGCAATTGCGGTTTGGGCCATGACAGTTGCCCCGATTGCGCTTGTGGCGGCACTTCGTGAAACTTCAATTCTATTCGCAGTTCTGATTGGCTGGATGCTGTTTGGCGAACCCATGGATCGTCTGAAAGCAACGGCTGCAGCCGCAATCGCAACCGGCGTCGCTGTCACACGTTTCTAGAGTCGTTCGCGGTAAATCACTTGCTGCGCGACCCCGGCAAACGTCAGCCACAGCGAAGTGACAATCAGCCCCCATAGCGCCCAACTGTCGGGGTCGAACGATCCCCACGCAGCCCAACCGGCAAAAAATGTCCAACCCAGCGCCATGGGCAGCGTCACAGAACGCCATCGTTCGGTACGGACGGGATGCACAAATTTCATCGGGACGAACATCGTGACCGCAAGCAATGTCACAATCGCCAAACTGACCCAAAAGCTTGGCTGAACTGCAAAAAGCACCAAAACCACCATGTTCCAGCACCCAGGAAAACCTGCGAACGAATAATCAGCCGTTTTCATCCGTGTATCTGCAAAATACAGGGCAGATGCGAAGGTGATTACGATGATTGCAAACCACCCTGTCCATCCAGGCAAAAGCCCGGAAGTAAAAAGCGCAAATGCCGGAATAAAAACATAGGTCAGATAGTCGATGATCAGATCAAGTAGGACACCATCAATCCGAGGCGCATTGATCTTTACGCCCGTCGCACGCGCCAGTGGACCATCGATCCCATCCACAAAAAACGCAACAACAAGCCAGAAAAACATCATCGCCCAGTTGCCCTCAACGGCCTCAAGCATTGCCAGCATGGCAAGCACAGCTCCGGTCGCCGTGAGCAGATGAACAAGATAGGCTTTGGTCTTCATGGTCATTCGGTTCTCATGCCGGAAATAGTTACCTAATGCCAGTGATGGTACTGATTTTGGGTGATGCTTATTGCGCCCTTGGGTGCGCACCCTCGTAAACTTCCATCAACCGCGCGGTGTCAACCGCGGTATAGTTTTGGGTTGTAGAGAGAGACGCGTGCCCCAGGAGCTCTTGAATTGTGCGCAAATCACCGCCCGCATTGAGGAGGTGGGTGGCAAAACTATGGCGCATTGCGTGAGGCGTTGCGGTGGCGGGTAGTCCAAGTTGCGCCCGCGCACTTTCCATCGCCTTTTGGATCAGTCGTGGGTTAAGTGACCCTCCCCGGACGCCCCGAAATACCGGGGTGTTGATATCAATTTGGTAGGGACAAGCTTTGACATACGCGTCGACCGCGCAGCGTGCTGCAGGGATAACAGGCACAAGTCGCTCTTTGCCGCCCTTGCCCAGAATGCGAACTGTGTCCCCCATAGGAAGATCCTGACCTTTCAGACCAAGCGCTTCGGAAATGCGCAATCCGCAGCCGTACAGCAAAGTAACTACGGCCGTATCACGTCGGGCAACCCAATCAGTGTTGGATTGCGATTCCACATTGCCGATCATTGCGCGCGCCGCGTCTTGTTCGAGCGGCCTTGGCAGTTTGGTTTGAAAACGGGGGGTGCGAACCATCAAAACCGCCGTGGGGTCAAAGGCTTCGCGTTCTGCCACCCAACCCACGAAGTTTTTCACGGCCGATAGCGCGCGCGCCAGCGATCGCGCACTGACGCCCCGCCCGCGTTCATGGGCCATCCAAGCCCGCATATCGCGTGTGGTCAGTCCGCCAAGCGCGACGACGCCTTGCGATGCATCCTTGTAGGATTGCAGAAACCCCAGAAAACTAAGCACATCTGCACGATAAGCCGAGACTGTTTTTTCCGCGCGCCCGCCGACCGCCGAAAGCTCGGCCAGCCAACGCTCAAGCGCATCGCGGAAAGCCGGCGAAATCACCCAAGCCAGCGGCGCATTGCCCGCTCGAATACACCACCCATGAAACTCAAAAGATCAGTCCCATGGCTGGCCGAGAATTGATGCGGGTCTTCCGATGCAAACGCGAGCAATCCGGGCAACCGTGCGTCTCCAAAATCAAGCAAAATACATGCTTCGGATTTCACCCAATTGTTGGACGTCCCGAACACAGTTCCCTCGCCAGGGGTCAAACCACGCAACGTCACTTGCCGTGGCGGCTTGCCACGCCCAGCATAGTCCTCGCAAAACCCGGGTTCCGCGATGGAAAGGACATCGCTGATATCCACAAGCATCGGGTCCATAGACGCCTCGTGGCTTTCCAGCAAAAGCCGGACCTGACCGACACGCAAGATATCCCGTACGTCTTCGCCCAGACAGCGGATGAATGACTCAAAGTCTAACGGCTCAAGGAACGCGAGGATCGCGCGGTGTATCTGATTGGTCCCTGCAAGATTTTCGTAGGCGGCCGCAATCACAGAATTATGTGTATCTTCCAATCGTGTCAGACGGTCTTCTAGACGTTCCATCGCAACGCCGCGAAGGTCGATAATATTGTTGCCCATTGCCTGATCGTTCGCTGCTATCAGCGCGCGCATGACATCAGGGTCGCTTAGGATTGTATTTGGTTCATTGAGAATGCGCGCACGCATTTCCTCGGCCAGGGGTGCCGGATCGCTCATTGCAGGTGCCTCACTCGTTGCCTCGGGCCCGGGTTTTCCCGGTTCCCCGTAATCATGTTTTAGAAACTCTGGCATTTCCGGAAGGCACGCTCAATAGCGCACCGCGCGACAACTCGCATGCGCGGCAGTCAGGCAACGCTTAGCAATTTGAAGATGTGGGCGCTACGAGAACTGTTCGCGGATGAGCCGTTCTTCAAGGCCATGGCCTGGATCAAACAGCATTCTGTGGATTATGTTGGCTTCACTGCGGACCTCAACCGATGCCACATCCGGCACGGTCCGGCTATCTGCCACAGCCATCACTGGTCGCTTTTCAGGGTTTAACACATCAAATCTTACAGTCGCCGACTTTGGCAACAAAGCTCCACGCCACCTGCGTGGCCGGAAGGCGGCAACTGCTGTAAGCGCCAAAACGTCAGCGCCAATCGGCAAGATTGGACCATGCGCGGAATAATTGTATGCGGTCGATCCTGCAGGTGTGGCGACAAGCGCGCCGTCACAGACCAACTCGTCCATACGTGTCTTGCCATCAACAGATATGCGCAACCTTGCTGCCTGTGGGCCAGCCCGCAACAGTGATACCTCGTTAATGGCCAACGCTTCGGTCACTTTCCCATCGACACCCTCAGCCCGCATGAGCAATGGATTCAGTGAGGCCTCTTCGGCTTCGGCCACGCGGGTAGGCAAGTCGTCTTCGCTGAACGTGTTCATCAAAAAACCAACGGTGCCGCGGTTCATCCCGTAGACCGGCTTGTCCAGTGGCTGAACGGCACTCAGCGTCTCAAGCATGAAACCGTCCCCGCCCAGCGCGACAACAATTTCTGCGTCTTCAACCGGCACCTGACCATAGCGCGTCGTGAGGGCCTGAAGGGCAGCCTGCGCATCGGCCATATCACTGGCAAGAAAGGATATTTTTGTACTCATTGCGCCTCGGCTAACCCTATGTCCACGAACGATTGCCCGAGCGCATCGGAAACACAAGCGCAGATAGATGTCGGGCGTGACGACTTCACGCATTAAAGCGCCGGTTTCCCGGCTTTTCGGAACGCATATAAACGGATATGACACCCGACAAATGATCACTTCGACCCGAAGGGGACCAACCCAATGAATGCCTCCCACCGAGATTCCGGCTTCTTTAGCGAAAGCTTGTCCAGCCGCGATCCTGAATTGCATCAGGCGATCAGATCCGAGCTTGGACGCCAGCAAGACGAGATCGAATTGATTGCCTCAGAGAACATCGTTTCTGCCGCTGTAATGGAAGCGCAAGGCTCGGTGATGACCAACAAGTATGCTGAGGGCTATCCCGGACGCAGGTACTATGGCGGCTGCGAATACGTCGATATAGCCGAGACCCTTGCAATCAATCGCGCCAAAGAGCTTTTCGGCTGTGAATACGCCAACGTCCAACCAAACTCGGGCAGCCAGGCGAACCAGGGCGTGTTCACGGCGCTGCTGCAGCCCGGCGACACCATCCTTGGGATGAGCCTTGATGCAGGCGGCCACTTGACCCATGGCGCAAAGCCAAACCAGTCCGGCAAATGGTTTAACGCCATTCAATACGGTGTCCGCAGAGAAGACCTGCTACTGGACTACGAGCAGGTCGCAGCCCTTGCGGCCGAGCATAAACCCAAAATGATCATCGCAGGTGGCTCAGCTATCCCGCGTCAGATCGATTTCGCAAAGATGCGCGAAATCGCTGATAGCGTTGGTGCTTATCTCCATGTCGACATGGCCCATTTCGCGGGGCTTGTCGCTGCGGGTGAACACCCTTCCCCGTTCCCGCATGCCCATGTTGCAACGACGACAACGCACAAGACTCTGCGCGGCCCGCGAGGCGGAATGATCCTGACCAACGACGAAGCCCTAGCCAAGAAATTCAATTCGGCGATTTTCCCCGGCATTCAGGGTGGCCCCTTGATGCACGTGATTGCAGCCAAGGCCGTTGCCTTTGGAGAAGCCCTGCGGCCCGAATTCAAAACTTATCAAAAGCAAGTGATCGCAAACGCTCAAGCGCTTTCGGATGAGTTGATCAAAGGCGGCATCGATATCGTCACTGGCGGTACAGATACCCATGTTCTCTTGGTCGATTTGCGCCCCAAAGGCGTCACGGGCAAAGCAACGGAAGGCACACTGGGGCGGGCAAATATCACCTGCAACAAGAATGGTATCCCCTTTGATACGGAGAAGCCAACGATCACATCCGGCATTCGTCTTGGGTCGCCCGCGGGGACAACACGTGGCTTTGCAGAAAGCGAATTCCGCCAGATTGGCCGCTGGATTACTGAAGTCGTGGATGGCCTGGCTGCGAATGGCGAAGAAGGCAACGGCGCTGTGGAAGTGCGCGTGAAGGGTGAAGCCAAAGAACTCTGCCGCCAGTTCCCGATTTACCCAGGCCTTTGACGTCGGGATGCTCGCGTCAAACGCCTTTGATCAGACAAAAAGCGGGACACCGCTGCTGATTGCGCATGGGCTTTTTGGCTCCGCGCGAAACTGGGGTGTCGTCGGCAAGCGCTTGGCCGAAGACCGGCCAGTATCGGTCGTGGACATGCGGAACCATGGCGAAAGCCCGTGGTTCGAAGAGCATCGCTACCCGCACATGGCAGGGGATCTTGCTGAAGCCATCGAGGGCCAATCAGATGTCCTTGGTCATTCTATGGGAGGCAAGGCCGCGATGGTTCTTGCTTTGATGCATCCCGAAAAAGTCCGGAAACTGGTCGTGGCTGATATTGCGCCTGTCGCCTACTCTCATACCCAAACACCTATGATTGATGCGATGCGCGCTATTGATCTTGATTCTGTCGAAACCCGCGGGGATGCAGATCAGCAATTACAGAAATCAATTGGCGACCCGGGCATCAGAGCGTTTTTGCTGCAATCACTTGATGTTAAAAACCGTCGCTGGCGACTGAATTTGGACGTGCTTGCGGATGAAATGGATCACATCGTGGGCTTTCCGGACGTCGACGGCACCTTCAATGGACCGACACTTTTCTTGTCTGGTGCGGCCAGTGACTACGTCCAAGCCGATCACCGTGGCCGCATCCGGGATTTGTTCCCTGAAGCGCGATTTGCCAAAATCCCCGCCGCCGGCCACTGGCTCCACGCTGAAAAACCACGCGAGTTCGAAGCAGCTGTCGCAGCCTTCCTAGGGGCCTAGTCCAAAAAAGCCGGAATGCGGGAACCAAGGCTTTCGTCAGCTGCCCAACAGATTGCCAACTTTTGTCGCCACACCAGTAACGGCCCCCCCGATTGCGCGTCCGATATCGGACACAAAACCTTCGGGTGTCGACAACGTACTGGCGGTCAAAAAATCACCGAATGCCAAGTAAACAGCCAACAATACAATGGCAAAAGTGATCAATCGAAGGTTCATAATAGCCCCCCAAATCAACCTAGTAAGATTTTTAGGTTAGCACGAAAAAGTCAGATCTTCGAGCTTCAATTGATCTGAAGACGCTCGATTCTTTGAGGATTAACGCGAGATATCACTTGCCGATTGCCCCAAGTGATCCGGACACTCCGTCGGCCAAGCCGCGCGCAGAGCCGCCAATTGATCGGCCGCTGTCTACGGCCATTCCATATCCGCCCGCAAATCCACCGCCGCCGCCTGCGCCAACGAAAGACTGGAGCGACCGGATCGGGTCTTTTCCTGTGTATTGGTTGTAAGCAAACCCTGCCGCGAAAAGGGCAATTGCAAAAATGAACATGCGTCCCATGATCAACGCGCCTCCCCAAAGGCTAAAACCCCTTAATAAGTCATTTTTTACCAAAATGCGCTTAAAAAATAAGAAACAATGAGGTTCCCGACCGAAACGGCGTCGCCTTCGCGTTTTTCTCTCGCTTTTCACTCGAGAGCTACATTTGGGAAAATCTCAGAAGACTGCGCGCTCTGCCGGAACGAAAACGCAACGTCAGACGACAATAGGCACCAACCTACCAGGAAGCTTGGCCAGATGTCTTGGCCAATTGCCAATCTAGCCGCACTTGGAATGGCCACAGCTTGGACAGGTCATACAACCCTCGATCATCTGCATCCCGAATTGTCCGCAGCTTGGGCAGGCAGCGCCGCGGTTTTCCGCGAGGTTCACCACTTGCGCACGAGGATCTTCTTTCAGTCCAAGGCCCTCACCCTCGATAAACCCAATTGCGACGAGATGTCGTTCGATCACACCGCCAATGGCGGCCAGAATCGAGGGGACGTATTTCCCTTGCATCCACGCACCGCCGCGAGGGTCAAACACTGCCTTCAGTTCTTCGACCACGAACGACACATCTCCGCCCCGACGAAACACCGCCGAGATCATTCGGGTCAACGCTACGGTCCAGGCAAAGTGTTCCATATTCTTGGAATTGATGAACACCTCAAAGGGTTGGCGGCGGCCGGCATGGATAATATCGTTGATGGTAATGTAAATTGCGTGCTCGCTGTCAGGCCATTTCAGCTTGTATGTCGACCCCTCAAGCGACTGCGGTCGGTCCAGCGGTTCGGTAATATAGACAACGTCCCCGTGAGGGGTGGCTGGAGCCGAAATCTCGCTGGTGACAAGTTCTGGCGTCGCGGGCTTTTGCTCGGCTACCGTTAACACCGATCCTGTCACCGCATTTGGGCGATAGGTCGTGCAGCCCTTGCAACCGGTCTCGTATGCTTGAAGATAAACGCCCTTAAACGCTTCAAAATCAATATCTTCGGGTACGTTGATTGTCTTTGATATGGAGCTGTCGATCCATTCCTGCGCAGCTGCTTGCATCTTTACGTGATCTGACGGCGACAGAGTTTGCGCATTAACGAAGTAGTCCGGCAAATCGATGTCGCCGAAAAGATCCCGCCACATCTGGACCGCATAGTCGACGACCTCTTCTTCGGTCCGCGAGCCGTCTTTTTGCAGCACCTTGCGGGTATAGGCGTAGGCAAAGACAGGTTCGATGCCACTGGATACATTGCCAGCATACAGGCTTATCGTCCCCGTGGGCGCGATTGAAGTTAACAAAGCGTTACGAATGCCGTTTTCACGAATCGACGCGCGGACATCTTCGTCCATCGCCCGCATAGCGCCACTCGCGAGAAACTTTTCCGCGTCAAATAACGGGAAGGCGCCTTTTTCTTTCGCGAGCTTAGCAGACGCAAGATACGCCGCTCGGGCGATTTGTTTCAGCCATTTGCCGGTCAAGACCGCCGCCTCGTCCGAGCCATAGCGGCTTGCGACCATCAAGAGAGCGTCAGCCAGACCTGTGACACCGAGACCAATCCGCCGTTTGTTCATGGCCTCTTGCCGCTGCTGTTCCAGCGGGAACCGTGAAGCATCAACGACATTGTCCATCATTCGGACGGCGGTCGAGACCAAATCACTCAGCGCCGCTTCGTCAAGATGAGCGTTTTCGCTGAAAGGTTCGTTAACAAGGCGCGCCAAGTTTATCGATCCCAAAAGGCATGCACCATAGGGCGGCAAAGGTTGTTCGCCGCACGGGTTTGTCGCAGCAATGGTCTCGCAATAGGCAAGATTGTTCATCGCATTAATGCGGTCGATAAAGATCACGCCCGGTTCGGCAAAATCATAGGTCGACCGCATAATGCGGTTCCATAGATCGCGGGCCTCAACCGTCCGAAACACTTTACCGTCAAAGCACAGATCCCACGACTGATCGGCCTTAACTGCCGCCATGAAATCGTCTGTGATAAGCACTGAAACATTAAAGTTCCTGAGCCGTGCCGGATCTGACTTTGCCGTGATAAAGTCTTCAATATCAGGATGATCGCAGCGCATGGTTGCCATCATCGCTCCGCGCCGGGAACCTGCCGACATAATGGTACGGCACATCGCATCCCACACGTCCATAAAGCTTAACGGACCGGAGGCATCTGCCGCGACGCCTTTCACATCCGAACCTTTAGGGCGAATTGTCGAGAAGTCGTATCCGATACCACCACCCTGCTGCATCGTCAACGCCGCTTCTCGTAGCATGTCGAAAATTCCGCCCATGCTGTCCGGGATGGTCCCCATGACAAAACAATTGAACAAAGTAACAGAGCGCGCCGTCCCGGCACCAGCAGTGATGCGTCCAGCTGGAAGATACTTAAAATCTTCCAAAGCACTGTAAAACACGCCTTCCCAATGGTTTGGGTCCGCCTCGACACTGGCCAGCGACCGGGCGATCCGACGCCAGGTTTCTTCGACCGTGGTATCAATCGGGGTACCGTCCGCCTCTTTAAAGCGGTACTTCATATCCCAGATTTGCTCGGCGATAGGTGCGGCAAAGCGTGTCATAGCGAATCCTTTAGTGAGAAACGGAAACTACTACATGTTGATGCCCCGCATCAATCCGTTAGGTTATGATGTGTGGTCTGGGGAAGAATCTGTGGATAAGTCGTTACATCTAATTAAGCTTTGCGTTGGGGCGGAGCGCGTTGAGGACCTGCTGGAATGGCAGGCGAGTGTTCGGGCCAGGGGGCCGGACGGGTTGCCTCGGCATGTGACGCGGATGTGGCCGAAGCGGGCGGACGAGCTTTTGGATGGCGGATCGCTTTACTGGGTGTTCAAGGGGCTTGTGCTGGCGCGGCAACGGATTGTCCGGCTGGATGAGGTCGATCGGGGCGATGGGATCAAGCGATGTGGAATCGTAATGGATCCAATCGTTTATCGGACTGAGACCGTACCGAAACGTCCTTTTCAGGGGTGGCGGTATCTGCAGGGTGCCGATGCTCCGAGGGATTTGTCTCTGGACCGTGCGAACGAAGATTTGCCGCCGAAACTGTTGGCAGCTTTGGCCGATATTGGTGTTCGGTAACGCGTCGGTATTACGTCGGTATTGCGTCGGTGCGACCGCTCGCAGCTTTAACAGCTTGGTTATGTTCGAATCTGCACTGTTCAGCCGCCTGGCGACACACCGATCTTTGCTAAAAAGCCCCGCAAGAGACGCTGATCTTCCGCCGACATCGGGGCCGTCAGTGATTGGAACAAGGTTGCCTGACTGGCGTGCATGACATCGCCGATCACTTTGAGGTGGTTGGCGTCCAAAGTGGCCCCGGTCGAGGTGATGTCGGCGATGGCCTCGGCCGTCAGATTTGCGACGGTGCCTTCGGTTGCGCCCTGGCTGTCGACGAGCTGGTAGCTCGCGACTCCGGCGGCTTTGAGGTGGGCGCGCACCAGGCGATGGTATTTTGTGGCGATGCGCAAACGGAAGCCGTGGGCGCGGCGGAACGCGTCGGCGGCAGCATCTAGATCGTTCAAGTCGCGCACATCGGTCCATGTTTTCGGCACGGCCAGAATAAGGTCTGCCTGACCAAAACCCAACGGCGCCAGCGGGGTGATTTTGGTGTCCCAGCGCGCGATCTTTTCCTGCACCACGTCCGACCCCGTGACGCCAAGGTGAATACGTCCAGCGGCAAGTTCGCGCGGGATTTCACCGGCGGCAAGAAGGACGAGTTCGACACCATCGACACCGTCAACTCGCCCTGCATACTCACGGTCGGTTCCGGTGCGGGTGATGGTCACGCCGCGCGCGCTAAACCAGTCGAAGGTGTCGGCCATAAGGCGCCCCTTGGAGGGGATGCCGAGCTTGATGGTCATTTCGCGGCTCCCCTCAACGCAAGGGCCGCGTCGGGGCGGATGACGCCGCCGACGGCGGGGATGCGGCGGCCTCCGGAGAGGGTTGCGGTGAGGAGGTCGTAGCGGCCTCCGGTGGCAACGGTGGGGAGGTTCGGGGCGGAAAAGCCAAAGACGAAACCGGTGTAATATTCGAGGGCGGTGAGGCCGTAGCTGGCTTCGAATTTAAGCGTCGCGGGGTCGATGTTTTTGGCGGCGAGCGCGTCGAGGAGTGCTTCGACACCCCGGGCCGCGTCAACGATATCTTCATCCCCGCCTGCGATACGTTTGATATCGTCGACAGCAGCGGGCGCGGTGGACCGGATCGCCATCAGCGCCATCAACCGGTCGACTTCGACGGATTTTAACAGGGGCGTTTCTGCCTCCTCTGCAAGGAGTGCAAGACGTGTTTCGATTTCTACCGGGCTTCTAAGGCCGACGTGCGGGATGTTCAGATCGGCGGGCGCGGGCACGGGCGGTGCCGGGCGTGAGAACCTGTCGAGCAGGGCCTTGAAGCGCGTCGGACGCCAGAGGTGGCGGAGCAGTGCGTCTTTGCGGCGGCGGGGTGTGTCGAGGCCAAGGATGGCGGTGGTCAACACATTGAAGTCGCCGATTGTGCCGGTGACGGGCAGACCGTTCAGGGTATCGGCGATGGTGGCGAAAACTTCGGCGTCGGCGGCGATTTCAGCATCTGCGCTGGGGGCGTGGCCGATGATCTCGAAGCCGACCTGCATGTATTCGGTGGGCCGTGTGTCATCGTCTTCCTGACGGCGGAAAATCTCGCCGGCGTAAGTGTAGCGGGTTTCGGCGCGGGCGTGGTCGATGTGGGCCTGAACAAGCGGTACGGTAAAATCCGGTCGCAGCATCATCTCGCCGCGCAAGGGATCTTGGGTGACGAAAGCACGGGCGCGGATTTCCTCGCCGTAAAGGTTCAGGAGAGCGCCTGCGGGTTGCAGGATTTGCGGCTCGAACGTCTCGGCACCCCGCGCTTCAAAGGCGGCGCGAAGGCGGTTGGCTTCGGCGCGAATGTCGGATTTGACGGTCATTGCCGATCAAGGATCGCGCGGACACGGGCGACCATGTCGGCGCGGTCGCATTCGAATTGCGCGGGCTGGTCTTTCCATTCCTCGTGCGTCGCGGTTTCGGCGATTTTGGCGCCGAGGACGAGGTCTTTGACCTGGACGACGTTGCGGGTTGCTTCGTCGGAGCCCTGGATGATGGCGACGGGGGAGTTGCGCTTGTCGGCGTATTTCAACTGATTGCCGAAGTTCTTTGGGTTGCCGAGGTAGACTTCGGCGCGGATGCCAGCAGCGCGAAGGTCCGAGGCCATGGCCTGATAGTCGGCCATGCGGTCGCGATCCATGACGGTGACGACGACGGGGCCGGTTGTGTCGGTTTGGGTCGCGCCTTTCATGCGGAGGGCGGCGAGGAGGCGGTCGACGCCGATGGAGATGCCGGTGGCGGGGACGGATTGGCCGGTGAAGCGTTTTACGAGGTCGTCGTAGCGGCCTCCGCCAGCGACGGAGCCGAATTGGCGGGGACGGCCTTTTTCGTCTTTGATTTCGAAGGTGAGTTCGGCCTCGAAGACGGGGCCGGTGTAGTAGCC
>JARFRG010000002.1 GCA_029287375.1 Boseongicola sp. | reverse complement strand
GACGATTTCACCAGCGACGATGTTGGTCAGCGGCACCTCGGAGGTCGGGATAAGCCACATCCCTTCGCCGGTCTGATAGCTGTCCTCGGCGAATTTCGGCAGTTGATTGGTGCCGTACATGGCCTCGTCGCGCACCAGAACGGGGGGAATGACTTCGGTCAGCCCGTTTTCGGTCGTGTGGGTGTCGAGCATGAATTGCGCCAGCGCACGGTGGACGCGGGCGACGGCACCCGACAACAGACCAAAGCGGCTGCCGGAGAGTTTGGCGGCGGTTTCGAAATCCATGCCGCCTGTGATGCCTTGGATTTCAAAGTGCTCTTTTGGAGTGAAATCGAAGGTGGGCGGCGTGCCCCAGCGACGAAGTTCGACGTTGTCGTTTTCGTCTTTGCCTTCGGGGACGTCGTCATAGGGCAGATTTGGCAGCGACATAAGCAGATCGCGCAGTTGGGCATCAAGTTCCTTGGCGACTTGTTCCTGATCCGCGGTCGCCTTTTTGGTCTCGGCCACTTCGGCGCGCAGTCGCTCGAATTTCTCGGTGTCGCCCGAGGCTTTGGCTGCGCCGATTTCCTTGGCTGCAGCGTTGCCTGCGGCTTTCATGCCTTCGGCCATCTGGATGGCGGCGCGGCGGGCTTCGTCGATGGAGAGAATGTCCGACGACGCGCCCGAAATCCCAAGCTTGGCCATGGCGGCGTCAAAAGCGGCAGGGTTCTCGCGGATTGCGCGGATGTCGTGCATTTTCCTCTCCTTTCGAGGGGTGTTTCTGGTGGCCGCTATATGGCGGATATTTTGCGCGGAGGAAATGGGGAATGGGGGGTGATTTCCGGGGATTGCCGAGGCGGGCCAGATCGGCGACAGAAAGGGTATGCGCAAAACACTTGTCGATACATTGGCGTCAATCGTCTTTTTTACCACCGTGGCGGCGCTGACGGAGTTGTTTATTGCCGGGATGGAGCCGCGCGAGGTGCTTGTCACGCGTCTTGTTATGATCCCGATTATGATTGCCACCGGGCGGCCCTATGGGGCTTATCGGGACTGGTTCTTTGCCAGAACCGGGCCAACGGTTGGCTGGAGCCGCACGCTGATTGATATTTTGGCCTTTATAACATTTCAGTTGCCGGTCTACGGCGTCACACTGGCGGTTGCGGGGGCGTCAGCCGCAGAAATTGCGACGTTGTTGCCGACCACGGCTTTGATGATGATCTTGTTAAGTCGGCCTTTTGGAGCGTATCTTGACTGGGCAAGACGGGTTTTCGGGACGTAGACAATTGAAGTGGTGGGCGTTTTTGGGCGCCGCTTTGATGGCGACGACGGCGGTGGAGGCCGACGATCATCGCGGGCTGACGCTGTCTTTTGGCTATGATGACCTTAAGAAATACCGCCAGGCTTCTCCGTTGTTTGCGCTGGATTATGATTTTGGCGCGCTGGACGAGGCCGAGCGGTGGTCGTGGCGATTGGGCGCGATGGTGATGACAGACGGCGATGTCTGGGCAGGTGTCGGTCTGCGGTACCGACGCCCGATCTTCAAGAACGGGTGGTTTTCGACGCGAGTTTTGGCCCCGGGATGTACGATCGCCACGATGAGGTTGTCGGGGTATCTCATTTTCATCTTCCTATGTTTCGCACAGAGGGCGGGATTGGCCGCGTGTTGGAAAGTGGCGCGACCTTGTCGGTTGCATTGAGCCATTTGTCGGATGCAGGCCTGCGAGAGCCTGCCGGAAGCACAGAGACACTTTTTGTGCGGTACGGCTGGCGGTATTGACTGGCGGCCCCGCGGCTTTTTCGTCATGGGGGGAGGCGTGGGCGTTGCTTGCCAACCTCACAGCCCCTAGGTAGGGTGCGCGCCAAGCTGAAACGGGGGTCCGAGTGGCCCGTTAACGACAAGGAAAACTCAGATGTTCGTAACGCCTGCATATGCGCAAGCGGCTGGTGGTGGCGGGGATGTGTTTACGTCTCTGGTTATCCCGATGGTGCTTATTTTCGGTATCATGTATTTCCTCTTGATCCGCCCTCAGCAAAAGAAGCTGAAAGAGCATCAGGCCATGGTCGAAGCGCTTCGGCGTGGCGATCAGGTGGTCACGGCTGGCGGACTTGTCGGCAAGGTGACCAAAGTGCGCGATGACGCGGAGATCGAGATTGAGATCGCATCGGGTGTGAGCGTTCGTGTTGTTAAGCACACGATTACGCAAGTCCGTTCGAAAACCGAACCAGCTGCGTCCTAAGGGTTTTTCATGCTTCAGATTGCCGCCTGGAAGCGCTTTGGTATTTGGGCGGTTTGCCTGATCGGGCTGCTTCTTGCTTTTCCAAACGGGTTTTATTCCCGCGTGGAACAGCACAACGACGCTATGGCCGAAATCGAAGCGCTTGGGTCAACGCCCGAGCGTGAAGAGGCGGCGGCTTTGTGGCCGTCGTTCTTGCCGTCATCGCTTGTCAATCTTGGTCTGGATTTGCGCGGAGGCGCGCATCTTTTGGCCGAAGTGCAGGTCGAGGACGTCTATACAGAGCGTATGGACGGCTATTGGCTGAGTGTGCGGGATGCTTTGGTCGGGATCCGCGATCAGGTTGGTTTTGTCGAACGCGTGGACACGGCCCCTGCGGGTGAATTGCATGTGCGCATTTCGCAACCCGAGGCTTTGCCGGCGGCTTTGACGGCGGTGCGCGCCTTGGCGCAGCCAGTGGCGTCATTGACGGGTGTCGGGGCCACGGATCTGGCGGTATCGGGGCAAGGCAATACCATCATTGTGACGTTGTCTGCCGAAGAAAAAGCCGCGACTGATAATCGGACGATCCAGCAATCGCTGGAGATCATTCGCCGTCGTGTGGACGAGGTTGGCACACGCGAACCGACGATTCAGCGTCAGGGCGCAGACCGCATTCTTATCCAGGTGCCGGGGATCGGGTCGGCCGAAGAGTTGAAGGCGCTGATCGGGACGACTGCGCGTTTGACGTTTCATCCGGTTATTCAGCAGACCAGCAACGAGAATGCGCAGCCGGGACCGGGTGAGATTCTGGTGCAGGATCTGGACGATACGTCGTTGTATTATGTCCTTGAGCGCATTGCGGTTGTGACCGGTGATGATCTGGTCGACGCGCAACCGGGGTTTGATCAAAACGGTTTGCCGTCTGTGACGTTCCGCTTCAATCCATCTGGTGCGCGTGTGTTCGGACAATATACGACTGAGAATACCGGCGCGCCTTTTGCAATCGTTCTTGATAATCAGGTGATTACCGCACCTCGGATCAATGAGCCGATCACGGGCGGGTCGGGGCAGATTACCGGCAACTTTACCGTGGAAAGTTCGACGCAGTTATCTGTCTTGCTTCGCGCGGGTGCGCTTCCGGCGGAGATGACATTCCTTGAAGAACGCACGATTGGTCCGGAATTGGGTCAGGATAGCATCGAGGCGGGACGGATCGCATCGTTGATCGCATTTGCCGCAGTGTTGGCGTTCATGGCGCTGTCTTATGGGCTGTTCGGCATTTTTGCCAATATCGCATTGTTGTTCAACGTGGCTTTGTTGTTCGGGGTTCTGAGCCTTTTGGGAGCGACGCTGACGTTGCCGGGGATCGCCGGGATCGTGTTGACGATCGGCATGGCGGTGGACGCCAATGTGCTGGTTTTCGAACGTATCCGCGAGGAATTGAAGACCGCGAAAGGGCCAAGTCGCGCGATCGAGCTTGGCTATGAGCGGGCATTGAGTGCGATTATCGATGCAAACATCACGACATTTATGACGGCGATGATCCTGTTTGCGTTGGGGTCGGGTCCGGTCAAGGGATTTGCCGTGACATTGATGATCGGGATCGCGACGTCGGTGTTTACGGCAATCTTTGTGACAAGACTGATTATCATCATGTGGTATGAGCGGAAACGTCCGCGGACAATCGAGGTTTAGGCAGATGCGACTGAGACTTGTACCCGCAGAGACGAACTATGATTTTTTCCGCTATCGCTATGTAACGATGGGTGCGTCGGTGGTCGCGATCATTGCGTCGATTATCCTTTGGCTGGTGGTGGGTCTGAATTTCGGCATTGATTTCCGGGGTGGCACGACGATCCGCACCGAGGCGGTGCAGCCTGTCGATGTGGGTGCATACCGCACGGCGGTTGAGGCGCTTGATTTGGGTGATGTGGCTATTTCGCAGGTGTTTGATCCGACCTTTGGGGACGATCAGAACGTGTCGATGATCCGTATTCAGGCGCAGGACGGGCAGGAAAGCGTGACCGGCTCGGTGATTGGCGATGTCGAAGTCGCCTTGAAGCAGGTCGACCCGTCGTTGAAGTTCACATCTGTCGAAAGCGTTGGACCAAAGGTGTCCGGAGAGCTGATCCGCACGGCCTTGCTTGCGGTTGCGGCCGCTCTTGCGGCGATCCTGATTTACATCTGGCTCCGGTTTGAGTGGCAGTTTTCGGTGGGCGCGGTGGCGGCGTTGTTTCACGATGTGATTTTGACGATCGGGATATTCAGTCTGTTGCAGATCCGGTTTGATCTGGCGACGATTGCGGCGCTTTTGACGATTGTGGGCTATTCGATCAACGACACTGTGGTGATCTTTGACCGGCTGCGCGAGAATTTGCGAAAATTTAAGACGACGCCATTGCAGGACATCATGAACAAGTCGGTGAACGAGACGCTGAGCCGCACCTTGATGACGTCCGGCACGACGTTGCTGGCGCTGATCGCGCTGTTGATCCTTGGTGGCGACGTGATCCGCGGGTTTGTCTTTGCCATCACCTGGGGCGTGATCGTTGGAACGTATTCGTCGGTTTACGTTGCCAAGAACGTGGTTTTGTTTCTTGGCGTAAAGCGCGACTGGTCCAAGCCTGACGGCGGCGGTGGCGGGGCTGGGACACAGTTCGCCAATATTGATGCCTGAGACTTTTGCGGCAGCCCTTGCGACGGAGGGGCTGCTGTTCCTGGCAGTTGGCGCCTTTCTTGCAGGGATTGTACGCGGCTTTACCGGCTTTGGCACTGCCATGGTGTTCATGCCGATTGCAGCGCAGTTTCTGAGGCCGTTTGAAGCCTTGACCGCGATGCTTGTGATGGACCTTGTCGCCCCGCTGATGCATGTGCCGCGCGCGCTGCGGGATGGTCAGCCGAAGGACGTCGTGCGACTTGGGGTTGGGGCGTTGCTTGCGGTGCCTTTGGGCGTGTTTCTTTTGACATTGGTCCAGCCGGAGACCTTTCGTTGGGGTGTGTCGGTCACCAGCTTTGTTCTGTTGGTGCTTTTGATCAGTGGCGTGCGGTATCGCGGAGTTCTGACCCGCAAGCTGATATATATCGCTGGCGGATTTGGCGGGTTTTTTGCGGGGTCTGTGGGATTGCCGGGGCCGCCCGTGATCATGTTATACATGGCGTCGACATTGCCGGTTTCGGCGGTGCGGGCGAATTTGATGCTGTATCTGATTCTGGCTGATCTGATCCTTGTGGGTGTGCTTTGGGCTGGCGGCCTTTTGGTGTTTGCGGCCCTTGCGGCTGGCGCCTTGATGATCCTGCCCTATCTCGCCGGGAACTGGGGGGGCGCGGCGTTGTTCCGCCCGCAAGCTGAGAAGATGTATCGGTGGGTGGCCTACATCATCATTGCTTGCGCGGCGATTTCGGGTTTGCCGATTTGGGACTGAGCGAGGGGACGACATGCGATTGAATGAAGTGACCTTTAACGATGCAGTGCCGGTGGATGGCTATGGGCCGGGATTTTTTCGGCTCGGCGGTGTTGTGCATGACGCGCCGGTGGCGGTTCTGCCAAGCGGTGTGACAGCCTGGCGCGGGTTTGAGGACGCATCGCCCTTTGTGGCGGCGGTTGGTGACATCGACATATTGCTGGTCGGTACGGGCGCGGATATTGCGCACATCCCGCCCACGTTCCGCGCGGCCCTTGAGGCGGCGGGTCTTGGGGTCGAGATCATGGCATCACCGCAGGCGTGCCGCACTTACAACGTGCTTTTGGGTGAGGGGCGACGCGTGGGCGTGGCGCTTTTGGGGATCTGAGCGCGTCTGGTTTCTTTGCCTCCGGCGGAGGTATTTTTGAAAGGGTGAACGTGGACAATCGTCGAGGCTTGGGCCATGCCTGTGTCTTATGGATGAGGCGTTGCTGACAGTTGAGGGATTGGCCTGTGCGCGGGGCGGGTTGAGCGTTCTTGAGGGCGTTTCCTTTTCGCTGGCGGCGGGGTCTGCTTTGGTTTTGCGGGGGCCGAACGGGTCGGGCAAAACAACGCTCTTGCGAACCTTGGCCGGGTTGCAGCCCGGTTTGGCTGGTCGGATCGCCGGGGCCGGGGAGGCGGTGGCTTACGCGGGGCATAGCGATGGTCTGAAGAGCACTTTGAGCGTGACCGAGAATTTGCAGTTTTGGGCCGGTGTGTTTGGTGCGGGCTCGATTGCACCTGCTCTGGAGGCATTTCAGCTGGAGGCTTTGGCGGACAGGGCGGCGCAAAGCCTGTCGGCGGGGCAGAAACGGCGGTTGGGATTGGCGCGATTGTTGGTGACGGGGCGGCCCCTGTGGTTATTAGATGAGCCGACGGTGTCTTTGGATGTATCGGCGGTCAGGATGTTCGCGGCGGCGGTGGAGCGGCATCTGGAGACAGGCGGGGCGGCGGTGATTGCCACGCATATTGATCTTGGTTTTGCGGCGGATGTGTTGGATGTGGGCGCGTTTCGCGCGCGCGCGCCGCGTGGCGGTGCCTTTGATGAGGCCCTTGCATGAGCGGGTTGTTTTATCGCGATCTGGTGTTGGCAATCCGGGCGGGCGGCGGCTTTGGTCTGGCGCTTGCGTTCTTTTTGATCGTTGTGGTTCTGGTGCCATTTGGCGTCGGGCCGTCGGCAGGGGTGCTTGCGCCGATTGCACCCGGAGTGTTGTGGCTTGGGGCCTTGCTGGCGTGTTTGCTGTCGCTCGACCGGATTTTCGCAACGGATTTTGAGGATGGATCGCTGGAGTTGCTGGTGACGGCACCTGTGCCATTGGAGGGCGTGGTGGCGGTGAAAGCGCTTGCGCATTGGGTCACGACGGGATTGCCGTTGACGCTGGCGGCGCCGCTTTTCGGAGTGTTTTTGAACCTTCCGTCGGGGGGCTATATCTGGCTCGTGGCGTCATTGGCTTTGGGCACACCTGCGCTGAGTATGATCGGGGCGTTCGGGGCGGCGTTGACGGTTGGGTTGAAGCGGGGCGGCCTCTTGATGTCGCTCTTGGTGCTGCCAATGTACATTCCGACGCTGATTTTTGGGGCCGACACGGTGCGGCGCGGGGTTGAGGGTTTGGCGGCGGGCACGCCATTGATATTGTTGGCGGGCATCACGCTTGGGGCGTTGGCCTTGTTGCCATTTGCGGGGGCGGCGGCTCTCCGCGTCAATCTGCGCTAGGGGCTGACGGTGACGTGTCTTGTAGGCATTGAGGCACGGGAATAGGAAGAGATCATGTCGTTTTGGGAATACGCAAATCCACGCCGCTTCATGGGCTTGACGGACCGGGTCATGGGGCCTGCGTTCATCATCGCAGGTGTGGCGCTGAGCGTTGGATTGATTTGGGGTTTTTTCTTTACGCCGAATGATTTTCGGCAGGGATCAACCGTGAAGATCATCTATCTGCACGTCCCGGCGGCGTTTATGGCGATCAATATCTGGGGCATGATGTTGGTGACTTCGCTGATCTGGCTGATCCGCCGCCATCACGTGTCGGCGTTGGCGGCGAAAGCGGCAGCACCTTTGGGTGTGACGATGACCTTGATTGCCCTGATGACGGGTGCAATCTGGGGGCAGCCGATGTGGGGGACG
>JARFRG010000190.1 GCA_029287375.1 Boseongicola sp. | reverse complement strand
GCACGATCCGTCAGCGCATGCCACGCTGTCGTGACCCGACACCCAAGTGCTGCAGCCAGCGCCGGCGACATGCCATCCGGCAGACGCGCAAGGTTATGGTCACGCGGCACGGCGACATATTCGGCAAATGCCCCCGGTTCCACAAAGCCCGGGAGGCGTTGATCAATACAGGTGTTAGACGCGCCGGAACGGCAGTTCGGACAGGTTCCGCATGACAAGATAAAGGGCGCGATCAATTTGTCGCCAACCGCAAAGGTCGCGTGTGATCCCGCCTCGACAACCTCGCCGCAGTATTCATGCCCGCCGATTTGGCCGGGTTTCACGCGCGGGTGTTCTCCAACCCAGCCGTGCCAGTCAGACCGGCAAATCCCACATGCCAAGACCTTGAGAACAACACCGTCGCTCGGACATTCCGGTATGGCGATGTCTTCAATCGACAAGTCCTCGTTGTAAGTTCTGAGGATTGCCGCGCGCATCAGAGCATCTCGACCGTGTAGCTTTCGATCACTGTGTTCGCCAAAAGAGCTTCACACATCCGGGAGACCTCGGCCTTGGCTGCATCCGCATCCGTAGCGGCCAGATCAAGCTCAATCACCTTGCCCTGACGCACGCCTTGAACGCTTTCAAATCCAAGTGTCCCAAGGGCATGGCGGATCGCTTCGCCTTGTGGATCAAGCACACCGTTTTTCAGCATGATATGTACGCGTGCCTTCATTTCGATCCCCCGTAAGAGCAACAGTCTGTTCGCCCGTTCTATTGCGGATTCGCATCGGTTTGTCCAACGCCGAGATGCCGCAAACCCGTCACTCCTGCCCGAATAGCTCAGTCACGAAGACAGGCTTTCAGTTGATCAACGTCGGCTTTGTTGTGTGCGTGACGTTGGATGGCAAAACTCCGAGACGCCGCGCGACTTCGGTATAGGCATCCGCCAGATCCCCAAGATCGCGACGAAAGACATCCTTATCGAGACGCTGTCCTGTCTCCATGTCCCACAGACGGCAGCTGTCCGGGCTAATCTCGTCGGCAATCACAAGCCGCTGGAAATCGCCTTCCCAGACCCGGCCAATCTCGATCTTGAAATCCACAAGCTTGATCCCGACGGCCAGCATGCAACCCGACATGAAATCATTTACCCGCAACGCAAGCGCGATCATATCATCAAGGTCTTGTTGCCCGGCCCAGCCGAATGCAAGAATGTGCTCTTCGGAGACCAGCGGATCCCCCAAAGCGTCGTCCTTCAGGCAAAACTCGATGATGGGCCGCGGAAGCTGTGTGCCCTCTTCAATGCCAAGACGCTGGGACATTGTGCCCGCGGCATAATTGCGCACGATAACTTCCAAAGGAATAATTTCCACCGACCGGATCAATTGCTCGCGCATGTTAAGGCGCTTGATAAAGTGAGTCGGCACGCCGATCTGCATCAGACCCTTCATAAAGAACTCTGAAAGGCGGTTGTTCAGCACGCCTTTGCCGTCGATTATGTCTTTTTTCTGAGCGTTGAATGCAGTCGCATCGTCTTTGAAATACTGGACCAAAGTGCCCGGTTCCGGGCCTTCATAGAGGATCTTGGCTTTGCCTTCGTAGACCTTCTTGCGCCTTGCCATATCTGATGCCCCAAAAAACCAAGTGTTGCCGGTCTGAATTATCCGGTTGTGTTGGCGCCGCTATAGGGCAGATGCGACGCTGCGGCAAGCGGCGGCCTCTTGTGATAGCGCGCATCCAAGGGCATATCACTATAGAACACTTTTGATCCGACCACGGAGAGCTATCCCATGAGTACTTTCGACGATCGCGAAAACGCGTTTGAAAACAAATATGCACACGACGCCGAGATGCAGTTCAAAGCCGAAGCGCGCCGCAATAAATTGCTGGGCCTCTGGGCTGCCGAGCTGATGGGCAAATCGTCTGAAGCCGCCGCAGAATATGCAAAAGAAGTGATAAAGGCCGATTTCGAAGAAGCCGGAGATGAGGACGTCTATCGCAAGGTTTCTGGTGATCTTGGCGATCTCGCATCAGAAACCGATATCCGCTCTAAAATGGTCGATCTGATGGCGATGGCCAAAAAGCAGCTGATGGAAGAAATCTGATCCTCTGAAAGCGATGATTTTCGCCATGCAGGGAGCGCAATGCCGCATTGCAGCATTTGCGCTTGTTTAGCGCTAACTTTCCCCCAAATATGGAAGTGTAAGCGCAACCTGTCATGAAGGAGATCAGACATGAATTCGCTTTTCGAAACACTCCGCGATCGCGCAAACAAGCGTGCGCGTTACAATGAAACCGTGGCAAGCCTAAAGTCCACGTCCCTGAATACGCGACTGGACCTGGATATCTATCGGGGTGATATACCCCAAATTGCGCGGCAGGCCGTATACGGCAAGTAAGACGCTCTTGACGTCTCACGGAATTCACAAGGACAGGCTTCGGCCTGTCCTTTTTGTTTATGAACAGCCCTTTAAGCTATGCAGTTCATGCAATCCCGCTATGGAAATGTGTCCGTTGTGCTTTCGCCACTGCAGGCCCATATGGCTGTTAACGCAAACAGATTACACCACTAGGAAAAACGAAATGACCAACATTTTTAGCGAACTCAAGAAACGCCAACTCTACAACCGCACCGTCCGCGAAATCAGCAAAATGCCCAACGATGTCGCGCTTGATCTTGGCATCTACAAAGGCGACGCACACGCGATTGCCGCCAGCGCTGTCTACGGCAAATAACGGGCATTCAGCCCGAGTTATTCTGCACTCGCGCAATCAACGCGGCATTCACCGGGGGGGTCACGAATTTCGAGACATCCCCGCCCAGCCGGGCGATTTCCTTGACCAGTTTCGACGCAATCGCCTGATGCTTGGCTTCGGCCATCAGGAACACCGTTTCAATGCTGGAATCCAGCACACGGTTCATCCCGACCATTTGAAATTCATACTCAAAATCGGCGACAGCACGAAGTCCCCGAATGATCACCCCTGCCCCGACATCGCGTGCGCAGTCGATTAAGAGATTTTCAAACGGATGTGCGATGATTTCGATGTTTTGCTCGCGCGCAATCGACGCGCATTCGGCCTCGATCATCGCGACTCGCTCGTCGAGTGAGAACAGCGGACCCTTGTCGCGATTGATGGCGACCCCAATGACCAGACGATCGACAAGGTGCGTGGCCCTGCGAATGATATCAACGTGCCCAAGCGTCACCGGATCGAAAGTTCCGGGGTATAATCCGATCCGCATATCTGTCCCGCGCCTTTTCTGGAGCCATCGCCGTCTTGGGTGGCATGAAAAATCCATCAGATCAAGTTGTTAGCCCCTAAAAGCCTTTGATCATCCCCTCAAGAGCGTCTTTTTCCATCGCCAGTTCAGACAGCCGCGCCTTGACCACGTCCCCGATTGAAACAAGGCCGATCATCCGTCCGTCTTCCAGCACCGGCATGTGGCGAAACCGGCCGTCTGTCATCTTTTGCAGCACCTGATCGGTGGTCTCGTCCGGCGTTGTTCCAATCAATTCCACCGTCATCAAATCGGCGACCGTGTCGGTCAAACAGCTTGGACCCCGACGCCCAAGTTCGCGCACAACATCACGTTCAGAGACGATACCGTCAGCAATATTCCCGCCGCTTGAAACGACAATTGCACCGATTTTCTTTTCCGACAGTATGCGCGCGGCGTCCTGAACAGATGTGTCGGACGCGATCGTCACGACGTCTCCTCCGCCTTTCATGGCAAGTATTTGACGTACAAGCATTATATCCTCCCTACTTCCCAGAACTGTGATGAGCGTCCCACCCGCACTGCAACCTGTCAAGTCTGGCGGCGACAACGGCTTGCCTACACTCCCACGAGATTTTCGTATTGGCGTCGTACTTTCCCCCTGTAATGCACCACTCAGGCGGTTTAGGTTGCCAGAAATCATTTGGGGAGGACTTCCATGCAGGAGTTATCACACTTTATCGACGGCGCGCATGTGCCTGGCACATCAGGGCGATTTGCCGATGTATTCAACCCTGCAACCGGCGAGGTTCAGGCCAAGGTGCCTCTCGCGTCCAAGGCAGAAGTCGACGCCGCGATTGAACGCGCAGCCGTCGCGCAACCGGCTTGGGGTGCCACAAACCCACAGCGGCGCGCGCGGGTGATGATGGAATTCGTCCGGCTGATCAACCGCGACATGGATAAACTGGCAGAGGCCCTGAGCCGCGAGCACGGCAAGACCATTCCCGATGCAAAGGGCGACGTGCAGCGCGGGCTGGAAGTCATCGAGTTTTGTATTGGTGCACCGCATCTGCTTAAGGGCGACTTTACAGACAGCGCGGGCCCCGGCATCGACATGTATTCGATGAAGCAACCATTGGGTGTTGTGTCGGGTATTACGCCGTTCAATTTCCCTGCAATGATCCCCTTGTGGAAGATGGGCCCTGCCCTGTCTTGCGGAAACGCCTTTATCCTCAAGCCGTCGGAACGTGATCCGTCTGTGCCTTTGATGCTGGCGGAATTGCTCAAAGAAGCCGGGCTTCCGGACGGCATCTTGCAGGTGATAAACGGCGACAAGGAAGCCGTCGATGCGATCCTTGAAAACGAGACCGTTCAGGCGGTTGGCTTTGTCGGATCAACGCCGATTGCGCAATATATTTATTCAAAAGGCTGCGCCAACGGCAAACGGGTGCAGTGTTTTGGCGGCGCGAAGAACCACATGATCATCATGCCGGACGCCGACATGGATCAGGCGGCGGACGCTCTTGTGGGGGCCGGATTTGGGGCCGCAGGCGAGCGTTGCATGGCTATTTCGGTGGCGGTCCCGGTGGGCGATGAGACAGCCGACCGTTTGATTGAAAAGCTGATACCGCGCATCGAAAAGCTGAAAGTCGGCCCTTATACGGCGGGCGATGATGTGGACTACGGGCCGGTCGTGACGGCCGCCGCAAAGGCGAATATCCACCGCCTGGTTGAGACCGGCATTGCACAAGGTGCCGAGCTGGTTGTTGATGGCCGCAACTTTAATCTTCAGGGCTATGAAGATGGATTTTTCGTCGGTGCGCACCTGTTTGACCGGGTCACCAAGGACATGGACATCTATCGTCAGGAGATCTTTGGGCCGGTGCTTTCGACGGTGCGTGCGCAGTCCTATGAAGAGGCGATCGGCCTTGCGATGGACCACGAGTATGGCAACGGCACGGCGATCTTTACGCGTGACGGCGATACGGCGCGCGACTTTGCAAGCCGGATCAATATCGGGATGGTGGGCATCAACGTGCCGATCCCTGTGCCTTTGGCCTATCATACATTTGGCGGTTGGAAAAAGTCCGGCTTTGGGGATCTGAACCAGCACGGACCGGATGCGTTCAAGTTTTACACACGCACGAAAACCGTGACGGCGCGCTGGCCTTCGGGGATCAAAGAAGGCGGCGAATTCAACTTTAAACAGATGGACTGATCCTACACAGATCGACGAAGAGGCGGGCCCTTCAGGGCTCGCCTTTTTGTTGCCTCGAAAAGTTAATGGATCGTTTAGCCGGACGGCGGGCAGGTTTTTTCGACTCCGGACGCTACACCCATTCACCCTCTTAAAATAAAACGGTTTATCGCGAAATCGCCGCATCGGTATTGCGTCGGTATCACGTCGGTAATACGTCGGTGCGGGCGTGCGCCACGGTCAGATTTTGTTAACGTATTCATCGCAAAAGATGCACGGGACATGTTTCGGCTGCGTTAACCAGGCGATTGCACAAAGACAAAACGGGCGGCCAGTGGCCGCCCTTTCAGAAAGTGTATAGTGTGTCCGGGTTAGCTTTCGCGGCGACGCCGAGCGACGACAAGACTGCCGATCCCCGCCAGCATCAACCAGCCCGCAGCGGGCAGCGGGATTTCCGGCACATGGAAATCAACGGTCGCGGCCATAAGTTTCCAACTGCCGCCGGATCCGGCTTTGATGCCAAAGACATCGTCAGTCAAATCGGGAATATCGAAAATACCCCGACCTCCGTCGCCAGCCTCGGTGATCGTAGCGGTGCCTGCAAAGGCAAGAATATCGCCTATCGCAATCATCGAGCCGTCAATTGCACTGATGATAATTTCAAAGGCCCCGGTGGTCTCTTTGTAGTCGCCATAGACATCACCGATCCAACCGAACGTAAGGCTTGTCAAAGTCACGTCGACGGCGGAGCCCTCAGCGAAAAATGCCATCTCAACGAGATCTGTTCGCGCTCCGGATAGGGACGCGCCATCGACAGTGTGAAACCTGTCCCCGGCGCCACCATGCAGAACACATTCACCAATGTTGCAGACGCCAAGGCCGTTATTGTGACGATCGACGCTAAAGGCGTTCAGGATGGGGCCGCCGGTCAAAGCATCATCGATGAAACCAGCATTTTCGATATACTTGCCCGTAAAGGTACCGGTTAAATCAACGCCTTGTTCGGATTCCGTAATCGTCAGGGTATTGCCGACAACGTCTCCGTCGTCGCCTTTGGACGTGTGGTAGGTATCAACTTTTTGCAAATCAAACGTGTAGCTTGCCGCCGACACGGGCGAAACGGTCAATGCCATCAGCACCGACGTCGCCAAAACTTTTACATACACCATAATCAGCCCCCACTGATACATCCGCTCTTGCGGTAAACTCCGGGCAACACACGCCCGGACAGCCAATAATGTAGTCCTATTGGGCGTTCAACGCAATTTGAAGCCGCATTCCCCATGGTATTGTGACGCAGCGTAGGACAAGGCGGACCATTGGCGCTCAGCGATGCGCGTTTGGGAACAATTCAGTGGTTAAGATCTGTCGCGGTCGAATCACATTTTTCAGCACCCAAAACGCAGAAGAGGACGGTGCAGTGATGCACCGTCCCTCCCGGGTATTGGGAAATCGGATCGTTTAGAGGCGATTAGGCCTTTTTGCGGCGACGCAGGGCGGCAAGGCCACCGATACCACCAAGCAGGAGCCAACCGGCTGCTGGAAGTGGAACAACGGTTCCGGGATCGCCACAGTCTTCCGCGTCATCTTCACAATTACGTCCATAGAAAGACAGGTGGCTCAGATTTGAGTCCCGTTGTGTGAATTTCGCCAGGTCGTATGCGAAAGCTTCCAAGCCGCCATCGAGTGGCGTCGCAAACAAGTAAAACCCGATTTGTGGACCTTGCTTGAATGCCATTACAATCTGATCATAGAGGTTCAGATCGTCGACCAAAGAACCAAGCGTCAGAGTAGCCTCTGTGCCATTTACATCATAATAAGTGTTGCCGTCGAAGGGTGTCTCAGCTTTATAAAGCAGCGACGACCACATACCATAGTCACCATAAAGATCGTCAGGGTCGGTGAAGAGA
This sequence comes from Boseongicola sp., assembly GCA_029287375.1. Classification (GTDB taxonomy): domain Bacteria; phylum Pseudomonadota; class Alphaproteobacteria; order Rhodobacterales; family Rhodobacteraceae; genus Boseongicola. The sequence goes on along the minus strand of JARFRG010000190.1, from coordinate 77 downwards.
CCATCTTCCAGACTACCACTCGCCGTCTCAAACAAGTCATTGTTCAGATCGATGCCAGAGTCGTTATCATCTGTCTC
>JARFRG010000176.1 GCA_029287375.1 Boseongicola sp. | reverse complement strand
GGTCGGTGGGTTTATGGGTGCGTTTCTGACAGGGGCCAGTCGGAGCCGCCGCCCTGTCGGGCCGGGTGAAAACCCCGGAGTGTATCCATTCTTGGCACGGGAGAATGGCAAACCGTGGGATTGGCCTTTCATTGAAGACTTCACGTTGGTTGTGTAGAGTCTCTAAGCGCGTCGCAGACCAATCCATAGACGGCGCGCAATTACTTAACCCCGAGCCGCGCCAACGACTCGGGGTTGATTTTTCAAAATTCGATCTGAGACATTTCTGCGGACATTCAGCGGACAAACCGTGCGTGTCACAAGGAGTTAGAGCGAATAAGCTGTTGTTATGATTGGTGCACCCGACAGGATTCGAACCTGTGGCCTCTGCCTTCGGAGGGCAGCGCTCTATCCAGCTGAGCTACGGGTGCCTGTGTGCGCGTATACTCATCGTTTCAAGCGCGCGCAATATCGGAAAAATGAGCGCCGGTTGGATAAACCGCGGCGGCGAGCATGCTCTAGTCGAACAACTCGTGACACAGTTCAAGCGCATCAATTAGAGTGTCCACCTCGGCTTTCGTATTATATAATCCAAAGCTTGCACGACAGGTGGCGCTGAGGCCAAGATGATCCATCAAAGGGCCGACACAGTGCTGGCCTGCGCGTACCGCAACACCTCTTTTGTCCAGCACCGTTGAAATATCATGAGCATGCGCGGCACCCGTCAGCGTAAAGGAAAAGATCGCCGCTTTGTCCATCGTGGTGCCCTGAACATTTAGCCAGTTCAGCCCGTCAAGCCGGGTACGCGCATAGTCGCGCAAGGTCTCCTCGTGAGCGGCAATGTTCTCCATGCCGAGACCCATCATGTAATCCAAGGCCACGCCAAGACCGATCTGCTGGACGATGCCAGGGGTTCCGGCTTCGAATTTCATTGGTGGATCGTTCCAAATGACGCTGTCCTTGTGGACCTCACGGATCATATCACCGCCGCCCATAAACGGGCGCATTTCAGCTTGGCGATCCGCGCGAATGTAGATCGCGCCCGAGCCGGACGGGCCGTATAGTTTGTGGCCGGTGATCGCATAAAAGTCGCAACCGATATCCTGAACATCGACTGGCATATGGACAGCTGCCTGGGAGCCATCAACAAGAACAGGCACGCCTTTCGCGTGAGCGCCTTCCGTTATGGTTTTGACATCCACACGGGTGCCAAGAACATTCGAGAGATGGGTAACTGCCACGAGTTTTGTGCGCGGTGTGATCGCTTCGATGACTTTCTGAGGGTCAAGCGCGCCTGTTTCATCCACGTCGACCCAGACAAGCTTGACACCTTGTCGTTCGCGCAGGAAATGCCAGGGAACGATATTGGCGTGGTGTTCCATCACCGACAGGACGATTTCGTCGCCCGCTTCCATCCGGGGCATGGCCCAGCTGTAGGCGACCAGATTGATGCCTTCCGTGGTGCCGGAGTTCATGACAATTTCATCTTCCGAAGCCGCATTCAGGAACCGCTGCACAGTGCCTCGCACGGCTTCATACTTTTCCGTCGCAACATTAGATAAATAGTGCAAGCCTCTGTGAACATTTGAGTATTCATGCTCATAGGCATTGGTAATGGCGTCAATCACACCTTTGGGTTTTTGCGCCGACGCGCCGTTGTCGAGATACACCAGCGGCTTGCTGTTGACCTCACGCGACAGGATCGGAAAGTCTTTTCGGATTGTCTGAACATCATACATTACGCCAAACCTCCGGCGATGAATTGGACCCCGGCGAGTGACATCAAAAAGATCAGGATCAGGGCGACACCAAGGGACGCAAACAACAGCACACCAAAGGCGCGCCACAGCGATGGAAATCCATGAAGGGCGGCAATGAAATTCAGGTTAATCCAGAACGTGAGCACGATAAGGGCGATGGAAAACACACCCGAGAGCGGCGGCATGAAGAGGAACAGGACAAATTCAACCAACTGGCCCGCGAAAATTACGCCTTGCAGGAAAACAGTCAGCAAGAGCGTCTCTTCAAAGCTGCCTTTGCCGTCCATCGCGACGCCGATTTTCCAAACCAGAAACACCGATGCCGCCCCTGCAACAGCAGAAGATATGGCAAGCATCAGAGGGCCCAAGGCCGCCTCATTCGCGGATTGGTCCAGCCCACCCGTGACAAAAGACAAGATGACCGACAGTGCCACCAGTGCGCCAAAAGCCGGCCAGAGCGCCGCATGCGGCACCCCCATCGCCATCAAAGTGCTGGCAGCTTCGCGTGGCTCTCGAAGAGCCTGGGCAACCACGGGAAAAAATATGTTTAGCATTGGCTATTCCTGCCTGGACGCGGGCTGTTTCGCAATTTCAATCACTCCCGATGCCCAAAACACCACAAAAGCACCAAGAGCAACCACCCCGACAAGCGAGGTTCCGGGACTTGGGCCGACGAACCCTGCCATCAGACCTGCCAACAACCACATAGGGGCCGCCGCAAGCAACGACCAGAACAATGCGACGCGTGACATATAGCCAGTCGATTTGCGCCCAACGGCTTGCAATATCCAATGTACAAGCAAAGCAAGTGTGTAGAAAAACAGCGGTGCCACAACCACCCACCCAAACAACGCGCCCGCCATAAGCGCGTTCAACGGGGCAGCGTCGTCAATAAATGCTTCACGCGAGAGCCGCGGCCATTGCGCCACGAAGATCAAAAAGCACGCCCCCATAAGCATCGCGAGCGCACGATCTTCACGTTCTGTTGCCCCAATACGGTGGCGCAGAACCTCGCGCGGTGCGCGATACGTGCGCACGATATCAAGAGCCAAACTCACGGATACTATACCTTTCAGGCGCTCCGGTGACGTTCCAGCCACCCTTCGAGACGGCTCAGAATATCGGCTGCAATCGCCTCGTTCTCGATCTCGTTAATAGCTTCGGCAAGGAACGCAAGCGTCAGCAAATCCTGCGCTTCAGCATTTGGGATGCCGCGCGAACTCAGATAAAACAGCGCTTCGTCGTCAATCGCACCACTGGTCGAACCATGCGAGCAAATGACATCGTCGGCGTAAATCTCAAGCTCTGGCTTTGCGAGGAACTGCGCATCTTCGTCCAACATCAATGCCTGCGAAATCTGATAGCCGTCGGTTTTTTGCGCCCCTGCTTTTACGAGGATTTTCCCCTGAAACGTACCAACGGCTCCGTTGCGCAGAACTTTCTTAAAGACCTGCCGACTTTCACAATTCACCGCATCATGGGTGACAAAGACGGTGTCATCGTGGTGAAAGTCCCCGTCACCGACGGCAGCACCGGCCACATGCGCCGTTGCATTGTCGCCGGTGATTTCAATAACGGCTTCGTTGCGGGTCAGTCGGCCATTTGCGGTTAATGTGAACGACTTAAACGTGCTTTCTTCGCCCAGACGCGCGAACAGATGTGTGACCGCAAGCCGCTCGTGATCGCGCCCTTGTGCGCGGACGTGGTGGAAAGTGCCGCCGTCACAGATGTCGACTTCCATGCATTTGTTAAATCGCGCAGCTGCCGGACCGTTTTCCAATACGGTCAGATCTGCCCCCGTCTCGACCCGGATGACAAAATGTAAAATGGCATCGCTGTCGGTTTTTTCATGAAGATAAACCAGCGACACAGGCTTTGACACTTTGCCAGTTGCCCGCAACACAACGCCGTCAGTGGCGAATGCTGTGTTCATCGCTGCAAAGGGACGTTTCACGGGGGTCTGACCACGGGTCTCAAGCACGCCGTAAAGGTCTTTGGCCCAGTGGATGTCCTTTGCGGTCGCCGTCTCAAGACGCTCAATCTCGATATTCTCAAGGCTGAGATCATCCGACGCATCCGCGTCGAAAACACCGTCCCGAAACACCACCCGAAGGCGATCGATATCGCCGAACAACGCCGTTTCATCGCTCTTGAATATTGCAGCACCAGGAGTCGATGCCGCGTTTAATGCGTCAGGGCGGGTGAAACGCCAATATTCGTCGCGCGGGCCTGGCAATCCCATCGTGCGGAGACGCAGCAGCCCGCCTTCGCGGGCCTCGCGCGCCCATGACGCGCCCTCGGGCAGCGTCAGCGCCGCAATCCGCGCGTCGGTTGCATCGAGCTTCGCTTGGGGCAGAGCCATTACGCGACCTCCGTGAGGATGTCGGCATAGCCGTTGTTTTCGACTTCGAGCGCCAATTCTGGCCCACCCGTCTTTATGATGCGACCATCGGCCATGATGTGTACGACGTCGGGCTTAATATGATCCAAAAGCCGCTGGTAGTGAGTGATCACCAGAAACGAGCGCCCTTCCGAGCGCAGGGCATTCACGCCTTCCGCGACAAGTTTCATTGCATCGACGTCAAGACCGGAATCGGTTTCGTCAAGAATGCACATCTTGGGCTCAAGCATGGCCATCTGCAAAATTTCATTACGCTTTTTCTCGCCTCCCGAGAAGCCGACATTCACCGGACGCTTAAGCATATCCGCGTCGATCTTGAGCGATTTGGCCTTTTCACGGATCAATTTGAGGAAATCGGCAGCGCTCAACTCGTCTTCGCCGCGCGCCTTGCGCTGAGCGTTCACTGCGGTTCGCAAGAAGGTCATATTGCCGACACCTGGGATTTCGACGGGGTACTGAAACGCTAGAAAAAGACCGGCGGCGGCGCGTTCCTCGGGGTCGAGATCAAGCAGCTCTGCGCCTTCCAATGTGGCCGAGCCCTCGGTCACTTCATATCCATCTTTTCCCGACAAGACATAGCTCAGCGTCGATTTGCCCGAGCCGTTTGGCCCCATGATCGCATGGACCTTCCCGGCTGGCACTTCAAGATTGACGCCTTTCAGGATTTGCTTGTCTTCTTCTTCAAGTTTGACGTGCAGATTGTTGATTTTAAGCATTTTTAGCCTCGTGAAACAGGAAAAGGGGCGCCGCCGACAGGCGGGCCCCGAGATGAGTTGATGAAGGGTTGGGCGCGTTTAGACTGTGCGGCCCAGTGTTTCGGCCACATAGGCCTCGGAAAAGAAATTCGCATAGACGGTGGGAAAGCGTTCCATCATCTGAACCTGACCGAACAGCATCGCGCCAAAACCCGCCGCGACCGCGAGCTTGCGGAGCATGCCGTTGAACCCGAACGTCCAGGTGAAAATAAGCGCCAAAAGCCCGCCGATCACCAGATGTGCATGGATCAGATAGGGTTCCACCATCGCCACGGCCTCCGGCAGAGTAATTGGCATCAGACCGCCGTCCTGAAAGAAGTGAAATGCCGCCGCCTGCCCTGCAAAGACCGAAAGCGCGCCAATCACAAGTGCGACGGGCACAAGCACGAGGTTCGATCCCTCGCCGACTTTGACCTTTTTCTTCTTGGCTTTCAGACGCACGGTATTTGTCGCCTTGCCGTCGCGCGCTTTTTCTTCGTCGCGCGGACCAATATGAAACTCGCCCATTGTATTGGGCGCGCCTTTGTTGATCCGGTTTAGACGGTCTTCGAACGTCTGCTGTCTTGCCCGCGCAGTTCCCATGCGTCAGATCCCCTTGGTTTGTTGCAGGCGACAAAACCAACGTATCGTGACCAAACAAGGGCAACCGTGTGGAGAAATCGGCGCTTTTGACCGAAAACTCTAGGTTTTTTGCGCCCCAAGGCGCGATATGCGGACGATGCGGCATCATATTAAGAGATGATCACCGCAGTTCCGCTCGCGGAAACCATCAGCATGTTATTGATCACTTCATAGTCGAGATCGACGCCAACCACAGCGTTCGCGCCTTTCTCCGCTGCGCGTTCTTCAAGTTCGCGCAGCGCGATATCGCGTGCTTTTCCAAGCTCTTGCTCGTAGGCACCCGAACGACCTCCGACGATATCGGTGATCTGTGCAAAGAGATCACGAAAGACATTCGCGCCAAGGATCGCCTCGCCCACAACGACTCCGCGGTATTCCTTGATCTCGTGGCCGTTGATAGTCGGCGTGGTTGTCACGATCATTTTTGTCTCTCCCCACGGGGTCATTTCTTTTTCCAGCGGCTCAGCACAGTTTGGGCAAACATGCTGCCGAGAAAGCCCGACGAAAAGCTCACGACGATCAGCTGCTGGCGCTCCAGCATATCGGTCGCAAGGTCGATGAGCACAGCAAAGCCCGCGCAAAACGCCCCGGTAAGAAACGCGGACAGAAGGATTGGGCGGATCATTTTACCCCACCGAACCCTCAAGCGAGATCGCCACAAGCTGCTGAGCTTCCATCGCAAATTCCATCGGCAGCGCCTGAAGCACCTCTTTGCAGAAGCCATTCACGACCAAGGCCACGGCCTCTTCCTCGTCCATGCCACGCTGACGGCAATAGAACAGTTGATCGTCGTCGACTTTGGAGGTCGTCGCCTCGTGCTCAACCCGCGAGGAGTTATTCTTCACTTCAATGTAAGGCACCGTGTGCGCCCCACATTCCGAACCAATCAACAGCGAGTCACATTGCGTGTAATTCCGCGAATTCTTGGCGCGTGGGTGCATCGACACAAGGCCACGATAGGTGTTCTGCGCCTTGCCTGCGCTGATCCCTTTCGAAACGATCCGGCTCTTGGTGTTCTTGCCAAGGTGAATCATCTTCGTACCCGTGTCGGCCTGCTGCATGTTGTTGGTGATGGCGATGGAATAGAACTCGCCCTGGCTTTCGTCGCCGCGCAGGATGCAGGACGGGTATTTCCAGGTCACGGCGGACCCGGTCTCGACCTGTGTCCACATCACTTTGGAACGATCGCCCCGGCAATCGGCACGCTTGGTCACGAAGTTATAGATGCCGCCTTTGCCGTTCTCGTCGCCCGGATACCAGTTCTGCACAGTCGAATATTTTATCTCGGCATCGTCCATTGCAACCAGTTCGACCACAGCCGCATGCAGCTGATGCGTGTCGCGTTGGGGTGCTGTGCAGCCCTCAAGGTACGACACATAAGCCTTATCGTCACAGATGATCAGCGTGCGCTCAAACTGCCCGGTGTTCTCTGCGTTGATGCGGAAATACGTGGACAATTCCATCGGGCAGCGAACGCCCGGAGGAACATAGACGAAAGAGCCATCGGTGAAGACAGCGCTGTTGAGTGTCGCAAAGTAATTGTCGGACTGCGGAACGACCGAGCCGAGGTACTTTTTGACCAGCTCGGGATGTTCCTGAATGGCCTCAGAAATCGAGCAAAAGATGACACCCGCGCGCTTTAGTTCCGCCTGAAATGTGGTGCCGACAGACACTGAGTCAAAGACAGCATCCACGGCAACTTTACGACCTTCGGCGGGCATGTTTTCTGCGCCTTCAACGCCGGCAAGGATCATCTGCTCCTTCAACGGAATGCCAAGTTTAGCGTATGTTTCCAAAAGCTTAGGATCAACTTCATCCAAAGACTTCGGCTTTTCCGCCATGCTTTTTGGTTTGGCGTAGTAATATTGCTCCTGATAATCGATCTTCGGATAATCGACCATTGCCCACTCGGGCTCGTCCATTTGCAACCAGCGTTCATAAGCCTGAAGACGCCATTCAAGCATCCATTCAGGTTCGCCGTTTTTCTCGGAAATCAAACGTACAATGTCTTCGGACAAACCCTTGGGGGCGTAGTCCATTTCAATATCTGTCGCCCAGCCATACTTGTACTTACCGGAAAGCGAACGCACCGCATCAACCGTATCCTGATCGACGCCGTCCTTCACTTCGGTCGTGTCCAATGCTGCCATGTCTGGCTCCCTATTTACGCCGCTCTCTCGCGGACTTTTCGTTCCTGTGCGAGCCACGCATCGCAAAAGCGCAGCACATCATTCTCTGTCGTCGTGGGCCCAAGCGAGACTCGAAGCGCGCATTCGGCCTGTGCGTCGCTTAAGCCCATCGCCCGCAAAACCCGCGGGACTTTGACCTTGCCAGACGAGCATGCCGAGCCGCTTGAAACCGCAAACCCGGCAAGGTCCATCTGCATCACCTGCGTCTCCCCCTTCCAACCGGGCGAGACGAAACATGATGTGTTCGGCAACCGTTCAAGATCATTCCCGACAAAAATAGTCTCTTTTGCCTCAGATGCCAGAGTCTTTTCTAGAATGTTTCTAAGTTTTTCTACGTCAGACCATGCATTTTGGTTCAATTCCATCAATGCCGCCTCTGCCGCAGCCCCAAAACCGGCAATCGCCGCCACGTTCTCAGTGCCAGAACGACGCCCCAATTCCTGCCCGCCGCCAAGCTGAAGCGCTGCAATATCAGTGCCTTCGCGCACGATCAGCGCACCGATGCCCATGGGGCCACCGATCTTATGCGCCGACACAATAGCAAGGGTTGCGCCAGACCAGGCAAAGCTCCACGGAATGCGACCAACCGCCTGAACAACATCAACCAGCAATGCGTTGCAAACAATGTCACCGTACGACCACCCGCCGCCATCGTCCTCGGCAGGCGGCGTAATCACACCCGTTTCCGAATTGGCGAGGCCCATCGCGAGAGTAGCGCTCCCCGATTGCGTCGCCGTCAGATCGAAGTGCGCCCAAAGGCAGTCATGCGCGGTTTCATCGACACAGACCGCGTAGGTCGGCGCAAGGCCGCGCAAAACCGAAGCAGCTTCGGTCGCACCGCTGGTGAATACAACCTCGGAGGGCTTGCAGCCAACCAGCTCTGCAACCGACGTGCGGGACCGTTCGATCAAATTGCGTGCTTTGCGCCCTTCCGCATGGACTGACGACGGGTTCCCGGTCAGATCAAGTGCCGCGATCATGGCGGCGCGCGCCTCTGGTCGAAGCGGCGCTGTGGCGTTCCAATCCAGATAGATACGATCAGTCATCGTCAGTCAGAGTATTTTGGGCAGCAAAGATCACGTTTCGTCCACGACTTCGAACAAGGCCGGGACCGCAGGGCATGGGGCCAGTTCATTGCCCACGATGTCGCTAAGACGCGTTTGGTGCAAAAATACATAGACCTGCGCTGAAAGGCCTTCCCATAAGCGGTTTGTCAACGATTGTGCGCGGCTTCCAGAGACCGCGCCCGACGCGCCTGCCCCGGTGTGGAGCGCCGAGACGGTCTCGTCGACCGCGCCCAGTATGTCGCTTACGCGGATATCAGACGGCGATCTGGCAAGCCGGTAGCCGCCGCCCGGACCCCGCACGGATTCCACAAGTCCCGCACGCCGAAGCTTTACGAACAACTGTTCCAAATACGGCAAAGAGATATCCTGACGCTTGGAAATCTCGGCAAGTGACAAAAGCGTGCCTTGCTTGACCGTCGCCAGATCCGTTAGTGCCACCATTGCATAGCGGCCCTTCGTGCTTAGCTTCATGGCGTCGTGTTCCTTAACTCATTGACCTTTCCGGCCCTATTGCTTAGGTCAGCCGGGATCAGTCGGGGACGTATCTCTCCGATTTAGAATGCTTCTAAAGACCCCGACCAAATTCGTCAAGAATTGGCGGGCGCCGCGAGGCGACAAACAAAAATGGGGACCCATGCCCGAAGTCATTTTTCCTGGCCCTGAAGGCCGCCTTGAAGGCCGCTATCACCCACAAAAAATCAAGGATGCGCCAATCGCGATTATCCTGCACCCGCATCCACAGTTCGGGGGGACGATGAACAACCGCGTGGTGTATAATTTGCATTATGCGTTCCATAACATGGGCTTCACCGTCTTGCGGTTCAATTTCCGTGGTGTGGGCCGTAGTCAGGGCGAATATGATCAGGGTGTCGGCGAGCTAAGCGACGCAGCTTCGGCCTTGGATTATTTGCAGTCGATGAACCAAAACGCCAAGCATTGCTGGGTTGCGGGCTTTTCTTTCGGAGCCTGGATAGGGATGCAGCTATTGATGCGGCGCCCAGAGATCACCGGCTTTATTTCGGTGTCGCCGCCCGCGAATATGTATGACTTTTCGTTTCTTGCGCCCTGCCCTGCGTCCGGTCTTGTGATTAACGGCACGTCCGACCGTGTGGCCCCGCCGCGCGACACGCATACGCTGGTGGAAAAGCTGCACGAGCAAAAAGGCATCACGATCACCCATCAGGAGATCGAAGGAGCCGGACATTTCTTCGAAGATCCACACATGGAAACAATGATCGGCAACGTGTCGGACTACGTGACACGGCGCCTGACCGAAACCACGCGCTAGGCGTATCATCGACGCCGATACACCTGCCCGGATTGGAAATAATGCGTTTCCAATTCGGGTATACCTCTGGAAAACCAGCTAAAATTTAAGTCGGCGGACATGTTTCCGCCGCAATTTCGTCATGCTTGCGCCCAGTGACGCGCGGTAAATACCTGCGCACTCTATATATACCAAGGGACGCAAAAATGACGAAATTCCTCCAACGACTTCCGGTAATCGGCGCAAGATTCCGAAAGGCCGACGATGGCACCGCCACGGTCGAGGCGGTTTTGTGGTTTCCGATATTCATTTTGGTGTTCGGGCTGATGGTGGATGCGTCGATGATTTTCCACGGCCAGTCCAAAGTTCTGCGTGTCGTTCAGGATGCCAATCGCAATATGTCGATCGGCCGCTTGGACACAAATGCAGAAGTGGAAAGCTATATCAACGCGCAGCTTGCTCTCTTCGGCGTTGTACCCAAGTCCACCACGGCAATATCAGATGGCAACTTTGTCTACACCGTTGTGACAGTGCCTGCACGACAGCTTCAGGCCCTTGGATATTTCAACTCGCTACTCAATCTGGAAATTGATGTGTCGTCAGCGCATGTACTGGACAGCGTCGATCCGTCAGCCTTCGCAACAACAGTGGCAACAACCCTATGATGCAGTTGACCCGCATACGCTTCTTGCGCCGCGACGACGGTGCCACGACAATCGAAGCCGTCCTCTGGTTTCCCTTCTTGATGGCGGTCTTCGGATTGATGTTAGACGTCGCGATGATCTTTCACGGCCAGGCGAAAGTCCTGCGGGTCGTGCAAGATGCCAATCGGGAGTTTTCCATTGGTCGCTATGCCAGCGAAGCCGCTACCGAGGCGGCAATCAATACCCAACTTGCAGCGCTGAAAGTCTGGCCAACCTTGACCGTGACGGATGAGCGCGATGACGGAGTCGCAACAACAACGGTCTCAGTGCCTGCAGCGCAATTTACCGTCCTTGGGTTCTTTAGCGCCATCGACAACTTCAACATCGCGGTTTCTGCCGACCACATGATCGAAAATTGGGAGACTTGAGTCCATGACACAGAACCCTCCATTCGTCGCGCGACTCCTGCGCCGCTTTACGCACACGCAAGACGGCGCAATTACATCCTTTGGGATTTTCCTCGTTATCGCAATGATTTGCGTCGGTGGCCTTGGGCTGGACGTTGCGAATGCGATCATGGTGCGCACGCATCTACAGGTTGCTGCGGACTCTGCCGCGCATGCCGCTCTTGTGGCACGTGAATACCGCACCGAAGCGGAATCTAAAGCGATAGCAATCACCATCGCATCCCAAAGCCTGCCACCTTCGAAATTCGGCACGACAATCGAGGCAGGCGACATCACGTTTGGGACGTGGGATGCGGCAACCCAGGTCTTTACGGCCTCCCCGGGCTCGGATGATGCAGTCCTTGTGAATACACAGCGTCTGGCAGGTCGCGGAAATTCTGTCGGCACCTTCTTCTTGCGTTTCATCGGAATGAACCATCTTGATGTGATCAGCCAGTCAGTCTTCGAAACCTATTACCCAACGTGTTTCCTTGAAGGATTTGTGGCGCAGGATGTCGTCGATATCCAATCCAACAATACATACGACGATGGGTTTTGCATCCATTCGAACACCCACGTTGAGGTGAATAACGGCAATACATTCCTGGATGGCGTTATCGTTTCGATGCCCAACCGTGGTGATCTTGTCATACCAAGCAGCGTCCCCGGCGCGAACCCCGGCCTGCAGGACGCATTGCGGTCCGGCGCATACAGACTGCGCGTTTTGAATCGCATCGATGACATCATTGCCAATGTCGAAGATCCATCGTCGGATTACTTTCGCACAGCCTATGTGGACATCGATCCGCTTACGGGAGACCCAGAAGTTGTGACGTTTTCAAAGAACGACAGAATTCAGGACATTTGGGTCGAAGGCGCCATTCACAAAGCAACCTGCAACGCGGCAAACCAAACAATTACGCTGTCCGCCAACCAGTCAGTGCACAAAGGCGTGATCGTCACGAATTGCCAGGTAAGTCTCGGCGCGAACTCACTGATCACGGACGTCATTATTGTTACAGAGAACACGAACACTGACAGCATTAAGAGCGGTTCTGGCGCGCAAATCGGGCTCGATGATGGTTGTTCACCTGGCGGAGGCGCGCAACTTGTGACCTTGGGCGGGTTCACTTCTGCGGCCAATCTGGCGATTTACGGTGGTCAGATCATCGCGGCAAAAACAATCGACTTTGAATCTCGCGCCGACGGTATCGAAGGCGTTTCGATGGTTGCCGGTGAAGAGATCGACGGTACGTCCTTGATGAACATGGGGTTTTGTGGAGGCCTGGGGATGGAAAACAACTTTATGGCCGAATATTTCCGCCTCGCCACCTAAAGATTATTCCCATCAGATCAAAAGGCCCGGACGATTGTTCCGGGTCTTTTTTTTTGGCCCACTCTGATCAGGGCTTTGGGCGTGCTGCCTTTCCCTGTCGGTCGGGATGCGCTATCGCTCGCTAAAATGTTTTTAGCGTGAACAAGGAGCCTTCGCCGATGTCGAAGATCAAAGTCGCAAATCCTGTTGTCGAACTTGACGGTGATGAAATGACCCGGATCATGTGGGATTTTATCAAACAAAAGCTGATCTTGCCCCACCTTGATATCGACCTGCTCTATTACGACCTCAGCATCGAAGAACGCGACCGCACAGAAGATCAGATCACGATTGATGCGGCCGAAAAAATCAAAGAGATCGGCGTTGGAGTCAAATGCGCAACGATCACAGCCGACGAAGGTCGCGTCGAGGAATTTGGCCTCAAGAAGATGTGGCGCAGCCCCAATGGCACGATCCGCAATATACTCGGCGGTGTTGTCTTCCGTGCGCCGATTATCTGCAAAAATGTGCCGCGTCTTGTTCCCGGCTGGACCCGTCCGATTGTCATTGGCCGTCATGCGTTCGGAGATCAGTATAAGGCCACCGACATGAAGTTTCCCGGTCCCGGGACCTTGTCGATGAAGTTCGTCGGAGAAGACGGCGAGGTGATCGAGCACGAGGTCTATCAGGCCCCGTCCTCTGGTGTTTACATGGGAATGTATAATCTCGATCAGTCGATCATCGATTTTGCCCGCGCAACTTTCACTTATGGCCTGTCGATAGGTTGGCCAGTTTATTTGTCGACCAAGAACACAATTCTCAAGCAATATGACGGACAGTTCATGTTGCTGTTTCAAAAGGTTTTTGACGAAGAATTCGCGGACCAGTTCAAAGAAGCCGGTATCTATTACGAGCACCGCTTGATTGACGACATGGTCGCGTCGGCGATGAAATGGTCCGGTGGGTTTGTGTGGGCGTGCAAGAACTACGACGGGGATGTGCAGTCTGATACAATCGCGCAGGGTTTTGGCAGCCTGGGCTTGATGACGTCGATCCTGATGACACCGGATGGCAAGATCGTCGAATCTGAAGCCGCGCATGGAACCGTCACACGCCACTATCGCCAGCATCAAAAAGGCGAAGCGACGTCCACAAACTCCATCGCGTCGATCTATGCATGGACCGGCGGGCTAAAACATCGGGCGAAACTGGATGAAAATGCGCAGCTACTGGCCTTCGCCGAAACGCTTGAGAGGGTCATCGTGGAAACGGTTGAAAGCGGCTTTATGACAAAAGATCTCGCGCTTTTGGTTGGCCCGGATCAAAGATGGCTGACGACGACCGGCTTCCTGGAAAAGATCGAAGAGAATCTGCAAACAGCACTCGGGTAAGTCACCAAAAACTCCGGATGTAGCGAGACAGCGACAGCCGCGACTTTGGCGCGGTTGCACCTTGGTTGTGGCTGGTAACATTCAATAGTTCGGGCCAAAGTTACACGTATGCTCTGGCGCGCGCTCCTTCTCCTCTTGATCGTTGGCTCGATTTCCGTGGGGCTGACAATGCACTTCGGAAACGAAGTTCTGGTCGCGCTTGGGCTTATTCTGGTTCAGCTCAAAATCGTCGCCAAGAAACTCGTTTCCGTCGAATTGCCCGCCGTTCTGGCTTGGTTGAAAGCGGAAACATCGATGTTTTTCCGCGTCGAGCTTTTGAAAAAGTGGGCCATGACGACCGCTCTGCCGCTTTTGGTTGGCAATGCAATTCTGCGGAAAATCGAACAAACACTGACGCGATACCGCTCAGGCATCCGGGCACAGTATGACGCGATGTGCGCATGGTATAACGCATTGGACTGGCATGTAAAAATCGTGGCCACGCTCATCGTGCTTTTCGCCACATTAGGATTGTCGGTGTCGTCGATTGGCCTCTGGCTGATCTTGTTTTCGGTCAAGTTGCCGTTTTGGCTTGCGGCAGCCATTGGGTCTTTCACGCAAATGACTTGGCTTACGATCCGCAAAATGGCGTTCAAGACAGTCGCTTTCTTTCAGCTCGGATGGCTATGGCGGTTCATCGCCAGACGTCTGCCCGAAGGGTACCTTGAACGCAAGCGACGCCTCGATTTTCGAATGGCCCGCATTGTGGTCCGCAGACGCCGTTTGACGCTGCGCCAGTTGGCCCAACGCAAGGACAGCTTTTCGCTTCGATGGGCGGTGATACGCCAAGGGTGGCGGCGGCATGACAGCGAGGACTAACCAGCGATAGCTAGTCTTCGGCCACTTCGACGCTCGTCGAAAACCCGGCCGCGCCAACAAACCGCGTCGCAGGCTCTGACCCGTTTGGATCCATCGTTTGATCAAAGCCGATGACACCGCTGATTTCCGAAGCCGAGCCGCCATAGAAGACGGCGCCAAGGCTGGAATTGGCGGTGCAGGTGACGTTTGCATCGCAGATCATATCAGGAGCACCCACAAATCCGTTGCCGGTAATCGCGGCATCGAAGAACACCATGTTATAGTCAAAGGCACCCTCTGCGAGATCAAACGCCCCTTGCAAAACACCCGACGCGCTTTGCCTGTCAAAATCCACATCTATTGCAATCGCGCCGATGTTCTCGACTTCGCTGTCCAGAACTGTTCCTTCAAGATCCACCGTCTGTCCAAAACCGAAGAACGACCCCAAATAAGTCGCGGTACCACCCAACGTCGCAATTGTACCGGGATGCGTTTCATAGCCAATCGCATAAAAACCTTCGGTGGCAATGCCTTCGCCCTCAAAAGAAGGACTGATATCCGCATTGCTATACAGCCCAACCGTTCCGGAATGCTGCAGGCCAAAGTTCATATACGTTCGGATTTCCTGCCCATTGTCTAATTCTGTCGCGCCGAACACCCGGCTTCCAGCTCCGACAGTTTCAAAAGTCAGAGTTTCACCATCAAGGGTCGCGCTTGCAGAACCATCCGCGAAACGAGTGAACCCAATGGGAAGAACGGCGACCTCGTTACTCAGAACAATCACCGTTTCATCGGTGTCAGGATCTCGCAGGAAACGCACGACTTTCACGCCAAGGGTCAGGCCTTCAACATCGGACAACGCCTGACTCCCATCTGCATAGACCAGGCCGTTGGCGGCAAAAGCCGAGGGTTCTTCGCTTTCCGGTGCTGCGGAACTTCCAAAAAAATATGCAGGATCCGTGGCGCGCGACGGATAGGACACCGAACAGCCGGAAAGAGACAGTGCCAACACACTTTTGATAAGAAGCGAAGTTTTCAAGTGCAGCTCACAGCATTCGACATCGCAGAGGCGCGACAACTTATGGTTACCATGAGAATTTGCAGGAAATATGGCACTTTCGGCATCGCTGGAAGGCGACGGCGACGCACGTCTTGGTCAGTCTTCACGCGCCAGTCGAACAACCTCGGCAATGGGCTCAGGCGCGATTTCCTCGAAGTCGAAGTTGTCGAGTTTCGAGGCGCGTTTTCCGGCGCGCTCTGCCGCCGTTCCGATCCCGTCCAGATCGGCACGCGCCTGATTGAAATGCGTATCAAGTTTTTGGACCCGTTCGACGACAAGCTCCATGTCGCGATGCAAAAGGCGCAGAGCCTTGCGGATGGCCCCTGCCTGTTCGCGCATCCGAGCGTCCTTCAGGATCGCCCGCATGGTATTCAGCGTTGCCATGCAGGTGGTCGGTGACACGATCCAGACGCGAGCGTTGAAGCCATCCCGCACGACTTCGGGATAATTGGCGTGAAGTTCGGCATAGACCGCTTCGGACGGTAGAAACATCAACGCACCGTCTGCGGTTTCTCCGTCCAGAATGTAGCGCTCTGAAATCGCCTTGATATGGGCGCGGACAGCCACGCGCATATTTCGTCCCGCGTCCGCTATCTCGCGGTCGGTGGTCGCATTCCTTAAGCTTTCGTAGGCCTCAAGGGGAAACTTGGAATCGATGACAATAGGCCCCGGCGGGTTGGGCAGATGTATCAGGCAGTCAGCCCGTTTTCCGTTCGATAGCGTGGCCTGCATGGTGTAGCTGTCAGAAGGCAACGCCTTGGAAACGATATCATTTAGCTGAATTTCGCCAAACGCACCCCGCGTTTGCTTGTTTGACAGAATATCCTGAAGTGACAAAACATCGCCGGACAGCTTTTCGATATTGGCCTGCGCTTTGTCGATCGTCTTTAAACGCTGCTGCAGTTCACCCAATGATTGCGCGGTCCGGGTCGACGTGCCTTGCAAGTTCTCCGTCATTTTCGACGACACATCCGCTAGGCGTTGCTCCATCAATTTGAGCATATTGGCCTGACTTGCGGCCTGCGCTTCGCTGACATGGGTCAAGCCGCCAGCGAGTTGGTGCTGTCCATCCGAGAGCGACTGAACACGTTGCCCCAAAGCGTCGATATTTTGGGCAAGCGGTGCCATCAGAGCCGCCGACTGACCGGCCCGACGTACCGACATGATCAGCAGCACGAACACAAAAACCGTAACCGCCGCCCCTGCCAACGTCAAAAGGACGATGGGGTCTGTGAACGCATAGTCTGTTTCGCCGATCCGTATCATCTGCGCCCGAACAGTCGTTCAATATCGTGAAGCTTGAGTTCGACATAAGTCGGTCGACCGTGGTTGCATTGGCCAGAATGTGGTGTTGCTTCCATCTCGCGTAGGAGGGCGTTCATTTCTTCAGCGCGCATTTGGCGACCCGAACGGATTGAGCCATGGCATGCCACGCGGCTAAGAATTGCATCGATCCGTGATCTCAAAGCGGTGCTGTCTCCAACATCCTGAATTTCATCAAGAATGTCGCGCAGCAATGCCTCGGCATTGACCGGACCCAACAGCGCGGGCGTTTCACGGACCGCAATTGTGCCAGGGCCGAACGGTTCGATACAAAGCCCCATCATCGCAAGGTCTGCAGTCAATTCCAAAAGCCGCTCTGCGTCCGCGCCCAGCTCTACAATTTCTGGCACCAACAACACCTGCGAGGCGACACCGTTTTCCGCCATCTGACGCTTGAGTTTTTCGTAAACAAGACGCTCGTGCGCCGCGTGCTGGTCGACAATCACAATCCCGTCCGCAGTTTGCGCAATCACGTAGTTTGCATGCACCTGAGCGCGGGCGGCCCCAAGTGGTCGGTCGTCCGCATCGTCAAAGACCGTCGCCTCGTCAACACGTGCCGCGTTGGGTTCAAATGTTTCTGCGGTCTCGGAAAATCCGAATTGGGCCGGGCGCGCATGTTGCGGTGCAGACGGTCGATCCATTTGATAGACGCGCGGGCCGTCGCCAGACGCGCGAAAAGCCCCCAGCGTCTCGCCGGCAACAGTTGTTGAAGCGCGGTGTCCTGCGTCCGCCAGGGCATGTCGCAAACCCGAAACAATCAAGCCCCGTGCAAGCCCTGGGTCGCGGAACCGCACTTCGGATTTTGCGGGATGCACATTGATGTCGACACGCTCGGGGTCACAATCAATGAACAAGACGGCGGCTGGGTGGCGATCCCGGCTCAGGAAATCCCTATAGGCGCCGCGCAAAGCCCCGATCAGCATTTTGTCCCGAACAGGCCGTCCGTTCACAAAGAGGTATTGCTGCACAGCTGATCCGCGTGAATAGGTTGGCAGGGCCGCAAACCCGGTCATGTGAAGCCCCTCACGCTGGGCGTCGATCGGCAGTGCGTTTTCAGAAAAATCACGTCCCAAGACAGTGCGAAGACGTCTGGACAACGCATCAATCGGCGCGCCATTCTCTGCGCCAGCCTCAAAGATGACGCGCGGCGCATCGGTTGCCTCGGTAAGCGTGATGCGCAGATAAGGTTCGGCCATCGCGAGGCGTTTTATCACGTCCGACACGGCCTGCATTTCTGCCCGGTCACTGCGCATGAATTTCAGCCGCGCGGGCGTGGCATAGAACAAATCGCGCAACTCGACGG
>JARFRG010000132.1 GCA_029287375.1 Boseongicola sp. | reverse complement strand
ACGCTGAAAAACCTTTCGGTGAAATCGTCCAACCCCTTTGGCACGTCACTTAAGGACGTCAGTTTTGACGTGCGCCAGGGAGAAGTCCTGGGAATTGGTGGCGTTGCGGGAAATGGACAGGACGAGCTTCTTGGTGCGCTGTCCGGCGAGCTTTTATGCGTTTCCGACGCGGTTCAGCTCAATGGAAAGCCCATCGGCCACCTTGGCCCGAACCAACGCCGGGAGCTTGGAATACTTGCGGCCCCCGAAGAGCGTCTGGGTCACGCGGCCGCCCCGGACATGAGCCTTGTTGAGAACGCAGCGCTTTCGGCTTGGGTGCGGATGGGAATGGTCAAAAATGGCTTCATCGACTGGTCCATGGCCCGCAGCTTCGCGGAAAAAGTCATAGCTGATTACGATGTCCGCACGCCCGGACCTGTGAACGCGGCGCGGTCCTTGTCCGGCGGCAACCTGCAAAAGTTCGTCATTGGACGTGAAATCCTGCAAAACCCCGACATTCTTGTGGTTAACCAGCCAACCTGGGGTGTCGATGCAAGTGCTGCGGCGGCAATCAGACAGGCCATCCTTGATCTGGCCGCGGGCGGTGCGACGGTCGTATGCATCAGTCAGGATCTGGATGAGCTGATGGAAATCTCAAATCGTTTTGCGGCCTTGAACGAAGGGCGTCTCAGCGAACCACGCTCTGCGCAGGGCCTCACCATCGAAGAAATTGGCCTGATGATGGGGGGCGCGCACGGAATGGAAGTCGCCCACATCCACGAAGGGGAGGACGCATCATGATCCGTCTCGAAAAACGCCCGACCCCGTCACAAACATGGAGCTATCTCACTCCGCTGGTCGCCGTCATCGCCACGATGATCGCGGGTGGGATGCTTTTTGCCTTTCTTGGCAAAGACCCGATTGCCGTCATCCGCACGATCTTCTGGGATCCGATATTTGGCGAGTTTGCCTTCTATTATCGCGGCCAACTGCTGGTCAAAGCAGGGCCGCTGATCCTGATCGCCATTGGTCTGTCGCTTGGGTTCAAGGCGGGCATCTGGAACATCGGCGCCGAAGGCCAGTACATCATGGGCGCGATCTTTGGCGCGGCGGTTGGTCTGGCGTTCTACCCAATGGAAGCCCGATGGCTGATCTTTCCGCTGATGATCATCGCAGGCGCGCTTGGGGGGTGCCTTTGGGCGATGATCCCGGGCATTCTGAAAACCCGCTTTAACACCAACGAAATCCTCGTTTCCCTTTTGTTAGTCTATGTTGCAGAGGCAATTCTAGCATCGATGTCGCTTGGCATGCTGCGCAATCCCGAGGGCGCGGGTTTTCCCGGATCACGCAATCTGCGGCAATACGAAAGTGCCGCAAACAACGAGTTGATCGCTGGATGGGGCATGCACTGGGGCGTCGTCGCGGCGTTCATCGCGGTGATCTTTGCCTACATCCTGTTGTCGCGCCACATCATGGGATTCAACATCCGCTTGACGGGCGAAAGCCCGCGCGCCGCACGCTTTGCGGGCGTCAATCCGACCCGACTGGTCCTGTTCTGTCTGGGCATCTCTGGCGCGCTTGCCGGTCTTGCAGGCATGTTCGAGGTCGCGGGTCCGGCCGGGCAGATCAGCATCGATTTCAACGTCGGCTACGGCTTTACCGCGATTATCGTTGCATTCCTGGGTCGCCTCCATCCCATCGGCATTCTGCTCGCAGGTCTGTTGATGGCTCTGACGTATATCGGAGGCGAAGCCGCACAAGCTTCGCTCGGCCTTCCGGGCGCCGCGATCCAGGCTTTCCAGGGGATGCTTTTGTTCTTCCTGCTCGCATTCGATGTGCTGACGAACTTCAGAATTCGCCTCAGCCGCGAGGTTGCACCATGAACTGGATAAATGGGGCGCTGGATTCTTTGGGCTGGGTCGTTATGGCCGTCATCGGGTTCCTGATCGGCACTGTCGTAATGATCATTGGCAGTCTCTTTGTCGTTGGTTTCTGGATAATGCTGCTTGTGATGACTGGCGGTTTGGCGGTTTGGTTTCTCGCGTCGGCTGCTTTGGACCAACTGGTCAATGGCGGCATTGGGCGTGTCGCCCGCAGTATTGGTGAGACGGACGAAACCGTCACCGAATTCAAAAGCCAAAGCAACAAGATTGAAAACGCGTCGCGGATCACGTTTGCGACTGGCGTGGTGGCCGCGTTCTTCGTTGCACAAATCATTGATCCGATCACACTTTGGGAGCTTTTCTGATGGACCTTTCAATCAATCCCATCTTGCTGGTCGCCTCACTTATGGTTGCCTCAACCCCGATTCTTCTGGCCGCGATTGGCGAATTGGTCGTGGAAAAAGCCGGTGTTCTGAACCTGGGCGTCGAAGGCATGATGATCGTCGGCGCGATTTGCGGTTTTGCCATCGCGGTTGAAACCGGGTCGCCCGCCGTCGGCTTTGTCGCGGCCGCCTTAGGGGGCGCGGTCTTGTCGATGCTTTTCGGGTTCCTGACCCAGTATTTGCTGTCCAACCAGGTCGCGACGGGGCTTGCGTTAACGCTGTTCGGGCTTGGGCTCTCTAGCCTCATGGGTCAAAGTTATGTGGGCGTCAAACCGCCCTCGACGCCAAAACTCGATATCCCGATCCTGAGTGACCTTCCGGTGGTTGGCCCGATGATCTTTAGCCACGATCTGATGGTCTATATCTCGCTTGCGATCATCGTGGCGGTCTGGGCCTTTCTCAAATACACGCGCGGCGGCCTTATTCTGCGCGCCGTCGGAGAAAGCCATGATGCAGCCCACGCGCTTGGCTATAACGTGATCTTCGTGCGCCTTGGCGCCATCGCTTTCGGAGGGGCCTGCGCCGGACTTGGCGGAGCGTACCTCAGCCTCGTACGTGTGCCGCAATGGACCGAAGGGATGACAGCAGGGGCAGGGTGGATCGCCCTTGCGATTGTCGTCTTCGCCTCGTGGCGCGCAGGTCGCGTTCTGCTGGGTGCCTATCTTTTCGGCGGGATCACGGTTTTGCAGCTAAATCTGCAAGCGGCTGGTGTGGCAATTCCTGTCGAACTCTTGTCCATGTCGCCATACCTGATAACCATCCTTGTGCTGGTCATTATCTCGTCTGATCGTAACCGTGCGGCACTGAATGCGCCAGCATCGCTTGGACGGGCCTTTCACGCCTCACACTGAGGCACTTGTTTACTAAATGGGGAGTTACCAATGAAAAAACGTACATTTCTGCTGGCGGGCGCTGCTGTTGCCGCGCTTGCAACATCAGCCTTCGCGGACGGCCATGCGCCTCTGAAAGTTGGCTTTATCTACGTCGGCCCGGTCGGCGACGGCGGTTGGACCTATGAGCACAACCAAGGCCGCCTGGCCGTGGAAGAGCATTTTGGCGACAAGGTCGAGACCGTGTTTCAGGAAAACGTGCCAGAGGGCGCCGATGCCGAGCGCGCAATGACGCAGATGGCGCTGCAAGGCGCTGACCTGATCTTTACAACCTCGTTTGGCTATATGGACCCGACGATCGCCGTTGCGGCCAAGTTCCCGGACGTGAAATTCGAGCACGCGACCGGCTAT
The DNA here is from genome assembly GCA_029287375.1 of Boseongicola sp. Lineage (GTDB taxonomy): Bacteria > Pseudomonadota > Alphaproteobacteria > Rhodobacterales > Rhodobacteraceae > Boseongicola. The sequence goes on along the minus strand of JARFRG010000132.1, from coordinate 5,717 downwards.
AAGCGGGCCGATAACGTGTCGACCTATTCGGCGCGTTTCTACGAAGGTCGCGCCATTCAGGGCCATATCGCTGGTTCGATGACCAAGACCAACAAGATCGGCTACATCGCATCGTTCCCGATCCCGGAAGTCATCCGTGGCATCAATTCGGCCTATCTGCACGCCAGCAAAGTGAACCCTGACGTCGAATTCTCGGTTGTCTGGGCCTACACTTGGTTTGATCCTGCGAAAGAGGCCGATGCCGCCAAAGCGTTGATTGAGAACGGCGCCGACGTGATTTTGCAGCACACGGATTCGACCGCACCCCAGGCAGCAGCGGCGGACGCGGGTGACGTTGTCACCTTTGGACAGGCGTCTGATATGGGCGAATATGCTCCGTTTCCACGCGTATCCTCGATCATTGACGACTGGGCGCCTTATTACATTCAGCGTGTTCAGGCTGTGATGGACGGCAGTTGGGCAAGTGTTGACACATGGGATGGTATCGGTCCGGGCATGGTCGGCATCGGTGAAATTTCCGACGCGGTTCCAGCCAATGTAAAGGTCGAGGCAGAAGCCCTGCGTGATGCCATTGCAGCAGGTGAATATCACCCGTTCACTGGTCCGATCAACAAGCAGGACGGGTCAGTCTGGCTGGCTGACGGCGAAGTGGCTGATGACGGCACTCTTGCTGGTATGAATTTCTATGTCGAAGGTATGGCTGGCGAAATTCCGAACTGATCCAAACGGATCACTGACTGTGAAGGCCGCCTTTGGGCGGCCTTTGACTTTCGGCCTCCGGCGGAGGTATTTGGCAAAGGGTGAATGGGAAGATGATGCGCACAATTTCTGGAAAAGACGTCTCGCGGTTCAGTTTTGGGACCATGCAATTTGGTGGAAAAGCCGGCGAGGGCGACAGCGCCGAAATGTATGCGGCCTGTCGCGAAACCGGCATTAATTTCTTTGACACGGCCAATGCGTATACTGATGGGCAATCTGAAACTATCCTTGGACGCCTTGCCGCAGCCGAGCGTGATGATGTGTTCATTGCAACCAAATGTGCCGGGACAGTGGTTGCAAAGCCCGAGAAAATCCGCGCCGAATTTGACCAAAGCCGTGCCCGCCTCGGGATGGAAACGGTCGATCTTTTGTACCTGCATCGCTGGGATCCCGACACGCCGCTGGAAGATACGTATGCTGTCGTCGCGGACTGGGTGAAATCAGGGGCCGTGCGCCATGTCGGCGTGTCGAACTATTCTGCATGGCAGATCATGAAGGCGCGACATCTGGCGCAGTCGATGGGTTTTGACGTCCACTTCATTCAGCCGATGTATAATCTGGTGAAGCGGCAGGTCGAGGTCGAGATCCTTCCGATGGCGATATCCGAAGGGTTCGCCGTTTGCCCTTATTCACCACTTGGGGGTGGATTGCTGACGGGAAAATACGCAGGCGGAAAAGGTGGCCGTCTGAAAGACGATCCCATGTATGAAAAGCGATACGGGCAGGATTGGATGTATACGGCAGCTGAGGGCCTAGGGCGAATAGCCGACAAAGTGGGCGTCAGTTCGGCGACGCTTGCGGTGGCGTGGGCGGCCCGGCACAAGGGCGTGTACGGCCCGATCATTTCGGCCCGATCAGCAGAGCAACTTGCGCCGTCGCTTGCCGCTGTGACCTATCAGCTTGATGACGCACTTTATGACGAAATGTCCGCGCTTTCACCGGCTCCACCCCCGGCGACGGATCGATTGGAAGAGGCCGGATAGCGTATTGGACGAAGCATTCTCAAAGCGAGGCCTCTCATGGACCTGAGCGATCCACATCATGGCCCCATTGTCGATCTGATTGCGCAGGCACGCCGGGTGTCTCGCAGCTGGTCGGGGTTGTCTGAGCAGGCGGATCAAACGATCACCGGCGCAGAGCGTGATGTTCTGGACTTTCTCGTGTTTGAAGGCGCCGCCACGGTTCCGCAGATTGCGCGCAGCCGGGGTGTGTCGCGGCAACATATCCAGAAGCGATCAGATGCTTTGGTCGAACGCGGTTTCGCCGAATTTACAGAAAATCCGGCGCATAAGTCCTCGAAATTGTTAGAAGCCACGATCGCGGGCGAGCGGATGCACGCCACCGCATCGCGTGATGAAACCGCCGTTTTGCAACGCCTTGCGGGGAAGATTGACCTTGCCGATATCGCCACCGCGCGCGCCGTTTTTGCGGCTTTGGCGGAAAGCATTGAAGACACCGAATGAGACGCGTTGTTGTCATCGGCGGCGGCATTGCCGGAGTGTCGGCCGCAGCCAAGCTTGCCCCGGATGCCAGGGTTACCCTGCTCGAGCGTGAACCGGCCTTGGGCTATCATTCCAGCGGTCGCTCTGCCGCGATGTTCGAAGAAAATTACGGCACGCCTACAACCTGCGACCTTAATCGCGCATCTCGTCTTGAACACGAAACGCGCGATGTTCTCAGCCCGCGTGGAATGATGATCGTCGCCAAAGCTGAGGACGATGCTCAGTTCCAATCGGATCTTGTCACGATGGGCATGGATGAAATCCCGGTTGCCGACGCTCATCGTCGCGTGCCGATCCTCAGCCCCGACATCACCCGCGCGGCCATCCACGAAGATGCCCACGACATCGATACTGACAAACTGCTCAACAGTTTTGCCCGCGACGCGCGGGCCTCTGGGGCGACGATTTTGACGGGTCACGAGGTTTTGGGGATAGAGCGAACCGACCACTGGACCATCCAAACCCGCGACGCTGCGATCGAGGCCGATGTGATCGTCAACGCTGCGGGTGCCTGGGCGGATGGCCTTGCCATAATGGCGGGTGTTCGTCCCATCGGACTTCAGCCCAACCGGCGCTCGATGGCGCGACTTCCCGCCCCGGACGGACACGATGTCCGGGGCTGGCCGATGCTCTTTGGTCCGGGCGAAAGTTGGTATGCTAAGCCCGACGCAGGCGGCTGGATCGTGTCTCCGGCAGAAGAGCACCCGGTCGAGCCGATGGACGCATGGGCCGATGATATGGTTCTTGCAGAGGGTCTGGATCGCTATCAGGGCTATGTCACCAGCCCCGTCACCCGGCTTGAAACCTCGTGGGCTGGTCTGCGGACTTTTTCACCGGACCGCAGTTTGGTCATTGGGCAAGATCCAGCGATTTCTGATTTCTTCTGGTGTGCTGGCCAAGGCGGCTACGGCATTCAAAGCGCGCCGGCAGCGTCCGATTGTCTGGCAGATCTTGTGATGGGCCGCACGCCGTCGCTGTCACCGGAAACCGTGCGCGGCCTCAGCCCGATGCGGTTCCTCTAAGCGTCAGGCGTAGTCGGGAATATACGACACACGCTCGCGCATCTTATAGCGTGGGGCCGGGTAGTCGGCGAATTTAGGACCCAGTTCGGGAAAAGCTTTCGTCAGGTCGTCGCGGACGGAGCGGGGCGCGTCTTTCAGACTTTCGGCGGTCGGCGTAAAGCTTTCTACAGGGAGCCCGTTTGCGCAAAACACCTGATGTTCGGCAAATACGATATTGTAGAACGTCACCTCGTCGGGTGCGCGGTCCACGAAAATGCTGTCGTTGAGGTCAGAGATATCACGCGCAGGCACAAGGCAGGCCTCGTTGTCGGCTTCGTCTTCAAGCCGCCATCCGGGGATCAGCAACCGATGGGCTGGGCCAACGGAAACGTCACGCTGCGGCATCATTGGTCCGATGGCGCGCGGGCGCAAAGTGATGGGGGCAAGCGAAGGATCGGCGGCAATTTCAGCGGCTGTCACGGTGCGTGTCCAGACCATCTTTACGGGTTGCAAGCCGTTGTCGCGCGTCACGATCAGATCGCCGACGCGTAGAAATTCGACGCGGCGTGGCCCACAGGGCGTGCGCAGGTTCGCACCGGCACACAGACCTGTCAGGCCGGACTTTTCGATCTTCTCGGCCTTGGAAATTTTGGCAGCCATCGTCATCAAGACGTTCCTTCCGCGCATCGGATCTTTTCTGGCACCACCCAAGGATTCAAATGTGACGACATTAGGGACAGCGCGTGGTGAATCCGGGATTGATAAGGCAACTAGACGCTTTTTCGTTTCCATATCGTCAACAATCCAGCGAACAGGCAGAGATCGGCGTTGAAACGCCGTTAACAGTTCTCCGGGTCGGCGGAAATTGTGTCAGTGGGGCCGGTTCGGACGCTGTGCCTGAGGGGCGCGAAGTTCGGCCACAATCGCGCGCGCGGCAGCCCTTGGATCGTCTGCGCGGTGAATGGGGCGACCAACTACAACGTGGTCCGCGCCTTCTGCTATCGCCTCGGCAGGGGTCATCACACGCTTCTGATCCCCAAGGTCAGCGCCTACAGGGCGCACGCCCGGCGTGACAATCAAGCGCCCTGTTGCTTCGGGCAAAGCGCGAATAAGCCCGGCCTCTTGTGGTGACGAAATAACACCGTGCGCACCGGCCTCGAATGCGCGCGCTGCACGTTCTTGCACAAGATCAGGGATCGACCCTTCGCGAATTTGCGCGGCGTCCAGATCGTTGCGATCCAGAGAGGTCAGAATGGTCACCGCCAGTATTTTCAGATCACTTCCGCCTGCACCTTCGCGTGCCGCGCGCACCACATGCGGGTCGCCATGCACCGTCAAAAAGTCCAGATCAAATTGTGCCAGCCCACGAACGGCGGCTTCGACAGTCGCGCCGATGTCAAACAGCTTCATATCCAGGAAAATACGCTTTCCGTGATCCCCCTTCAGCTCGTTAGCAAGGGCAAGCCCGCCCCCCGTCAACATGCCAAGGCCGATCTTATAAAACGACACGGCGTCGCCCAGTTTTGCGGCAAGGCTCAGACCCTCAAGTGCGCTGGGCACATCAAGAGCAACGATCAGGCGGTCATCAGAGTGTATCATGCGCGCCGAAGTAGCCTGCCGCTTTCAAGAGAGCAATAGAGCGATATCGTGGCGGCACTGGTCTTGAGCAGCGCCCTGCGGGTTCCCATATAGGACTTGAGGCTCATCAAAAGCATGCCGCATGCCGGGTGCTACACTTCAGAGCGCTTGATAAAGGAGAAGACCCATGGACTTAGAAAAGTTCACCGAGCGGTCGCGCGGCTTTTTGCAAGCTGCACAGACGATCGCAATGCGGGAAAGCCACCAGAAACTGGCACCCGAGCATTTGCTAAAGGCATTAATGGATGATGATCAGGGGCTTGCGAGCAATCTGATCAAAGCCGCTGGTGGCGCGCCTGATCGCGTGCTTCAGGCCGTTGATGCCGCGCTGGCGAAAATCCCAAAGGTCACCGGCGACGCCGGGCAAACCTACATGGACCAGCAAACCGCCAAGGTTCTCGACGAGGCCGAAAAAATCGCCAAGAAAGCAGGCGATAGTTTTGTGCCTGTGGAACGCATCCTGACGGCGCTGGCTGTTGTGAAATCCAAGGCAAAAGATGCGCTGGATGCAGGTGCCGTCACTGCGCAGAAACTGAACGGTGCAATCAACGATGTCCGCAAGGGCCGCACCACCGACAGTGCCTCGGCCGAAGAAGGCTACGACGCGCTGAAAAAATATGCGCGCGACCTCACCGAAGCGGCCCGAGACGGCAAGATTGATCCGATCATTGGCCGTGACGAAGAAATCCGTCGCGCCATGCAGATCCTCAGCCGCCGCACCAAGAACAACCCGGTTCTGATCGGTGAACCCGGCGTTGGTAAAACTGCAATTGCCGAAGGTCTCGCGATGCGGATTGTCGATGGCGACGTGCCGGAA
>JARFRG010000056.1 GCA_029287375.1 Boseongicola sp. | reverse complement strand
TCCTGATCTGCGTCCACGCTTTGCCGACGCTTTGCGGCCAATGTTCGCGCGACGGAAATCGATTCTACAAAGCCAATGATCGAGATCAGAATGGCGGGAACAACAAGCATCGAGACCAGATCCAGATCCAGCGATGGCACTGTCAGCGGCGGCAGACTTTGCGGCACAGAGCCGACCACACTGACGCCGCGTTCGGTCAGATCATAGGCCCAGACGATCCAAGTCGTGACCGCAATCGCCAGAACCGGACCCGCTTTGGCAAGAACATCCGCCAAACGCGGCCCCAATCCGATGGCCAGCAAAAGCGGCTTCAATCCCCGCCTGACCCAGAACAGAAAGACAATTGCTCCGATACCAAGCGCAAGGCTTGCAAGATTTGTCTCACTGAGATTTTCAAAAAGTGAGGCACCGATTTCAGGCAAGGTGTGACCCGACGCCGTGACCCCCAGCACATGCTTTATCTGACTGACCGCAATCAACAGGCCAGACGCGCTGATAAACCCTGCAATCACCGGGTGGGACAGAAAATTCGCAATGAACCCAAGCCGCAAAAGCCCAAACGCGATCAGCATCGCACCGGATAAAAATGCAAGCGTAAGCGCTGCAACGACCGGACTAACGTCACCCGACTGAGACGCGGTGCCAATCGCTGCCGCTGTCATCAACGACACCACCGCCACTGGACCCACGGCCAATGTGCGGCTTGAACCGAACAAGCTGTAAAGCACAATTGGTGCCATCGACGCGTAAAGGCCGGTCTCTGGCGGAAGTCCGGCCAACAATGCGTAGGCCAACGACTGCGGGATCAACATGATCGTCACGATCACCGCCGCAAAGAGATCGCCCCCCGCGGTCGCACGGTCATAGCGACGCCCCCACTCAAGGATCGGCAAATAACGCGACACAGTTCTATTCATGCTCGAACGTCTTCCCTAGCGCCGCGACAAGGCCTCAGGACCAGCCAGCCATTCACGACCTTTCAGCATCGCGCGCCAGTAGATCGGCGGCAGTATCTTCTCTTTCAAGAGCCATGCGGCCCGGCTGGGCTTGGTTCCATCAATCAACCACGTCGGAAAGCTCGGTTGCAATGTACCGCCATATCCGAATTCTGCGAGCACAATCTTGCCCCGCTCGACGGTAAGAGGGCAGGATCCATAGCCGTCATATTGCGCTTTGGGGGAGCGTCCATGAATGTCAGCCACAACGTTTTCAGCCACAACCGGTGCCTGCTTGCGCGCGGCCGCCGCTGTTTTTGCGTTCGGCGCATTCATCACGTCGCCCAATGACCAGATGTTTTCGTACTTCATGTGCCGCAAAGTCGCCTGATCGACATCGACCCATCCCGCAGCGTCAGCAAGCGGCGAAACAGCGATGAAATCCGGTGCTGCCTGTGGTGGTGTCACATGCATCATGTCAAATTCCACCTCTACACGCTCAACCGTCTGTTCAGGCTTGGTGACTTCAAACCATGCCTTTTTGGAATACCCGTCCACAGCGACAAGGTTGTGAAAGAAATTCAGGCCGATACCATATTTCTGGACGTACTTTTCAAGCGCGGGAACGTAGTCTTTCACGCCAAACAAAACGCCGCCGGCATTGTGAAACTGAATATCAATGTCACCAATGACACCTTTGTGCGTCCAGTGATCGGCCGAAAGATACATCGCCTTTTGAGGCGCGCCAGCACATTTTATCGGCATCGGTGGTTGCGTGAACACCGCCCGACCCGACCGCAAGCCAGAGACTAACTTCCAGGTGTAAGGTGCGAGATCATAACGATAATTCGACGTAACGCCATTGCGGCCCAGCGTTTCTACCAACCCCTCGACCCGCGCCCAGTCAAGTTTTAGTCCGGGTGTCACGACAAGTCGTTTGTACTTCACCACGCGACAGCCATCCAGAATGACCACGTCCTTGTCCGGCTCAAACGCCGCAACCGCGGCCTTGATCCAGTGTACGCCTTCCGGGATCAGAGATCCCATGGTGCGCACCGTTTCCTCCGCCTCGAAAATACCGCCGCCGACCATTGTCCAGCCGGGTTGATAATAATGCGCATCCGCCGGATCTATTATCGCAATTTCAAGGTCCGGCATTCGTCGCTTCAGGCTGGCGGCAACAGAAACACCCCCCGCCCCCGCGCCCACGATCACCAGATCATACGACCCGTCCGGGGCGTCGGTGGGCGTGATGCCACCGTTGGCGATACGGCGCACAACGCCCGTCATGTCATAACCCGCAGCTTTCGCGGCCCCTACGATCTCTGGCAGGGGCCGTTTGCCTGCCTCGGACAAAGACCAAAGCGTCGTCGATCGCGTCCCCGTGCGGCAATACGCGAAAACGGGCTTGGGCAGTTGCTCCATGACGGCGCCGAATTCGACCGCGTCGCTATCCCCGACCCTGCCCCCGACAATAGGGAGATAGCGCATCTCAAGACCAAGATGCTCCGCCGTGCGGGCCAGTTCCTGAAAGGTGGGCTGGTCGCCTCCTTCACCGTCGGGTCGATTGCAGACAATCGATCTGAAGCCTTTGTCACGAATTTCAGAAATATCATTCGCGACGATTTGTTCTCCGACCGATAGTTGATCGGTAAGCCGTTTGATTTCCATTTGTGACACCCTCTTGATGGTTCAAAGCCTGGCGGTGCTCAAATTGCGTTGACTGGCACTTTCAGCATTGGCTTGCCGTCACGGTCGCTTGGCACTTCCCCGGCACGCATGTTCACCTGCAGCGATGGCAAGATCAGCTTTGGCATTCCCAGCGTCGCGTCTCGGGCCTCGCGCAGTTTGATGAAGCCCTCGCGCGTAGAGCCGTGACCGACGTGGATGTTGTCGGCCTTCTGCGCGCCGACTGTGGTTTCCCACCTGATCTCGCGGCCACCGGGTGCATAGTCGTGGCACATGAACAGGCGCATTTCATCGGGCAAGGCGAGAACCTTCTGAATCGAATCGTATAACGCACCTGCATCACCACCCGGAAAGTCCGCCCGCGCTGAGCCGCCATCCGGCATGAACAGCGTGTCCCCGACAAATGTCGCATCGCCGATGACATGTACCATGCAGGCAGGCGTATGGCCGGGCGTGTGAATCACAAAGGCCCTGAGGCCCCCGATCTGATAGGTATCGCCGTCCTCGAAAAGCCGGTCGAATTGCGAGCCGTCCCGCTGAAACTCGGTCCCTTCGTTAAAGACCTTGCCAAACGTGTCCTGCACAACGGTGATCTTTTCGCCAATGCCGATTTTGCCGCCCAGTTTCTGTTGAATATAGGGCGCCGCAGAAAGGTGATCCGCATGGACATGCGTCTCGATCAACCATTCCAAAGCCAACTCTTTGTCCTGAATGTAGGCAATGACCTCGTCGGCATGATCATAGGTGATCCGCCCCGCTGCATAGTCGATGTCCATGACGGAATCGATCACCGCACAAGATCGCGAATTCGGATCTTTCACCACATAACTGATCGTGTTGGTCGCCTCGTCAAAGAATGCCTTAACGTCAGGACTGGATGTCATATCCACAGAGTGTTTGGTCATTCAGATCTCCATATCTTGCAATCAACGATCCCTAGGACCGCTGCACTGTGCTTTCGTTGATATGGTGTTCCTGCCCTGAATACGGAATGAAGTGATTGAGCTATGTCAGTTCGGCACGGTTTTTCGGACGCGGCGCGTGATATTGAGTGAATATTGGCCGCCTCGGATCAGGCTTTGTTTCACGTCGTCCACAAAAACCTGGAACACGCCCCGCCGACTTCTAAAAAATACCGGATCACAGATTGCCCGGTTCTTGAAAGACCCCTCACCCCGCGGCCTTCGCCAATGTGACTGGCCCTGCGGTATCCGCAATTTCGGACCATTCAAGATTGCCCTCGTATCGCCATGCCATCTGGCCGTTTTCATCAAGCGCAAACAGATGCAGCCACCGATTGTCGAACAACGCCCGAACGCCGTCATGCCGTTTCAGAATATCGCTCATCGCCTCGCGCGGGGCTTCGATACAGACGGATAGACGCAAAGGATCATGCGCATAGGCTTCCCCTTCGTGGACAGATTGCCAGGGCAGACCTGCGCGCAGGGTTCCGCCATTTCCTTCGACAACGCCGATGCCTCCGGTCACGTTGTGCAAGAGCTTGTTGCCCGACCCGAAAGTCTCAGGTGCCACGGTGGATCCGTAGTACTGCAGGCTGATCCAGCTGGCCACGACCACAGGCGCGGTCATGATCAGTTCCAGCACGTCGAAATTCTTGTCCGACAACCAGTCGTAGTCGTGCAGGAACGCGCGTCCCTCAAGGTCTTTGCCTGCGGTGCGGTGGCGTGGTGCTGCGATAAAGGCCTTGCAGCCCGCCGAGGCCCATTCCGGCCGTGTCTCCGCCCAGTTCCGGCTGCGGATCGCAATAACGCAATCTGCGGCCGAGCGTGGCAGCCGCAACGCCCGCTCGCCCCGTGTCACGGAACCTGCCGATTGAAACCAGGTCTTTGCCCGTGTCAGGTCCTCGCCGTGAGACTCCGCAGGAGCATCTTGTGCATAAAGCGTGATCGCATCCGTCGTCGTGTCATGCAAAGCCCCCACAAACAGCGTGTCGTCGGGGATGGTGATGTCGCGCATAATTAGTGCCTTGCGCACATCCGCATTGTTCAGCAGCCCCGCCAGAAGTCGGGCGTTCACCTCACCGGAATAGCCTCCGCAGGCACCGCAATGAAGACCGCTGGCAAAGGGATTGTTGACAACATTGGCCCCGTGACCCGCCAGAACGACGAGGCGTGCGAAGTTCTGCGTAAAGGACATCGCCCGCAAAATAGTCTCTGCGGCATTTGTTTGCGCATCAAGATCAAGCCCCGGATCCAGCCGCGGTGCTGGCCCGCCCGGCACATCGTTGGGCGCAAGGTTGAGAGCATCGCGAACGAGTTTTGCCGCATATATCGGGCCAGTCGCCTCCACGAAAGCAAAGGACGACACCGCAGCCAGTTTGAACCGCCCCCAAGCACGGTTCGCGCGCGCTCTGAAACGGGCGGTCTGATCCGCCTCCTTGTCGTCACCTTGCGAATTCGAGTTAACGCCGGGGTTCAACAGCACGGGAAGACGCAATTCGTCCACATCGGATGCAAACCCCCTGTGCGATGCCGTAAGCCCAAAAAACCCTGCAAATCCAAGCGTCTGGATGCCCGGGTTTACGGCCTCAAGCGCCCTGCGGAACACCTCTGACCTCACATCAATGCAAAACGCAGCCTGCAAAGCGGGGCGTGTCTCGGTACCTTGCGCTGAAGGCGCCGCAAAGGTCTCGGCCAGATCACGCTGAACCGCCCGCTCCCACGCCTCTTGCAGAACCGCGTTCGCTACCAATTCGGCATCCGCAGTAACCGGGGCGGCGTGTGCAGCTTTCACCTCTTTCCACTGCGCACCAATCTGATCTTCGTATTGGACAAACAGCGCCTCTTCCCACAACAGCCGTATCGTCAGGATATCGGTGATGGTCTGATCCTCACCTTCGCCCAGTTCCGCTTGCCACAGATTATAGCGCGCAACCTGCGCCCACCCGCCCAGCGAAAACAGCATTTGATGGAGATATGTTTCAAGCGCATCCTCAGACAGCCCCAGCCGGTTCACAGCACGTGCAATCGCATCTTGCGCTGTGTCGGGCGTTTCACTGGCAAACTGCGCAAACCCCTTCAGACCAGCAATTTCCGGCGTCAGATCATGGGTCGCGTTCTGCCGCCAGGCGTCATAGGCCCCCCGCCTGCGCGGTGCCGCCCAAAGCGCCTGACCCTGATCAAAATAACCTGCCGCCCAAATACCAAAACGATCGGAAATAATGCCCGGCCAATCGATCCCAGAGGCCTCGGCCGCAAGGTCAGCGATCGTCAGCAACGGCTCGGGTGTTGCAGCCGTGGCCAGCGCCTTGCGTTTGATGTCGCTCAGATCAGGAAGCTCAGTACCCTCTTGCGCACCCAGTGCGGCCAGAATGTCCGCATCGGTGATCCTGCCATCCGCGATACGCGCCTGAAACCAGTCGCGTGGCATGGTAACAGGCACACCGCCCACGCGCCCCAATCGGGCGGCAACATGGGACAAAGTCTCGTGCGTCTGACCCAGGAAGGGGTTCACCGCGACCGACGAGGCAAGCGGCCAGACCGGCGCAATAGCGCGCGCGGCGGTATCGCTCGCCTTGGTAAGCGTTGCGGACGAAAGCGTGAAAGAGGTGTTCATTTGTGTAATCCTCGGCATCAATCAGGAAAAGTGCTTGGTCGACCAACCGCGCAGCAGTTTGTCAAAGACAGCGTTCGCATAGAGCCCGTTGGACAGGTGCACCCGCAGGCCCGCTGCCGCCGGGTGATAGGCCCAAAGTGGGAACATCGCCTGCCCAACCGCCACCAGACCAAAGCTCATCAGCGCCAGCGCAATCAGCGCCCACTCCAGTGGGCCGGGCGCGGGCGTGGCGGGCAGCGTTCCTGCCATCAGCCATTCCGCTCCGGTCTGAAGCGCAAAATAACCCAGCGTTGCCGCCACCGAAAAAACTGCCGTGCGTTGTGTCAAAATACGCGGGGCTGCGTCGGCCAGACCTTGAGCCAATAGATAGGCCACTCCAAAGATCAAAATGGCGCCCAGCGCGATGGCCTGAGGAGACTTACCCGCGATCCCAAAGACCAGCGCAACGACTGCATAGATCACCAGCGCAATCAAAAAGGCGCGGCCAACGGCCGAACCATTCGGGATCGCGACCGGACCTGGGCGGCGGAGTGCGGCGACGCCCTCAACGGCAGTGCCAGAGGCCAGAAACGCATGCGCCTTATACAGCGAATGCGCCACAATATGCAGCAATGCCAGCGGAAACAGCGCAAGTCCGCATTGAAGGATCATGAACCCCATCTGCGCCACTGTGGACCATGCCAGCGACGTCTTGACCGCCGATTGGGTCAGCATCACAAGACCGCCGAACAGGGCTGTAAAGCCTCCAATCATCACCAGTATCGCGAGAATTCCGGGGGCCAGCAGCAGGACGTCCGCAAAACGGATCAACAAGAAACCACCCGCGTTGATCACGCCTGCATGCAACAATGCAGACACTGGCGTGGGCGTTTCCATCACTTCTGTCAGCCAACATTGCAAGGGGAACTGCGCCGATTTCAGGATCGCCGCAAACGCCAGCGCCGCCGCGATCCAGGGCGCGGTTTCGCGACCTTCGCCAAGCCCTGCCAACGTCAGAATATCTGCGATATCACCCGTCCCGTATTGGACGTAAAGCATTGTGGCCGCGACCAGCAAAGCCGCGTCGCCCAGCCGCGCGGTAATCCATTTTTTGCGTGCCGCGCGTTGTGCCGCGACCCGTTCCGGGTAATGCAGCAGCAATTTGTGCAAGAACAGGCTGGTTGCAATCCAAGCCAGTACAAGCTGAAAAAGGTTCCCGGCGATCACCAGCAACATCACTGCAGCCAACGTCGCACAGAGCCAGCCGGTAAAAGGCCCCTGCCGGACCTCGCCGTCCATGTAGGTCGCGCTATAGCGCACCACGACCCAGCCAACAAAGGTGACAAGCAGCAACATCACCGCACTGACCGCATCCAGCCGCGCAGATAGCCCGGGACCCGACAGGCCAATCAATACACTGGTTGCAGGCCCTGCCACCAAAAGCGCGACACAGGACACAACCGCAGCGGTCAATGCAACAAGCGTGATCGCCTCAACAATGCGCAACAAGCCGGCAGGTCGCATACCGGGTCCACGAAAGGCAATCACCGCTGCCAGAGCGAGGGCAATTGGCGCAAGAAATGGCAGAACGGCAATGGACACGGGCGTTTCTCCTTGGGGCTGTTGTGCGGTCGCCCGTCGGATAGCAGCTGTGCTTCATGCTGAAAAATTCATTGTTTGCTTCTAATCATTCTGTTTAATAAATGCATGAGCGAATTTAATTATCATCAC
>JARFRG010000241.1 GCA_029287375.1 Boseongicola sp. | reverse complement strand
TGGATCGTCGGCAGCGTCAGATGTGTATAAGAGACAGCTGTACTGCTGTTCCGTGGCATCGACGCCCTTGCGCCGCAAAGCGATGTGACCAGTCATTGGTCCTTGGGTCTTGTGGCGACGATCTGGATCGTCCTTGGGCTTGGCCAGCTCAAGCGCCTCGACATGGGCGGCGCGCTTCGCGTGTTCCGCATCGTGATGGGCTCTGTCTTTCTTGCGATTGGCGCACTGCAACTCTTGGCAACGCTTACCTGGTACAACCCCCTGCTCGCCAATTCGGTGGACCCGGTTCTCGGGCCAATTGTCATCAACACTCTGATCCCGGCCTATCTTCTGCCCGCGCTCGCGCTGGGGATCGGAGCTACCTGGCTCAAGGGTCGGCCAAACGCGCTGCGCCTCGGCCTTGGCGGGCTCGCCGCACTTCTTGGTGTCTTCTGGACCGCGCTTGTCATCCGGCATTTCTGGCGGGGTGGCGAAGCCATGGTCCTGCCCGAGATCGCAGAGCCCGAGCTTTATACCTATACGGTCGCCCTTTTGCTGGCGGGGTCCGGTCTTTTCTATCAGTCGCTCGCGCGACGCGATGCACGTCTGAGAAAAGCGGGACTGGCAGTCATCGGTCTCTCCGTCGCCAAGGTCTTTCTGATCGACATCGCAGGGTTGGGTGGGCTCATCCGCGTCTTTGCGCTTATGCTCCTTGGCCTGTCTCTTGCCGGTCTCGCATGGCTCAATCGCTGGGCCGGTGGCAAAGACGATCATAAACCAACAGACAAGACCCAATAGGGATATGGACGAAGCGGGCGTGAAGATGCCGGCGAGCGCACAAAAGGCGGTGTTGAACCGCTGTCCGGCTTCACGTCAGATGTCGCGCAATTCAATTGCGCGAACTATGGGCTCTTTGCTGACGTTCTTCGCTTCGCAGCGTCATAGCGATCGCGCCGTTGCTCACGGCCCTAACCGGACCTTCACTCTTCTTTCAAGATGCTGCAGGCGCAGCCCGCATTGCGGACATTCGTATGTCTTGCGGCATTCTCGGAGTGTTGATGACCGCTAAGCGGGACAAAGTCGGCACTCACACGTTGATATTGGTCTGAGAGAGACGCCAGCGATATAGACGCGTGTGAGATTTTCAGTTCCTCCTCTGAGACCGAAACTCGCACTTTGTTTTGGCATTGCAGCGTCGGGTAGTTGCAAAAAAAATTACATTTCGTTCTTATAGATTCAGACTTCCACGCCCAAATCGGTGCGACTAACGCAACATCTCCGAACAATTGACGGTAGGCCGCTTTCTGCATTGTGTTTTGGCTGTATGCAGTTTGGCGGAAATGCAGATCCTAACGCTAGCCGCGAATTGTTTGAAACTGCTCGTGCTGCAAGCTTGAACTTCTTTGACACTGCACATGTCTACAATGGCGGTGATGCAGAGCGCCTGCTGGGCGCATTTGCAAGGCAAGACCGCGACTCATTGATGATCGCGACGAAGGTGGCCCACACCGGTGGCAGCAGCCGCGCGACAATACTGAAGCAGTTTGAAGAAAGCCGCGTTCGGCTTGGGCTGGACGTGGTGGACATTCTTTATCTTCACAGATGGGATCACGAAACCCCTTTGGAGGAAACCTTCGAAACGCTTGCCAAGCTGCAAAACGACGGAAAGATCCGGCATATTGGAGCATCTAACTTTGCAGCGTGGCAGGTAATGAAAGCGCAAGCTGTTGCAGTCAGTATGGGCACGCGGATCGACGTTCTGCAGCCGATGTATTCGCTTGTAAAACGACAGGCTGAAGTCGAGATTCTTCCTATGGCCGCAGCTGAAAGGATTGCGGTTGCGCCCTATTCGCCACTTGGAAGTGGACTTTTGACGGGTAAGTATCTTGCCGGTGGAACCGGACGTTTATCGACGGATAAGAGGTATGCCGCCCGCTATGGTCAGAATTGGATGCGAGATACCGCGCAGGCCTTCTCCAGACTGGCAGAGGAGTTCGGCCACGACGCCGCAACACTGGCCGTTGCTTGGGTTGCGCATAACCCCGCGGTCACTGCTCCCATCATCAGCGCGCGCAATACAGAGCAGCTGGCGCCGTCTTTGAAGGCGCTGGAAATCTCATTGTAAGCGGGGGAATATGCTCAGATCGAATGTTTGTCGCACCGGCCCGCACCGGCAACAGATCGGCTTGAAGAAGCGACGAGCTAGGCGGCGCCTGGCGAAACGGCTTCCCAGTGTTCGCCCATTGCGACGATACAGGACGTTCCGTTTGCGTAGTTCTGCACGATCATCCAGTCACCGCTTTTGCGTGCGACCCAGACTTCCAGCATTGTTTCAGGATCGCGCAGGCCGGTGCCCTGACGTTCTGCGCCCAAAACCGTGGTCAGGGTATGGGTCATGCGGGCGCTGTCATCGCAACTGACATCAGCCATTCGAGCTTCTGCCAGTGTCGGCATGGAAAGGCAGGAAGCCAAAAACAATGCAAGCCAGCGTCTCATAAAATTAGCCTAATCGGTCACATTAAAAATTGTAACAGTAATATGACAGCCTGTGGATAAAAACTGCGACTGTGTCGAATACTGTCTCTTAACAGGCACTTGAGGGAGCAGGTGACCATTCTGTCGTAATTTTTTGGTATTTCTGTAAAAGAATTGAATCAAAACTGTCACGGTGTTGTCGTTATCGAGGTCTATCCGCTCCCCTGACATGGGGGCGATATGCTGAGAATTGATGAGCTGACCAAAAGGTTCGGAGACAAAGTGGCTGTGGACGCGGCCAATATCTTTGTCGACCAACCTGCAATGATCGGGATTATCGGACGGTCCGGTGCGGGCAAGTCCACGCTTTTGAGAATGGTCAACCGCCTGACAGACTCGTCGGAAGGCGCGATCACCTATGACAGTGAAGAGGTGACCGCTCTGCGCGGTGCGGCCAAACGGGACTGGCAATCGCGCTGCGCGATGATCTTCCAGCAGTTCAATCTTGTTCCGCGTCTGGATGTTGTCTCGAATGTGCTGCATGGAACACTGAACAAGCGGTCGACTGTCGCAACCTTGTTCAATCTGTATCCACAGTCCGACATTCATAAAGCAATCGAGATACTTGACCGGCTTGGCATCGCGGAACAGGCATCCAAGCGCGCCGAGGCATTGTCAGGCGGTCAGCAACAACGCGTAGCCATCGCCCGCGCTTTGATGCAGGATCCCGAGATTATCCTTGCAGACGAACCGATTGCCAGCCTGGACCCAATGAATGCGCAGGTTGTGATGCAGGCATTGCGGACCATCCACGAAGAAGACGGGCGCATGGTCATTGCGAACCTGCACACCCTTGATACGGCCCGCAGATATTGTGACCGCGTGATCGGCATGCGTGACGGGCGGATCGTTTTTGATGGCACGCCGGATCAGCTGACAACGGGTGTCGCGCGCGAAATCTATGGCGCTGGTTCTGACTTTTCAGAAGCCGCCACATCCACCGAAATCGATACACTGGACAGACAAGAGGTCAGAGAAGCTGAAGCCTATGTCTGAGCCAGTATTTCCCGCGTTTCTTGCGGGCTACCTTCATCCAACCCAACGGAGAAAACGATGAAAAAGACCTTTGCAATGGCGCTTGTCGCTACCACCGCTTTGGCCGGCACCGCATTTGCGGACGGGCATGCGATCACCGAGTTCCGCATCGGCATTCTTGGTGGCGAAAACGCTCAGGACCGCATGAACTCCTATCAGTGCCTCGCCGATTACACGACCGAGGCACTTGGCGTTGAAACCAAACTCTTTGCCCCCGCCGACTATAACGGCGTGATTCAGGGCCTGCTGGGTGGCAACATCGACATGGCGTGGCTGGGTGCCTCCGCTTACGCAGCAACCTTCTTGCAAGACCCTGAAGCGGTTGATCCCGTCCTGATCAAAGTGAATGTGGACGGCTCCGTCGGCTATCACTCCATCGGTTTTGCCCGCAAGGATAGTGGCGTGACCTCGCTGGATGACATGGAAGGCAAAGTATTCGGCTTTGGTGATCCGAACTCCACCTCCGGCTACCTGATTCCATCCATTGAGATCCCCGAATATAAAGACGGCGTGACAATGGAATCCGGCGAATATTTTGGTGAAGTCAAGTTCACCGGCGGTCACGAGCAGACCATTGTTGCGGTAAACAACGGTGACATCGACGGCGGCGTGACATGGGCTGACGCCCAAGGTAACTGGGAAGACGGCTACAACTCCGGCGCGCTGCGCAAGGCTGTAGACGCAGGCCTTGTAGACATGAACGACATGGTCCAGATCTGGAAGTCCAAAGTCATCCCCGAAGGCCCAATCGTTTTGCGCAAGGCCCTGCCAGCAGACGTGCGCGAAAAGATGACCGCACTGGTTGACGGCCTCTTTGAAGCTGATCCGGACTGCGCTTATGGCGTTGCTTCGGGTGAAACGCTTGGCTTCCAGCCTGTGACGCATGACACCTACATCTCCATCGTCGAAGCGCGTAAGGCCAAGATTGGCGGCTAAGTCGATTTAATGATGTGTCCGGCAGCCCTTCGGGGCTGTCGGTTTTTGTTTGTTTGGGGGCAGGATGGCAGAGATATCACTCAGCGGTGCGGCGCAGACTGTGGACAGAATACAGTCCAGTTACATGGCGCAGGTGCAACGACGTCGGCTCTATGGTGGGCTGACGCTTCTGGTCTTCGTGCTCCTGATGGTGTCGGGCTTCAATATCGCCGACGACCGCAACGCAGGCGGCTTTTGGGATGGTTTGCATCAAGTCGGCGACTATCCCGCAGACGTGCTCTCGGAAGCGTGGGAAAAGCGTTTCGACTTGCCGGCCCTCATGGTCAAATACTTTCCCGCATTGGTGGAAACGGTCAATATCGCCGCCGCGTCGACATTGATCGGGGCTTTGGGAGGGCTGTTCCTGTCGCTTTTGGGGACACGGGGCCTTGCAAAATGGCCGCGTCTGATCCCGCTTTTCCGCCGTATTTCGGATATTATGCGCGCGGTGCCGGAGATCGTCATTGCACTTATGCTGATCTTTGTTCTTGGTGGAGGCCCGGTGCCTGCGATGATCGCGATTGCCATTCACACCACCGGAGCCTTGGGTAAGATGTTTTCGGAAGTTGCCGAGAACGCAGATCTGAAGCCGGTTGAAGGTCTCGCCTCGACCGGTGCGACATGGTCGCAGCGCATGTTGCTTGGCGTGCTCCCACAAATTGCACCAAACTATGTCAGCTACGCGCTGCTGCGGTTCGAGATCAACATTCGCGCTTCCGCCATCCTGGGTTTCGTCGGAGCGGGTGGCCTGGGCTATGAGCTCCGAAATTCCATGGCATGGGGCCCCGGACGCTTCGATGAGGCTGGCGCAATTTTCATTCTGCTCTTTGGAACCATCGTTTTCTTTGATCAGGTTTCCAGCCGCTATCGCAACCGTCTAACTGAGGGACATGGCCAATGAGCATGGTTGACCTGAACGCAACTAGGGGCGAAGCCGATAAGTTTTTTCGGCGTAAGCAGTTGATAGGATTTGGTATTCCGGCGGTTATTACGGTTTACTTCCTTTACATTTTCTTTGCGTTTGATGTGCCGGGCCTTGCCCAGCGGGCGAATTGGAACAACGCTGTCACCTTGGCGTCCGATAGCTGGTCACACAAAGTTCACGTCACCCGCGATAATCGCTCGGGCGAGATCGACTATGCCGTCGAGGGCGAGCGGAAGGGGCGGTATCCGGATGGCGAGCGCCCGACCTGGGTCACAGGGGACGAAGTTGTCGTCATCGACCTTGGCGCGGATCATATCGTACGTTACTTGCCGGAAAACCGGACTGAGATTGAAATTCCGGGATTCCCTTTGATCGAGGTTCAGGCGGAAGGCCGGAGCCTTTCGACCAACTTGCCTGACGACCTGCCGGACTGGATTTCCGCATCAAACCGACGCGTTGGCATTACTACGCCAGAAGGCCGGATCACGATGACGGGCGCCCGCACAGAGGTTTTCAACTACTTTCCCGGGTGGGAGCTGTTCTGGTTCACGCTGGACAGTCCGTATTACGGGCATGGTCTGGGAACGATCCTGTTCGGGGAGCGGCTGGATCCAAACCGTGCTAACCTGACAGGTGCCATTTCCGATTGGTGGAACAACGCCATGTGGCGGCACAAAGATGTGGCCTGGGCAATTGGCGAGACGATCCTGATGGCATTTCTGGGCACAATGGGCGCTGCCATCATTGCACTGCCGCTCGCTTTTCTTGCTGCGAAGCGGTTTTCGCCGGTCATGATGCTGAGGGCCGGCACGCGTCGCCTTTTCGACTTCGTGCGCGGTGTTGATGCCTTGATATGGACGGTGGTCCTTGCGCGTGCGTTTGGACCCGGAC
>JARFRG010000201.1 GCA_029287375.1 Boseongicola sp. | reverse complement strand
TCCATCAGACGCTTGATGTTCATCTGCGTTTCACGACGCAGGTCGCCTTCGACGGTAAAGTTCGCGTCGATGTGCTCGCGGATGGCCAGAACTTCGGCGTCTGACAATTCGTTCACACGACGGGTCTCGTCGATTTTTACGGCGTCGCAAATGGACTTCGCGGACGAAGGACCAATTCCGGTGATATAGGTGAGGGCGATTGGAACCCGCTTTGCAGTGGGTATGTTTACGCCGGCAATACGTGCCACGTGTCGTCTTCCTTTTCGTTGCGAGCCCGTGATCCCAGGCCCTTTTTTCACAACGTAAGCCCGAGGCATTGCGGCCGCGGGCTTTACGAAACTATCGGGTGGCTTATCTGCGGGGAGCGACCCCTGCGTGATGAACCGATTCTCTTGCGAGATGGCGGTATCTAGGGCGTTGCGGCCTTGGGGTCAAGGGCGTTCGCCCCCACAATGTGCAACCGCAGAAACGCGCCGATTACACAAGCTGCTCCAGCCGGCTTGCCGCATCCTCAATGGAAACCTGCGCGGCGATTTCCGCCGCTATCTCCCGGCTTGCCTTCGCGATCTCGCTCGAAGCCAAGACACGGCCAATCAAATTTGCCATTTCTTCGGCCGTCGGGGGATCAGACGCGGCAAGCCCCAGCCCAGCCGCCTCGGCGCGCGCGGCATTGTCGAACTGATCCGCAAACAAAGGCGCGATGACCTGCGGCACACCCGAGGCGAAACCGCCCATCAGGGACCCCGATCCGCCATGACACAGCATCAGCGACGCATGCGGGAAAACCGCAGCCTGCGGGACAAAATTGCGCACCGTGGCGTTGTCGGGAATGGTCACAAGATCGGCGATGTCGAACGACGGGCCGACCGTCATGAGAACCTCCGCATCGACATCGGCCACGGCCTCAAGCGCCATCGGGAACATCGACCCTTTCCCGCCCAGACCCGCCGCCACAGTCCCGAACGTCACATAGATCAAAGGACGCTCGCCCTTGGGATGCCAGTCCGTTTCGGGGATGCCTGCGGTCACGTCCGTGCGCACGCGCAGCGGAGGATTGCCCTCGCCCGCTTTTGCGTCTCCGTCAAACGAGACCGGAAAAACAGTAAGCGCGGTCTCATTCCAGACCACATCTTCGCCCTTCTCGGCATGACCGAAGCCCGCAAAAAAGCCGTCCAGCGGCCTACCCGCACACCCGTTTACCACGGCCTCGACGCCGCAGTTATGCACATTGACCCGCGCATGCGGAATTCCGAACTCGCGCGCCAGCACAAGACCCGCATATTCCACCGACTCCCTGACGATCAGATCAGGCTGGAATGCCTGAACCGTTTCGCGCAGCTTCGGCATCGTCGCACGCACCGTCGGGCCAGCAAACATCTGCGGGATCGCGACGGCGAACATATCTTCTCCGCGTACGCCCATATGCGGCCCCCAAATCTCGCGGAACTGCTCCGGCGTGATCTTATCGAAATGCGCAAAATTCAAACCCGCCTTTTCAACGATCGGCGCGCAAACCTCAGGTGCCGCAACAAGGACGTCGTGGCCTCGGGCGGCAAGAACTTTGGCATAGGGCAAAATCGGACGAATATGTCCTTCGCCCTGGGTCGAAGTAAAAAGAATCCGCATCAAAAACCCCTGAACGAAAAAGAGCCGCCCTTCGGCGACCCTTTGAAACTGTCATGCTTTCTTGGAAAACGGAAACCTCAAGCGTCAAGCACGTCCGCAATTCCAGCCGCAACCTCATCAATCTCGCCAAGACCCGGCACCCAGACCAACTGGCCCTTCGCGTGGTAATAGCCAATCAACGGTGACGTCTTCTTGTAATACTCCATCAGACGCGTGCGCAGAGACTCTTCGTTGTCATCCGCACGGCGCTTGAATTCGGTTCCGCCACAGTTCGTACAATTTCCATCCGCCGGGATCGGCTTGGTGATGTCGTTGTAGACCTCACCACAATTCCCGCAGGTCGACCGCGCCGTAATCCTCTGCACCAGCGCGTCGTCGTTCACTTCCATCGCAACAACGTGGTCCAGACCAGTGTCATGCTTGGTCAGAATGTCGTTCAACGCATCGGCCTGTGCCAACGTGCGTGGAAAGCCATCAAAAATGAACCCGCCCCCGTGGTCGCCTTCAAGCTTTTCCTCGATCAGACCTATAACGATCGCGTCGGTGACAAGCTCGCCCGCATCCATGATCGCGGCCACTTTTTGACCCATCGCAGTCCCTGAAGACCGCGCATCTCGCAGCATATCGCCTGTAGACAACTGGATCATGTTCCGGTCATCAACCAGCTTGCGCGCTTGAGTGCCTTTACCGGCACCCGGTGGCCCGAGCAGGATTATGTTCATCGCTTGTTTGTCCCCCGTGTCTTCCCGCCCCGCTTCTTGCCGCGCAGCTGGGACTTCTCAATCAGCCCTTCGTATTGATGGGCCAGAAGATGAGACTGGACCTGTTGAATAAAGTCCATACCCACAGACACAATAATCAGGATCGACGTACCACCGAAATACGCCGTAATCGCAAGGTTCGTGCGGACGATCTCGGGCATCATACAGACAAGAGCAAGGTAACCAGCGCCCATCACAAGGATGCGATTCACAACGTACTCAAGGTATTCCTCGGTCTTCTTGCCCGGACGAATACCGGGAATAAAGCCATTCTGGTTCTTCAGGTTCTCAGCCACATCCTCGGGCTTGAACGCCACGTTGAAGGTGTAGAAATACGTGAAGAACACGATCATGCCGCCAAAGAACAGCAGGTACAAAGGCTGCCCGGGACCGAAATATGCAAGAATCCAGCTCATCACCGGCCCGGCGTTGCCTCCCGAAAAGGTCGACAAGGTAGTCGGAAGCAGCAAAAGCGACGACGCAAAGATCGCAGGGATAACGCCCGCAGGGTTCACCTTGATCGGCAGATGCGACGATCCGCCGTCATAAACCTTCATCCCAACCTGACGGCGTGGATACTGGATATGCACTTTGCGCAGGCTGCGCTCCATAAAGACCACGAACACCAGGGTCGCCAAAAGCATCACAACAACGCCAAGGATCACCGCCGACGAGATTGCACCAGACCGCCCCTGGGCAAAGAACTGCGCCAAAGCCGCCGGCAATTCCGCGATAATGCCGACATAAATGATCAGCGAAATACCGTTGCCGACACCGCGTGCAGTGATCTGCTCACCCAGCCACATCAGGAACATCGTACCGCCCACAAGGGTGATCACCGTCGACGAGATAAAGAACCAGCCCGGCGTCGTGACAAGCCCACCGGCCTGCATCGAAACAGCAAGACCATAAGCCTGAACCGTCGCCAGAAAAACCGTGCCATACCGCGTGTATTGCGTGATTTTGCGCCGTCCGCTTTCGCCTTCTTTCTTCAACTGCTGAAGAGGTGGCCACATCGATGCCAAGAGCTGCACAATGATCGACGCCGAAATATACGGCATAATGCCCAAGGCAAAGATACCCATCCGGCTCAGTGCACCGCCCGTAAACATGCCCAAAACACCGGCGATCCCGCCCGCAGCCTGTTCCATAAAGTCACGAAGCGCTTGTCCGTCGATGCCCGGCACCGGGATATACGTTCCGATACGGTAAACGATCAGAAGGCCAAGGGTGAAAAGCAGTCGTTGCCGCAACTCGGTCGCTTTTCCAAGCGTCGACCAGCTGACGTTGGCTGCCATTTGCTCTGCTGCGGATGCCATACGTGTCTCTCTTCAATAAAAGCGCCGCCCAACCGGTCTCCGGTCGGCGGCGCTGGAAAACCTGTGAGATATGTAAGCGGCGCGGACGCCGCTCACAAGGCGTTACTCAGCCGCCGACGCGGTTGTGACCGACAGTGACCCACCAAGCTTCTCAACAGCCGCAATAGCCGACTTGGACGCGCCCGTGACCGCAATGGTCGCCTTGGTCGAAAAATCGCCCTTGGCCAACACACGAATGCCGTCCTTTTTGCGACGGACAAGACCGCTTTCGATAAGAACATCTTCAGTGATGTCCTTTTTCGCGTCGATCTTCTTTTCGTCGATGAATTTCTGGATCAGACCAAGGTTCACAACGGAAAATGCCTTGCGGTTTGGCTTGGAAAAGCCGCGCTTTGGCAGACGCTGGTAAAGCGGCATCTGGCCGCCCTCATAGCCCTTGATCGCCACGCCCGAACGGGACTTTTGGCCTTTGATACCGCGTCCACCGGTCTTACCAGTGCCAGAGCCTGGTCCACGACCAATGCGCTTGCGGCGTTTTGTGGCACCCGGATTGTCCGAGAGTTCATTCAATTTCATGTCGCTTCTCCTTGCCGGATGCGGCCCCCAGCGACGGGAGCGGCCGACCACGGCATTTCTGATAAGGTTTACGTGGCCGAATTTGCGGCCACCGGCGGCGTATAGGGGAAGTCGGGCGGGCTTGGCAAGGGGCTTGGGGTGGAGAGGCGCGTTTTTGTAGAATTGCCTGCGAGTTGGAACATCCTCCGTGCAGGAAGACGCTGCCGCTCGCCATGACGAATTGAATGACGGCTCTTTGGTTCTTTCGATTTCAGGAATTCGCACAGCATCAAGAGTCTGGTCCAAGAGGCAACTTAATCAGTGGTCTCAACACGACCTGCAGCTTCCTCCGTCGAACGCATGAAGATCAACGCCATGACAACGGCACTCACGCAAACCGAGGCGGTCCTGATCTTGTGGAAAAAGTCCCAATTATCCAAGGTCTGAAGAGCCACGTCAGGCTCAAGCGCACCGGATTGCAATGCGAGGTTATAGTTGCCGCCGAACAGCGTGAAGTTGAACGCCTGACAGACGAGCAAAGTGACAAGGGCGACCAACCAAAGCGCCCGAAACTGCGGGTGTGCGCGGCGGTGCAACACAAAAGCCCAGATCGTCATTCCGATCGACATCAAATGCACGACAATCATCATGTAGGAGAACCGGACAAATGGCCCCACAAACCAGGCTTGGATTTCGACGCCTGAAAGATCCTGCCAGTAAGGAACAATTGACACCGCGATGAACAGATAGACCGCCGCGACTGTCAGTATGAAAATAAAAGACAAGAGAAATGCCAAACGCTGCGTGTTGGTTGTCATGAAAAAAAATTCCTTACCGCTGGGAGCATTGCCTTAAGTCGTGATCTCATGCTGAATAGGGAGACTAAAGAGCCCCAATTGCGCACCCAGAGCGCATTTTTGCGACATGAGGATTTAAGATGTGGAACGAAATACAGTCGGCGGCTGAGGTCGCGCGGCTTGGAACGATCAGTGGGGCAGCAGACGCTCTCGGGGTCCACCGGGCGACGATAAACCGGCATGTCGAAACGCTTGAAAGCGATCTAGGCGCAAAGCTGTTTCAGCGCCACGCGCGCGGCTACGTGGCGACCGAGCTTGGAAAGGAACTGCTCAGGATTGCGAACGCGACAACCGAGCAAATGGACGGGCTGCGCATTCAGGCCGAAGGAAGATCCGGTCAAATCTCCGGCGAACTCCTGATCACCGCCATTGACGTCATTGCGCCACGTCTCATGCCCGTGATCCAAAGGTTCAAAACACAACACCCGGCGGTGCGCACTGCCTTCCTATCCTCGCAGTCCCTCATGAAACTTGGCTACGGCGAGGCTCACGTCGCCTTTCGGGTTGGTCCGAAGCCAAGTGATCCAGACAATGTGGTCCGCCATTACCAGACCCTCCAGATGGGGCTATTTGCAGCGCAATCTTATGTAGAGCGGAACGGCCTCCCAGATGATATTACGGATTTGAGTAATCATGAATTCATCAGCGTAACAGGCGAAGCCGAACGCGCGCCGTTCTCCAAATGGCTTTCAGAACTGGTCTCGGATGATCAAATCACTTTCATATCCAACCAAATGCAAGTAGCCGACGTCGCTTTACGTGCGGGCATCGGAATTGGCTTTTCCCCTGTTCCGCAAGCCGGTTCTAAAACTGAATTGGTTCCCATCGGCACTCCTGACCCTGAATGGCAAATTCCGGTGTGGATCGTGACGCATGTAGACCTGCATCGATCAATCAAAGTGCGAGCGTTTCTGGGTATGCTCTGAACGTATCGGGATCTTTGAAATCGAAGCCAATCGATTCGACGCCTATGGCGTTTTCAAATAGTGGCGGAAGTCTCGGAACCGAGACGGCTCCTTTTTGACATTTGTAGTGTTTGGTTTGTTACCGAAAGCGGACGTAACGCGCGTTGTTAAACAGGCATTAAGAGCTCAACTTCGCTCGTTTCTAGCGATACCCAAAGAAAGCCACACAACACCTGCCGCAGAAAGAAAAAGGCCCCGACCAACCGGTCGGAGCCTCTAAATCTCTCACGAAAAAACTCAGCCCTAGCCGCGCTCTTCGATGATCTCTACCAAGTGCGGGATCTTCTTAACCATGCCGCGAACGGACGGTGTGTCCTCAAGTTCGCGGGTCTTGTGCATCTTGTTGAGACCCAGACCGATCAGCGTAGCACGCTGCTCTTGTGGGCGGCGGATCGGAGAACCGATCTGCTTTACGACGATGGTTTTTGCCATGTTCAGGCCTCCTCGGTCTCAGCTGCAGCCGCTGGCGCATCGTCCCGCTTGGGGAGAATGTCAGCAACTTTCTTGCCACGACGCTGTGCAACCGTGCGAGGGCTGGACTGCTTTTGCAGACCATCAATCGTGGCGCGGATCATGTTGTAAGGGTTCTGGGAGCCCAGCGACTTTGCGACAACGTCCTGAATGCCAAGCATCTCGAACACAGCGCGCATCGGACCACCGGCAATGATACCCGTACCCGTCGTGGCGGTGCGCATCACAACGCGGCCCGCACCGTGGCGACCGTCGATGTCGTGGTGCAATGTGCGACCTTCGCGCAGCGGCACGCGGATCATCTGGCGTTTCGCTTGCTCGGTGGCTTTGCGAATGGCCTCGGGGACCTCTTTCGCTTTACCTTTGCCAAAGCCAACGCGACCCTTTTGATCGCCGACAACGACAAGAGCTGCGAAGCCAAAGCGCTTACCACCCTTAACGGTCTTGGAAACGCGGTT
>JARFRG010000185.1 GCA_029287375.1 Boseongicola sp. | reverse complement strand
CACTAGTCGTCGGCAGCGTCAGATGTGTATAAGAGACAGGTTCGACCCGGCGTGACGGGGGCTATTTCTGGAATTTCGCGAATGACCCGCGCGGGGGATCCACCTGCGAGCACGCGCGGTGGCAAGGATCGTGTTACGACGCTTCCGGCGGCGACGGTCGTTCCTGCGCCGATGGTGACGCCGCCCAATATGATGCTGCCTGCCCCTATCCAACAATGATCTTCGATGGTGATGGGATGGTTGATCGCGACTGCATTTTGAAAGTCGCCGGTATGCGCGTCGGTCAGAATACGTTCTTCCGGCACAAGCGGGTGCCCGGCGGTCAGGATCATCACTCCAGGACCAATTGCGCAAAAATCGCCGATTCTGACCATGGCACCGTCAAGGATGGTACAATTTGAATTGATATAGACCGCTTTGCCAATGGAAAGGTGGCGGCCGTACTCAATGCGGATTGGGGGCACAACCATGCCGCCTCCAAAGTGTTGTAAGAACTCCTGCAGAATTTCCGCACGCTCCGCCATGGCGCTGTAGGGCGTTGTGTTCAGTCGCGCGCAGGTTTCGCTCGCTACGACCTGCATCGCTTCAAGTTCAGCATCCGGAACTAAGTAATATTGCCCGGCCAACATCCTGCTGTAACCGCTTTCCGTGTCGTGCATGACCTGCCCCACTTTTCCTGTTCTGTGATCGATGAATTCAGAGAAAAGCCGGACCGGCAAGGATTATCACGATTCCTCTTTCCAAAACGAGAATCGCTCGCTATAGGCAGCCACTCATGAGCGGACACCCTTGGAGGCCGCTCGCAACGCAGAAAATTTGGAGATACCCATGGCTGGTGAGATTCCTGATCTTAACGCTATGGTACGGACGGGGACAGGCAAGGGGGCCGCTCGTCAAGCTCGGAGAGACGGGCTCGTACCTGGCATCGTATACGGCGGCGGCGTAGACCCCGTAGCGATCAATATCCCTTACAACGTACTGTACAAAAAGCTGAAAGCCGGACGCTTTCTGGCGACGCTGTATAACCTGAAGGTTGACGGACACGACGACACCCGTGTGATCTGCCGGAACGTACAGCGCGACGTTGTTAAAGACCTTCCGACGCATCTTGACCTGATGCGCCTTAAGCGGACGTCGAAAATTGCGCTGTTTATTCCTGTTGAAATCGTGGGCGAAGACGAATGCCCCGGCATCACGCAGGGTGGCGTTTTGACGATGGTACGTCCCGAGGTTGAGCTGGTTGTTACGGCCGGTGACATTCCTGAGAAGGTGACTGTTTCGGTTGCTGGTATGGAAATTGGCGACACGGCAACGATCTCGATGGTTGATCTGCCTGCAGGTTCCAAACCGACGATCGACCGCGACTTTGTGATCGCGAACATTCAAGCGCCTTCCGGTCTTGCATCGGCTGCCGATGATGAGGACGAAGATGCGACGGATGCGGATGAAGTACCGACAACCGGCGACGAAGCTGCAGAGGGCGGCGAAGAGTAATCTTCTCGGACGTTCGAAGTTTGAAGGGCGGTGCCATGTGCGCCGCCCTTTTTCTATCTGGCCACGTCTTTTGACGGACCCGCATCGAGGCGATGGATGAAGTCGTCCAACTCGCTTGGGAAATAGTCACGCACGAGCGGGTCGTGGCCGGGGATGATCAGGTTGGGCGAAGAGGCGAGCGTTTGGAGAGTGTCGAACCCGCTCAGCATGTCTTCGAGATCGACCACGATCGGAAAGGGTTTGCGCGCCCATAGGTTCTCGTAGAAATGCGTGGCGTCCGAGGCGAGCACCAGCCATCCGGCCCGGGTTTTGACACGCACGCATTGAAGGCCCCGGCTGTGGCCTCCGATTTTGTGGACGGTGACGCCGTTTGCGATCTGGCCGTCACCGTCGTGGAAAGTGACTTTGCCAGAATAGAGCCGGGTGATGGCTTCGCAGATGTGGCCTGCGGTGAAGGGCATCTTGAGGGTGTCGTGGCACATGCAGGGGCCGGTGGCGTAAGCCATTTCCGCGGCTTGCATGTGGAGTTGGGCGTTCGGGAAAAGGTGAAGACCGCCCGCGTGGTCGTAGTGCAGGTGTGTGACAATCAGTTGGGTAATGTCTTCGGGTTTCAGGCCGAAGGGTGCAAGGGCCGCACCGGGGTCACGGCGGATGGGGCGGTCGCGCTTTTTGGCTTCGGCGTCATCGTAACCGCTGTCGACGAGGATGGTTTCATCACCTGAGCGCAGGAGCCACATGAAGTAGTCCATCTCGTGAGGTGCGTCGTGGTTGTCGTCGAACATGAAGCTTTCGACTCGCGTGCGGGCGTTGCGATCGGCGTATTTGATCGAAAAGACTTCCCATTCGGACATGGTGCGTTCTCCTTAGGTCGACGGTGTCGGGTCGATCATGGCACCCCTGCCCCCGGCGACAAGAAAAACCTTTGGTTTTCCGGTTCGCGGTGTTGACAGTTTGCCGGGGCGGCGGGACGCTTGGGTCGGATTTTGAGGGGGATTGCGAGATGGCAGATGTTGGGGCGTTGCGGGTTGCGATGGTGGGGGCCGGGTATTTCAGCCAGTTCCATGTTGATGCCTGGGGGCGGATGCCGCGTGCGGATCTGGCCGGTGTGTGCGACCGCAATCTGGCTGCGGCGGAGGCGACAGGTGCGCCGGCATACGACAATCTGGAGGCGATGCTGGACGCCGTTTCGCCGGATATACTGGATGTTGTGGTGCCGCCGGTCGCGCATGCGGAGACGTTGCGGATTGCCTTTGCGCAAGGGGTGAAACACGTCATTTGTCAAAAGCCGTTTTGCCGGACGTTGGAGGAGGCAAAGGTCATTGTCGCCGAGGCCGAGGCGGAGGGGGTGACGCTGATTGTGCATGAGAACTTTCGGTTCCAGCCGTGGTTTCGGTTTATCAAGGGCGTTCTGGATGCGGGTGATCTGGGAGAATTGCAGCAGGTGTCGTTCCGGCTTCGGCCGGGCGATGGTCAGGGACCGCGTGCCTATCTGGATCGACAGCCGTATTTTCAAAAGATGGAGCGGTTGCTGATCCATGAAACGGCGGTGCATTTCATTGATACATATAGGTATTTGCTGGGGGATCCGACGGCGGTTTACGCGGATTTGCGGCGACTTAACCCGGTGATTGCAGGCGAAGATGCGGGTTTTTTCATTATGGATCACCCGAATGGAGTGCGGTCCTTGTTCGATGGAAACAGGCACATTGACCATATCGCAACGAACACACGCTGGACGATGGGTGAGGCTTTGGTCGAAGGCACGAAGGGCGTGTTGGAATTGCTGGGGGACGGGACGGTCTGGAAGCGGGCGTTTGGGTCGTTGGAGCGAGAATCGGTGTTCACGCCAACGACGGAAGGGTTCGCCGGGGACTGTGTTTATGCCTTGCAGGAGCATGTTGTGTCAGGGGTTCTGGATGGGACGCCCTTTGAGAATTTGGCCAAGGATTATCTGACGGTCGTTGCGATTGAAGAGGCGGTTTATCGGTCCGACGCCGAGGGCTGCAAGCTGGCGCTTTGATATGGCGCGTTCGCGACGTGATGGGGCGCAGACGGGCTTGCCTTAGGCGGGTGGAGCATCGCTAGTTGAGGCATCAGCGCGGAGGACGTCATGCAGGACTTTTGGCAGAATTATATTGATGGGGCGTGGTGCGACGGGGGTGCCGGGCGCATTGATGTCGTGGACCCTGGCACGGGCGAACGGCTTGCGGAACACGCTTTGGCGGGTGCGGGCGACGTGGATCGCGCGGTCCGGGCGGCGGAACGGGTGCATGGCTCGCGTGTATTGGTTGACATGCGGCCGATTGAGCGCGGTCGGATGGTCCAGGAGATGGGGCGTTGGTTGCTGGCGCATCTGGATGAGATTGCGCGCGTCCTGACGCTTGAGCAGGGCAAGCCGCTTTGGGAGGCGGTGATCGAGGTGAAGGGGGCCGCGCTGTATTTTGAATATTATGGCAATCAGGCGTCGACGGTTGAGGGCAAGTCCATCCCGCTGGGGGCCGGATATTTCGACTGGACGGTGAACGAACCTTATGGCGTTTCGGCGCAGGTGATCCCTTGGAATTATCCGCTTGAGATGACGGCGCGTGGGATTTCTGCGGCTTTGGCGACGGGCAATGCTTGCGTGATCAAGTCTCCTGAGTTGACGCCTTTGACGAACGGATACTTTGCGATGGCGGCGGAGGCGGCGGGATTTCCTGCCGGGACGGTAAACGTGCTTTGCGGGCTTGGGCAGGACGCGGGGGCGGCTTTGGTATCGCATCCGGGGGTGCGTCAGGTTGTGTTCACGGGGTCGGTGCGCACGGGGATTGCGATTGCGACCGCAGCGGCAGCGAATGTCGTGCCGTGCGTTTTGGAACTTGGCGGCAAATCGGCAGCGATTGTGCATGAGGATGCGGATCTGGAGGCCTTCGAGAAGGATATCCGTTGGGGTATTTACTTTAATGCGGGTCAGGTGTGCTCGGCGATGAGCCGCGTGATAGTTCATGAAAGTCGGCGAGAGGAATTGGTGGAGCGCGCGGCCGGGATCGCACAGTCGTTGTCGGTTGGGCCGGGGATCGAACGCGTCGAAGAAGGCCCGAACATGGGATCGATGGTGTCCGAAGGGCAGCGCGATCGGGCGGCTGGCATGGTGCAGGTGGCGGAGGCGCAAGGTGCGCGGGTTGTGACGGGCGGGCGCAAGCTCAACCGTCCCGGAGCGTTTCTGGAGCCGACCGTGTTGGACGGTGTGACGTCGGAAATGACGATTGCACAGGAAGAAGTGTTTGGGCCAGTTTTGTCGGTGATGTCGTTCAGCGATGATGCGGAAGCGATCAAAATCGCGAATTCGACGGATTACGGGCTTGTCGGTGGGGTATTCACGCGGGATCTGGACCGGGCGACGCGCGTTGCGCAGCGGATGCGGGCGGGGCAGGTTTTCGTCAATGAGTGGTTCGCCGGTGGTGTCGAAACTCCGTTTGGGGGTTTTGGAAAGTCTGGTTACGGGCGCGAAAAGGGGCGCGAGGCGCTTTGGAACTACGTCCAGACAAAGAACATCGCGGTGAAGTTGCGTTAGGTAAAGTCGATCTGGGTTTTGACGGCCTGGGTACGGTCTCCGGCGGTGTCGAAGGCCATGACGGCGTCGGCCAATTGGTAGGTTTGCGTGATCAGGGGGGCGACGTCGATCAGGCGTTTTTGCATGAGTTGCACGGCTGTCGCAAACTCCGCATGGAAGCGAAACGAACCTTTCAGCACGATTTCTTTGGCGGTCATCGTCTGCATTGGCAGGGTCATATCGCCGCCTAAACCAAGCTGAACGAGGACACCTTGGGGGCGCAGGGCCTTTATACCTGCGACGACGGCTTGGGGCGCGCCAGAGCATTCGAACTGCACGTCGATCTGGCCCTTGCCCGCCTGCCATGGGGCGAGGACTTCGGCATCAGTGGCAAGATTTAGGGCGTGGTCCGCGCCGATTTCGAGCGCCTTTTTCAGGGTGAAGTCGCTTAGGTCGGTGGCGACGATTTCCGACGCACCCGCACGGCGGGCGGCGAGGATCGACAAAAGGCCGATGGGGCCGCAGCCGGAGACGAGGACCGACTTTCCGACGAGATCTCCGGCGTGGTGCATCGCATGAATGCAGACCGCGAGCGGTTCGGCCATTGCGGCTTCACCGGCGGTCAGTCCATCGGCAGGAATACATTGGTGGGGCAGCGCGATCAGGTCTTCCCGAAAGGCCCCTTGGATGTGGGGGAACGGCATGGCGGACCCGTAGAAGGCCATGTTTTCGCAGTGGTTTTGCATTCCCTTAAGACAGTATTGGCAGGACTGGCACGGGCGCGAGGGCGAGACGGCGATAAGCTGGCCTTTGGCAAGGCCCTGTACGCCTTCGCCGAGGTCTGTGATCACGCCCGAGACTTCGTGGCCGAGGATCATCGGTTCTTTCAGGCGGATCGGTCCGAATCCACCTTGGTGATAGTAGTGGAGATCTGAGCCGCAGATGCCGCCCGCCTGAATGGCGATGCGGACTTCGCCGGGACCGGGTCCGCGTGCTTCGCAGTCTTCCAGCCGAAGATCGTGGGCTGCGTGAATGACGATGGCTTTCATATTCCCCCCTTGCGGTTCCCCGCTTTGACCCGGAAGGTAGCCTTGGAATTCAATGGGGGGAATAGCATGTCGTCGAAACTGTTTGATCTTTCGGGGCGCCGTGCGCTGATTACCGGGTCGTCGCAAGGGATCGGGTTCGCTTTGGCCGAAGGGTTGATCGCGGCGGGCGCGTCGGTGGTCTTGAACGGGCGCGATGAGGGAAAACTGGCGGAGGCATCCGGGCGTTTAGGCGGCGCGGCGACCCTGGCGTTCGATGTGACCGACCATGATGCGGTTCGCGCGGCGGTGGATGGGGCCGAGGCCGAGGGCATGGTGTTCGACATTCTGATCAACAACGCCGGGATGCAGCATCGCACCGAGTTGCAGGACTTTCCGGCGGATGCGTTCGAGAAGCTTTTGCAGACGAATATCGCCAGTGTTTTCCATGTGGGTCAGGCGGTTGCGCGGCATATGATTGCGCGCAAAGCGGGCAAGATCATCAATATCGCCAGTGTGCAGTCAGCTTTGGCGCGGCCCGGGATTGCGCCTTATACGGCCACAAAAGGGGCGGTGACGAACCTGACCAAAGGCATGGCGACGGACTGGGCGAAGTATGGGTTGCAGTGCAACGCGATTGCGCCGGGGTATTTTGATACGCCCTTGAATGCGGCTTTGGTCGCGGACCCAGATTTCAGTGCCTGGTTGGAAAAGCGCACGCCTGCAGGACGTTGGGGGAATGTGGACGAATTGCAGGGCGCGGCGGTGTTTTTGGCGTCGGCGGCATCGAGTTTCGTCAATGGGCATACGCTTTATGTGGACGGCGGGATTACGGCGTCGCTTTAGCGGACCTCATACGGCGCAAGTTTGTCCCAGTCGAAATCTACCCCGATCCCTGGCGTGTCTGGCGCGACCGCCCTGCCCTGTTCGATGACCAGCGGGCGTTTTGTGTAACGGTCGATGGGGAAGCTGTGTACTTCGAGCCATCCGCCGTGGGGTTGGGAGGACACGAGGCTGACGTGAAGTTCCTGCATGCCGTGCGAGCAGACCGGGACGTTGTGTTCGGCGGCGAGGGCGGCAACGCGGAGCCATCCGGTGACACCGAGGCAGTTTGAGGCGTCGGGCTGGATAAAGCCGAGGCCGCCTTGTGCAAGAGCCATTTCGAACTCGTGGATTGTGTGTAGGTTTTCGCCTTGCGCGACCGGGATGCCGCCTTCGCGGGCGACATGGGCGTAACCGGGGTAGTCATCGGGAATGATAGGTTCTTCGAACCAGAGGATGTTTTGGTCGTGAACGGCTTGAGCGAGGGAGACGGCCTGATCGCGGCTCATCGAGTAGTTTGCGTCGATCATGAAGGCGCGGTCGGGACCGAGGAGGTCTCGGATGGCGCGGATGCGGGTGACGTCTTGGGCTTCGGTGGGTTGGCCGATTTTGATTTTCACAGCGCCGAGGCCAGCATCTAGGTAGCCTCGAACGTGGGATTTCAGTTTTTCGAGCGGGAAGGCAAGATCGATGCCGCCGCCATAGGCTTTGCAGCTGTTGGCGGCGCCGCCAGTCAGTTGCCAGAGCGGTTTGTTGGCAGCCTTGGCGCGGATATCCCAGAGAGCGATATCGATGGCGGAAATGGCAAAACTGAGGATGCCGCCGCGCCCAACGTAGTGCATGTGGGCGTCCATCGCGTCGGTCAGGGCTTCGACGTTTGTGGCGTCTTCGCCGATGAGGAGCGGGGCGAGGTCGTGTTCGATCATTGCGTGGGTCGCGTGTCCGCCGCGTCCCCCGTTGTAGGTGTAACCCGTGCCGGTGCGACCGTCTTCGAGGGTGACTGTCGCAGTGATCAGATGGAAATGGCTATGCGCACCGTGTTTCGCATCGACAAGAACCTCGTCGAGCGGCACGGCAAAAAGCCGTGGCTCGATCGAGGCGATTTGGGTCACTGGCACTCGGGCACGGGGCTGATGACCGTGCCGTCGTTAAGATGACTTAACAGATTGTCGACGGTGAGTTTGCCCATGGCCGCGCGGGTTTCATGCGTGGCGCTGCCGACGTGGGGGAGGAGCGTGGTGTTTGGCAAGTCACGCAGTGCTTGCGGGACTTTGGGTTCATGTTCGAACACGTCGAGACCTGCCCAGCCGAGACGACCTTCGGACAGCGCCGCAATCATAGCTGTTTCGTCGATGACGGTGCCGCGCGCGACGTTGATAAGCGTGCCTTTGGGTCCGAGCGCGTTCATGACGTCCGCGTTGACGAGGTGATGCGTGGACGGGCCGCCGGGGGTGATAACGATCAGAACGTCGGACTTTATTGCCATCTCGGTCAGATCGCCAACATACTGGTAAGGCACGTCTTTTTCGCTGCGGGTATGGTAAAGAATGGTCGGGTTCCACGGCGCAAGTTTTGCGGCGATGGCTTGGCCGATGCGCCCCATACCAAGGATACCGATGGTCTGATCGTCGGCGGAACGGGTGAGTGGGCTATTGCCTTTGGCCTCCCAAGCGCCAGAACGAACCCATGCGTCGTCACGCAAAAGCTCGCGGTAACAGGCGAGCATTAGAAGAACGGCGGTGGTCGCGACCTCTTCGTTCAGGACGTTGGGTGTGTGGGTGACCATGATGCCGCGGCGGACGGCCTCGTTGGCATCAATGTTGTCATATCCGACACCGTAGCAAGAGATCATCTTAAGGTTGGTTAACGCAGCCATGACATCGGGTTTGACGCCATCGTGTCCGTTGGTCTGAACGTGAGTGATCTTGTCGCCGTTATCGGCGAGCCACGCGGAAAGGTCCGCGTGGTCGCTTGCTTTGTGAATAGTAAATTTTTCCGAAACGCGCGCCGTCATTTCGTCGGTCGCGCCACCGATTTGAAGAAGATCAGGCATCCTCGCCGACCTCCTGACGCTGATGGCCGAGGCCTGCGATGTCGAGTTCCATCACGTCGCCGACTTTGAGGTAAGTAGGCGGTTTCATCCCCATGCCGACGCCGGGAGGCGTTCCGGTCGAGATAACGTCGCCAGGATGCAGCGTGAACAGATGGCTGAGATGTTCAATGATCTCGGCCACGGTGAAAATCATAGTGTTTGTCGTTCCGGTCTGCATCCGCTTGCCATTCACGTCGCAGGACATGGAGAGATTTTGCGGGTCCGGGATTTCGTCCTTGGTGACGAGCCACGGGCCGGTTGGGCCGAAGGTGTCGGGGCTTTTGCCCTTGGTCCATTGGCCGGTGAGTTGCGTTTGAAAGTGACGTTCGGAAACATCGTTCACGATGCAATAGCCAGCGACGTAGTCGAGCGCGTCTTCTTTTGAGACGTACTTTGCGGCCTTGCCGATGACGACGCCCAGTTCGACTTCCCAGTCGGTGTGCGTGCTTCCGCGCGGCATCATGACCGTGTCGTTGGGACCGACGATGGCAGAGTTGGCTTTGAAGAACAGGATCGGGTGTTCGGGGATGGCGGCACCGGTTTCGGCAGCGTGATCAGAGTAGTTCAGGCCGATGCAGAGGAATTTGCCGATGTTCCCGACGCAGGGACCGATACGGGGGCTGCCCGCGACCTCTGGGAGCGTTGCGGCATCGATTGCAGCGAGGCGTGCGAGCGTCGCGTCGTCGAGTGTCGCTCCGGTGATGTCGTCGACGTGACCGCTCAGATCGCGCAGGGTGTCGCCGTCCATAAGTCCGGGTTTTTCGGCCCCTGTTTCGCCGTAACGTACGAGTTTCATGTGATTTTCCTTTTGTTAGGCGGGGTTGGTTCAGCCTGACCAGCCGCCATCAATGACGTGAGGTTGTCCGGTGATAAAGGCGCTTTCATCGCTGGCGAGGTAGACCGTCAGTGCGGCGATTTCCTCGGCCGATGCGATGCGGCCCATCGGTTGTCGCGCGATGAATTGTTTGCGGGCTTCTTCGTAGCCGCCCACCTGTTCGCCAAGGGTGTGCAGGCGTTGTTCCAGCGATGGGCTTTGGACCGTGCCGGGGCAGATGCAGTTGCAGCGGATGCCGGCCTTGATGAAATCCAGTGCAACGGATTTCGTCATGCCAATCACAGCGGCCTTGGTCGTGCCGTAAATGAATCGATTTGGGGCACCGATCACGCTGGAACAGGCCGAAGACATGTTGATGATCGACCCGGTGCCGCGTTCTACCATGCCCGGCAGTGCCGCGCGGATCGTGCGCAACATCGAACGTACATTGAGATCAAAGGCGAAATCCCATTCCTCGTCCGTGGCGTCCAACACAGTGCCGTGGTGCACAAATCCTGCGCAATTGAACAGGACATCCGGCTGTGCACGTTCCACACCGGCACGCACGCTGTCATTGTCCAACGCATTGATCACAAATGTTTCTACGCCGTCTGGCATGTCTACCAACAGGTCTGCATTCACATCTGTGGCAAATACCTGTGCGCCGTCTGCGGCCATCGCTACAGCGC
>JARFRG010000152.1 GCA_029287375.1 Boseongicola sp. | reverse complement strand
GACGAGGTTGTGCAGCGGATCGCGGATGCGGTCTATTCGGGGATGGCGCTGATCTTGCTCCATTCGGCGCATTTCGCCAAGAATTTCTAACATTTGATCGGCGCGCCTTGCAATCTGAGCTGGCGCGAGGCCGGAGAGCGCGAGCGGCTTTGGGAGACGGCGCCCGGCCATCCGATAGCGCGTGGATTGCCGCCAAGTTTCGAGCTTGAGCAAGAAGAGATGTACGGCGAGCCGTTTGGCGTGCCTGAGCCTTTGGAAACGGTTTTTATCAGCTGGTTTCAGGGCGGGGAGGTTTTTCGTTCCGGGCTGACGTATCGGCGCGGGGCTGGCAATGTTTTTTACTTCCGCCCCGGACACGAGACGTATCCAACGTACTACGACGGTAACGTGAAGCAGGTTCTGAAAAATGCGGTGCATTGGGCGCACAACCCGTCGCGGTTGCAAGGCGATCTGCATGCGGCCCCCAACGTGCCGGTTGATACGGCACCTGAGAAGATCAAAGCGCGCGGGCCGAAGCTTCATAAAGATGGCGAGGACGGGTTCAGGTAGAAAGCGTTCACCGGGCAAGGCACCGCGCCACCTTCCGGGGCGTGGGCTTTGTGGCGGAGAGACAGGGATTCGAACCCTGGGAAGGCTTGCACCCTCAACGGTTTTCGAGACCGCCCCGTTCGACCACTCCGGCACCTCTCCGCGAAGGGTCAGGGCCGCGATTTAGGCCAAGCATCGCGCCCGTGCAACCCAATTCGTGTAAATGCCATGCAAGCCCTTGGATCAATGGGCAAGACAGCCTACTTTAAAGGGGACACAACAGCGAGCCACCATGTCCCGATTTGTCCCTCTTTCGGCGTTTGCCGCAGTCTTTGTGTTGACGGTGACGCCTGTGTGGTCTGCGACCAAGGCCGAGCTGGATCAACTGTTTGAGGCAATTGGCACGCCCACGTTGATTGACATCATGCGCGACGAGGGGCTGGATCAGTCTGACG
Source organism: Boseongicola sp. (assembly GCA_029287375.1). GTDB lineage: Bacteria > Pseudomonadota > Alphaproteobacteria > Rhodobacterales > Rhodobacteraceae > Boseongicola. The sequence goes on along the minus strand of JARFRG010000152.1, from coordinate 5,192 downwards.
AATTGCGCCAGTCAATGTTTCCCGAACGCGCCAACGGCTGGGACCGGATCGCCTCGTCAATCTATGACACGCAGCGGATGGCGCAGGGCTTTCGGGCCGCGTTTGACGCCGAACTGGGTGGCACAGATGTGACGCCGCTTTTGGACTTTTTTGCCTCTGATCTGGGACTTGAAATCATCGCGTTGGAATTGTCTGCGCGCGAAGCCCTTTTGGACAAGGACGTCGAAGAGGCGGCAAAAGAATCCTATGCCGATTTGGGCGGCCGGGACGCAACGCGCCAAGAGGCAATTGAGGCGTTTGTGGATTCCAGCGACCTGATCGAACTGAACGTCGCGGGGGCCTTGAATGCGTCTCTTGCGTTTTATCGCGGTCTCGCTGACGGGGGCAGTTTTGATCTGACCGAGGACGTCATCCTGCGGGATGTCTGGGCGCAAGAGCCGGATATTCGCGCTGAAACCGTCGGCTGGATGCTGCCTTACCTTGCAATGGCGTATGAGCCGCTGTCCGACGACGAGCTTGCGGCCTATCAGGCGTTGTCCGAGACCAAGGCCGGGCGCGATCTGAACCGCGCGCTTTTTGCGGGCTTTGATGTCGTGTTCAACCGCATCTCGTATTCGCTGGGCAGTGCGGCCTCGCGGTTCATGCAGGGCGACGATATCTAGGGGCTTTGGAGCCGTGGTCCCCTTGACTTAATGGGGCGTGCGACGCATAAGCCGCTCATTGGCGGGCGAGGGTCCGCCTTTCTCTATTTTAATGACGCCAAATGGCGCGCAGTTCGAGGCGGTAAGATACCGCAACATCCGGGGACGACCCGGGGGCCGAAGAACGCGGAAAATGAAGGAAGATCAAATGTTTGCGGTCATGAAGACCGGCGGAAAACAGTATCGGGTTCAAGCGGGCGATGTGCTCCGCGTGGAAAAACTCGCAGCTGACGCCGGCGACAAAATTCAATTCAACGAGATTCTGATGGTGGGTTCCACGATCGGGACACCTCTTGTGGACGGTGCCGGCGTACAGGCCGAAGTCATCGACCAGATCAAGGGCGAGAAGCTCATCCACTTCGTAAAGCGTCGCCGTAAGCACGGCAGCAAGCGCACGAAGGGCCACCGCCAGCAACTGACGCTGTTGCGCGTGACGGACATCCTTGAAAAAGGCGCCGGCAACTCCGGCATAAAAGCCGCAATCGGGTCCGGTTCGGTTTCCGCCGTTGCTGTTCAGGCTGCAAAGCCTGCCAAGAAGGCCGCGCCAAAGAAAGCCGCTGCGCCTGAAGCCAAAGCCGCCGCCCCAAAAGCTGCCGCAGCTCCAAAAGCTGCTGCGGCGTCGGGTGCCGACGATCTTAAGAAGCTGTCCGGTGTCGGACCAGCCCTTGAGAAAAAGCTGAATGCCGCTGGCGTCACATCGTTCGCGCAGATTGCTGCGTGGGGCGACGCCGACATTGCCGAGTTCGACGAGAAGTTGTCGTTCAAAGGCCGTATTGAACGCGAAGGCTGGGTCGATCAGGCCAAAGCCATCGTCGCCGAATAAGGAGTAACAACCAATGGCACACAAAAAAGCAGGTGGTTCCAGCCGTAACGGCCGCGACTCAGCCGGTCGTCGCCTTGGCGTGAAAAAGTTCGGTGGCGAAGTCGTCATTCCGGGCAATATTATCGTGCGCCAGCGCGGCACAAAGTGGTGGCCGGGCGAAGGCGTCGGCCTTGGTCGTGACCACACGATCTTTGCTGTCGCTGAGGGCCATGTGACCTTCCACAAAGGTCTCAAAGGCCGCACATTTATTTCGGTGCTTCCGCAGGCGGAGGCCGCTGAATAAGCCGAACCTGATGGTTAACTTTTGGGGGATCGGCAATCGCCGGTCCCCCTTTCATATTTTTGGGACTGGCTTGCAGCCTTGGTTGGTCGATCCCATTTGATAAGAAGCATTGCTGTTGAGGGGCGGTTGGTGTGACGGACGACGCAGAGGAGGTGCGCCCCGTGAAACTTGAAACAATCATTACGCAGCCCGTTGTTGATACCGAGCGTATGGTCTTGCGTCCTATTCGCAAGTCAGACGCAGGCACGCTTTCGCTTTTTGGCGCGGATGAACGCGTTGCGCGCATGACGCGCACCATTCCCCACCCTTTACCGCCCGGCGCCGTCGAGACGTTCATTGAGCGCGCTCTGGACGAGACAACCGACGAACATACCTGGGTTTTGGATGGGTCTATCACCGGTCTTGGAGAGTTTCTGGGACTGATTTCGCTGGAGCGGATGGATCGGAAGCAATCTGAGATTGGCTTTTGGGTCGTGCCTGCCTTCTGGAACTCGGGGCTGGCTTCTGAAGCTGTCCGCGGGTTGATCGGCGCAAATCCGCACAACGACACAACAATGGTCGCCAGTGTTTTTCAGGACAATGCTGCCTCGGCGCGTGTGTTGACCAACGCGGGGTTCCAGTATCTTGGTGACGCCGAGACGTTTGCAGTCGCGCGCGGTGCAACGGTCCCGACGTGGACCTATCTAAAGCGTCTGGACGACTGATCTGATGTCCGCCCAGGCGCCCGCTGTCCTGAGGACGCCGCGCCTGACGCTTCGTCCCCTGGAAATGACCGACGCCGATGCCCTTGTTCGGGGCGTCGGCAACTATGATGTGAGCCGTTGGCTGTCGGTCGTGCCTTACCCCTACACGGGGGAGGACGCCGCTTGGTTCCTGAAAAAAACCATCGAAAGCAATGCGATGGTCTGGGCTATTTGCGATTCCCAAGGTTTGCAGGGCGTTGTCGGGATTGATGATGGGTTGGGATATTGGCTGGCGCGGACCGCATGGGGCAAGGGCTATGCGTTCGAGGCCGCACGTGCCGTGGTGTCGCATTGGTTTGAGGATACAGCGCGTCAGTTTCTGACGTCGGCGTATTTTGAAGGCAACGCGCGATCAGGCGCGGTCTTGCATGCAGTTGGTTTTGAGATCACTGGTGTTGCGAAACGCGAGGCTCGCGCACTTAGCCAAGATGTGACCGCGCATGAGATGACCTTGAGCCGCGCCCGTTGGGAGACGCGTCAGGACTTTACCGTCTACACGCCCCGGCTGGCGCTTCGACCATGGAAGGACGGCGATGCGCGCGCATTGCTTGATATCATCACGCCCGGTCTGACGCGCGGGGTGGCGTCGATTGCGAACGACTGGACGTTGGCGGATGCCGAAGCCGCAATCACCAGACGGCAATGGCAGGGGTATCCCGGGTTCATGCTGGGAATAGAGCATAAAGGTGCATTGATCGGGGGCGTTGGGTGCGGCGGGGATCCGTTGTCAATCATGTATTACCTGGCAGAAACGCACTGGAATCAGGGTTTTGTGAGCGAGGCTGTGTCCGCTTTTCTACCCGAGCTTTTTGACCGATTTCCGATCAATACACTGGTCGCGGATCACTTCGTAGATAACCCTGCGTCGGGCCGTATTTTGGAAAAGCATGGCTTTCACGTCACTGGCGACAGCATGGGGACATCAAAGGGAAGGCTTGAGCCTTGCCGCGTCATCACATACGCCGTGACGCGAGAGACATTTAAGGTAGCAATATGAAATTCCTCGATCTCGCACGTGTAAATATCCGCTCTGGCGCGGGTGGTTCGGGCTGCATCAGCTTTCGGCGTGAGAAATATATCGAATACGGCGGACCTGACGGCGGCGACGGCGGACGGGGCGGTGACGTCTGGGTCGAGGCGGTGGACGGGCTGAACACGCTGATCGATTTCCGCTACCAGCAGCATTTCTTTGCCAAGAATGGCCAGCCAGGTATGGGCAAGCAGCGCACTGGCAAGGACGGCGATGACATCGTTTTGCGCGTGCCAGTTGGGACCGAAGTTCTCGACGAAGACGAAGACACCGTCATTGCGGACCTGACGCAGGTTGGCGACCGGGTTTTGCTGCTCAAGGGCGGCAACGGCGGGTTCGGCAACCTGCATTTCAAGTCGTCAACCAATCAGGCGCCGCGCCGCTCCAATCCGGGGCAACCACAGATCGAACGCGAAATTTGGCTGCGTCTGAAACTGATTGCGGACGGCGGGCTACTAGGGCTGCCGAATGCAGGGAAATCGACGTTTCTGGCCGCCACATCCAATGCGCGCCCCAAAATTGCGGATTATCCGTTTACCACACTGCACCCTAACCTTGGCGTTGTGGGTGTTGACGATGTGGAATTCGTCATGGCCGACATTCCGGGGCTGATCGAGGGCGCACACGAAGGCCGTGGGATCGGGGACCGCTTTCTAAGCCATGTTGAGCGCTGCTCGGTTCTTTTGCACCTTGTGGATGGCACGTCCGAAGATGTGGCAGGTGACTATCAGACGATCATCACCGAACTAGAGGCCTATGGCGGAGAGCTTGCCGAAAAGCCGCGATTGACGGCTTTGAACAAGATTGATGCCCTGGATGATGAGGAGCGCGCCGAACGGCGGGCGGCTCTGGAAGCGGTTGCGGGTCCGGTTATGATGATGAGCGGCGTCAGTCGGGAAGGTCTGGTCGAAGTGCTGCGGGCCGTACGCGGGCAGATTGACAGTGACCGTCTGCGCAAGAAAGAAGAAGTCGAGGAGCCTGGGCCATGGCGTCCCTGACGGATGCACGTCGCATTGTCGTAAAGATTGGTTCTGCGCTTTTGGTGGAATCAGGTCGTTTGCGCGCCAAGTGGTTGCAGACACTTGCAGTAGATGTGGCCGAGTTGCGCGCAAGAGGTGTCGACGTCGTTTTGGTGTCGTCGGGGTCCATTGCTTTGGGGCGTGCGGCGTTGGACCTGGGGTCCGGGGCTTTGCCGTTGGAGCAGGCGCAGGCGGCCGCGGCGGTTGGCCAGATCCGGCTTTCGCGCGCCTATGAAGAGGCCCTGGAGCCGCATGAAATCACCACCGCACAGGTGCTTGTGACGCTGGAAGACAGCGCGGACAGGCGGCGGTATCTGAACAGTCGTGCAACACTTGAGCAGCTTTTGTCGCTTGGGGTCGTGCCGATTGTGAATGAGAACGACACGGTGGCGACGGATGCAATCCGCTATGGGGACAACGACAGGCTGGCCGCCCAGATCGCGGTGACGATAGGGGCGGACGTCTTGGTGCTTTTATCGGACGTTGATGGATTTTACTCGGCCAATCCCAAGGACGACCCCAACGCCACGCGATACGACGTGATCGAGCGGATCACGCCCGAGATCGAGGCGATGGCGGGCGATGCCGGTACG
>JARFRG010000111.1 GCA_029287375.1 Boseongicola sp. | reverse complement strand
GACCAAAGCCGCCTCTGACCGCCCTGCGCGTTCAAAGGCCCGCGGGCGCTGCGTTGCCATGGGAAAGCCTGCCATTCCAACGCCGGGATTGCAAAGCCGTAGAGGTCATGGATGACGCAGGTCTGATGGCCGACATCGTTATTATTGCGCTGCGCCGGGCACGGCGGACCGCACTTGAAAGAGGTTTGGGCCTCAAGCCAACCGACGGTGACAGCGACACCCGCTCAATCGCAATCGCTGCGTCGTGCAATCTGTCAATCAAAGCCCATGGCACGGCGATTTGATGCGGTACGTCCCCTCCCAATTCACCCTTTCAAAAATACCTGATCCTGTGGCCGGAAAGAGGTGAATCACCCAGCAAATCAAAGGCCATACTTCTGCCAAACTCGCCAAATAGTTTCGCAATCAATGGCATCCTTTTACTGTATAAAATGACTCTGACCGCTGACATTGATGGCCGCAAGGCCCCCGTGGCCTTTGCCGTGACGGGTGCGATGCCGTTCTTTGGGCTGATTGCGGCCCATGGTGCTTTGTCGGTCGTGCTGGCATTCGCCACCGGATATCGATTTGATCCCGGCATGGCGGGGATCTTGTCGATGATCCTAGTGTTTCTCGTGCCGTGGTTTTTGTTGTTGCTGTTGATCCGCCGTGTGGTGCTTTTAGCCGTGGTAGACAAATCCGAGCGTCCCATCGCCGATCTCTGGAGCGTGCTGAAAGCGCTTGCCGCCGATCGTCCAAGACTGTTCGGTGGTGCATTGCGCCTTGCGGCGGCGGCCTTCCTGATCGGCAGCTTTGCTTATCAAAAAGAACTCGTCGCGGTCTTGCAGCCCTTTGGCTGGGATCAGGCCTTTGCGGATCTCGATCGCTTTTTGCACCTTGGCCATGATCCCTACGCTCTTGTTCTTGCGGCGGCTGGCACGCCTTGGGCGATTACCACGTTGAACGCTGCCTATCATGCGTGGTTTTTCGTGATTTACTTTATCGTTTTTGTCGCCTGCTTTGCGCCACCACACCATCGTGCGTCATCTGTCTTTCTGATCGCACTTGTGCTGACCTTTGCCATCGGCGGCAACCTTGTGGCCATGGCGTTCTCGTCCGCAGGCCCGGTTTATTTCGAGCGGCTCGGTCTGGGCGACGACTTTGTTCCGCTTATGACCCATCTCGCTCAAGCGGCCGAAACAAGCCCGGTGTGGGCGCTGGATGTGCAGGAAGGCCTTTGGGATGGTTACGCCGGGGATGGCGCCTTGGCGGGAATTTCCGCAATGCCATCGATGCACGTGGCAACGACCGTTCTTCTGGCGCTTTATGCAGCCTCCTACGCCCGCTGGGCGGGAATACTGCTTTGGATCTTTGCCGCTTTGATTATGGTCGGCTCGGTTGCGCTTGGGTGGCACTATGCGGTGGATGGATACGCAGGTGCCTTGATCGCCTGGGCCGCATGGCGCGCGGGCTTTTGGCTGAACGACCGCTTCAGTCCCGCTTGATCGCAACCCCAAGCCGGTTTTCCAAAGCCTTCATAACGGCCGAAAAATCATCATCGCCATGCCCTGAGGCCTCGGCCTCTTCGAATGACGCGATGACGCTGGACAGCATCGGATAGGCATCGATCCGATCGGTCATGTCACGGGCAAGCCGTGCATCTTTCAGCATGAAACGCAGCATAAACAACGCAGAAAAATCACCTTCGCGCATGCGTGGCACACGGTTTTCGAAATAGCGCGAATAGGCAAAACCCGTTCCTTGCGTCACGATATCGTAAAACGCTTCGACATCCGCACCGGTTTCAAGACAAAGCGCCATGGCTTCGGCCACCGCGACTGCGTGCCCCGCGACAAGGGTCTGGTGGATCAGCTTCATGTGATTGCCTGCACCTGACGCGCCACAATGGCGGATCATCTCTCCGCAGGCCTTCAGCGCGGGCAGGGCGCGCTCGAAAGCCTCTGCATCACCGCCCACAACAAAGCTGATTGTCCCTTCGCGGGCCTGCTTGACGGATCCCAACATCGAAGCATCAAGATGTTGCGCGCTGACGGCCTTTAGACCCGCATAGACATCGCGCGTGGCGTCCGGGCCGACGGTCGAACAATCGATGGTGATCGTGCCGGCGCGGATGGTCGAGACCACGCCGTCCACGCCCAGATAGACCGCGCGCACCGCGTCGTTGTTTGGCACGCAGGTGAACAGCACATCTGCTTTTGCGGCGACCTCTGCAATCGACCCCGCAGCTTCGACGCCAAAGTCGGACACCGCCGCGGCAATCGCATCCGCGCTTGGATCGAACACAGTCACGGCGCCCGGAAACCGCGCTGCCAGCTGCGCCGTCATCGGCATTCCCATGGCCCCTAGGCCGACAAATCCAACCTGCATACCTGACCCCGTCATAGTCCTGGCCTAGAAACCGACGTCGGTTCCGCCACCGCTGCCGTTTTGCTGCCACGGCTTCACGAGATTGCCAAAGCGCGTGAACTGCCCCTCGAAACTGAGTTCAACAGTACCAATCGGCCCGTGGCGCTGCTTGCCGATGACGATCTCGGCACGCCCGTGCAGACGCTCCATTTCTTCCTGCCATTTTGCCATGGCTTCCAGCTCGTGATCGCCGGGCTTTTCGCGTTCTTTGTAGTATTCCTCGCGGAACACAAACATCACCACGTCCGCGTCCTGCTCGATCGATCCGGATTCTCTCAGGTCCGACAGCTGAGGCCGCTTGTCCTCGCGGTTTTCCACTTGGCGCGACAACTGCGATAACGCGACCACCGGAATATCCAATTCCTTGGCAATCGCTTTCAAACCTTGAGTGATTTCAGAGACTTCGTTCACGCGGCTGTCTTTGGCGGTGGCCGGGCGAACCAGCTGCAGATAGTCGACGATCAACACATCCAAACCATGCTCACGCTTCAGGCGGCGCGCGCGGGCGGCCAGTTGGCTGATCGGCAAGGCAGGGGTGTCGTCGATGTAGAGAGGGCAAGCTTCCAGCGATTTGGCGGCCTCGACAAAGCGACGGAATTCCACCTCGGTCATATCGCCGCGCCGGATTTGCTCGGACGGTACTTCAGAGGCTTCGGACAAGATCCGGGCCGCCAGTTGCTCGGCCGACATCTCAAGCGAGTAAAAGCCGACAACGCCGCCATCGATGGCGCCTTCGGTCCCATCCTGACGCAGCCCGCGCTTGTAGGCTTTGGCAATATTGAACGCGATGTTCGTGGCCAGCGAGGTCTTGCCCATCGACGGACGCCCGGCAAGGATCAAAAGGTCAGACTTGTGCAAACCACCCAGCTTTTTGTCCATGTCGGTGAGACCTGTCGACACGCCAGACATCCCGCCTTCGCGCTGATAGGCCGCGTTTGCCATGTTAACAGCATCGGTTACGGCACTGAGAAAGCTTTGAAATCCCTGATTGACCTGTCCGGCTTCGGCCAGCTTGTAAAGGGCCTGCTCTGCCTCGACGATCTGTTCGCGCGGCTCGGATTGCACTTCGACGCGCGCCGCTTTGTCCGAGATGTCGCGCCCCAAATCCATCAATTTGCGCCGTATCGCGAGGTCATAAATCATCTGCGCATAATCGCGCGCGGCGAATGACGAGATCGCAGCCCCCGCCAGACGCACCAGATAATTCGCCCCGCCCAACTCTTTCAGTCCCGGATCATCCTCAAGAAACGCCTTGAGCGTGACCGGCGATGCGAGCGCATTCTTAGCGATTCGCGCCGAGGCTATCTCGTAAATGCGGGCATGAACCGGGTCGTAAAAGTGGGTTTCGTTGATCACCCCTGCGACGCGATCAAACACGTCATTGTTGGTCAGGATCGCACCCAGAAGCTGCTGTTCGGCCTCGATATTATGCGGCGAGGTCTCGGTCTCGCCTGCATCGACTTCACCCGTTCGGATCGTTGAGATCTCGTTCATCCTGCCCTCGCAATTCAGGTCCCCACCACTGCCAATTGGCATACGCGCAAAGGGCAGGCGGCGTCTATCTGGATATCCTGTGGACATCCTGTGGACGCTTTGGGAACCGCATCATATTGCGTCGGAGAGGGCCTTCAGGTCAATATCAGGTGGGTTTTGGGCGAAAATTATTTTCCGGCCCGCGCATCCTGCCAGCGCCGCGGCGCACGCAAGAACGTCTCGACCTCTTTCAGCGTTTCGTCGTCGAACGCCCCCGATGCACGCGCCTCTTCCAGCACGTCCCACCAAGTACACAGGTGGTGCAATTGCACCCCGTGATCGGCCAATGTCTGGATCGTTTCGGGAAAGATCCCATAATAGAAAATCACTGCCGTATGACCGCTGGTCGCGCCGGTTTCGCGGATCGCATCGACAAACGACAGTTTCGATCCGCCATCGGTCGTCAAATCCTCGACCAGCAGCACGCGTTCGCTTTCTTCCATCACACCTTCGATGCGGGCATTGCGCCCGTAACCTTTTGGCTTCTTTCGCACATAGGTCATCGGCAAGGCCATGCGTTCGGCGACCAAAGCCGCAAACGGAATGCCCGCCGTTTCGCCGCCCGCGATATTGTC
>JARFRG010000110.1 GCA_029287375.1 Boseongicola sp. | reverse complement strand
CCCGTCTCGGAAACGCAAGGCTGCCAGCATCGCCGAGGTTTCATCGTCAGGGTGAGCGCCGGTGTTCATAAAGGACACAACGCTTCGCAATGCAGTCAGGTTTTTCCAAAGATCCACGATGCGCGGGGCGCTTTGATCCGCCGCAATCCGAGCTTTGTCAGTCATTGGCATTTGTGCGCTCCATTCAGTGGGCGTGAGCGATGTGGGGCGAAAGTGTTCTATGCAGCACAAGAGCCGCCGCGCCGAGGGTCGCAGTCATACGGCCCGAAGCGCCCCGCTGCAGGCGAGGCAGCGCAGAGTTGGGGCGGTTTGACACAGATTGCGACGGCAAAGGCGTGTTTGCGACGAAGTGATCCAGGATAGAATCGGGCATCGCGCCGCCGAGGATAATGGTTTGCGGGTCAAACACGTTTTCGACGATCGTCACAGCATAGGCCAAGGCCTCGGTCGCGGGAACAAGCCAGCTCTTCAAGTCTTTGTCTTCATTCTCAAATAAAGCAGCGAGGGCTTCGATATCATCCCCCCTTTTACCCGCACGCGTAAGGTGTTCCTGGACAGAGAGACGGCTGAGCGCGCTTTCCAAATTATCGCGGCATCCAGGAACTGGGATGTGGCCAATCTCGCCCGCATTTCCAAAGGCGCCCCGCGCAAGATTTCCACCGCTCACAAGACCAAGTCCAAGCCCTGCGCCAAAATAGAGATAGGCATAGGTCGACAGCCCCTGCGCCGCGCCGCTAAGACGTTCGGCCATTGCCGCCGCGTTGGCGTCGTTGCTCACCTCAACGGGAAGACCAAGAGCGTCGGAGAAAAGCGTGTTTGTGTCGATGTCGCCCCAGCCTTCCAGACCAGAGCCGTGACCTACGATACCCGTTGCGCCGAAGGGGCCGGGCATGACTATACCGGCACCAAGCATCCGCGCATGCGCTCCAGCTTCGCACCTAAGAGCTTCATGGTATAGGGATTTGATTTCATTTACGATTGTGTCTGGGTCGGCCTTTTTAAGTGCGACCCTTTTGGTCATGACTGCGCGGCCTTCCATATTCAAAAGAGCCGCCAAAACCGCGTCTGGCCTCACCTCGATGCCAAAGGCGTAGCCACCCTTTGGATTGAGTGCGTACTGCTTGGCGGGCATGCCTCGGCCAATAGTGAGGTGTCCGCGTTCAATCAACAAACCATCTTCAGAAAGTTCGGCAATGATGTTGCTGACAGCCTGTGTGGACAGAGACAGAACGCGCGCAATCTCTGCACGCCCCATCGTGCCGCCATGGTGAATTTGCCCCAGAACAGCTCGGCGGTTGCGGTGACGGGACCGTCCGGCATTGCTGCCTTGTAAGAGCGAGCGCTGAAACATAATCGGGGATTAACTCAAATGATTTGAATAATCAATCTGATTGAGTTAATCGGGGAACAGAACTAAAGAAACAAAAGATGCCATCTAGGGAGTTTTGCAATGAATAAGCATTTTAAGGGTCTGGTTGCTGCCGGCCTCACCTCAGCGACGGCCATGTTTGCAAGTGCAGCCAATGCGGTTGAAATTGAATACTGGCAGTATTTCTTCGACGCTCGCGTCACGGCTATGGAACAACTGATCGAGAATTTCGAGGCTGCAAACCCCGATATTACCGTCACTATGAACCATTTCCCCTATGCAGACTACCGCACCAAAGTTGCAGCGGCGATCCCCGCCGGCGAAGGACCAGACGTGGTGCAGCTGTTTTACGGCTGGTTAAACGACTACGTTCAAGCCGAGCTGATCCAGCCGCTTCCGGCCGACGCGTTTCCGCCGTCGATGGTCGACACTGAGTTCTTCCCGATGGTTCAGGCCATGAAAGACGGTGATGCATACTGGGCTCTTCCAACGGCCGTTCGATCACTCGCATTGTTTTACAACAAGCGTCTAATGGACGAGGCCGGTGTCGCGCCGCCGACAAATATGGAAGAGTTCCTTTCAGCTGCCGCTGCGATGACCAAGGTCGATGCCGCTGGCAATATCACCCAAGTAGGTGTGACGGCTGGTATGACCGCGCAGGACCATCACTGGTTTCGCGAAGGTTTGATCCGTCAGATGGGCGGCGAACCTTATACAAACGACTATCAAACTGTGAACTACAATTCGGAAGCCGGTGTTAAGGCGCTCGAGTTTTATACCGATCTGTTTGAAAGCGATACGCCTGTGTCCGCAATCGGCTTTATGGACGAGCCACAAGCGGCGTTCAAAGCAGGCCGCGCAGGCATGCACATCGATGGATCGTTTCGTATCGGATCACTTGATAAGACACGCGGCTTGGAATGGGGCGTAACCGAACTGCCAGCGACGGCAGACGGGGTGCGTTCGAACTATTCCTCTTATTGGGTGAACGCGATCACCACGAAAGCCGAGGGTGAAAAGTACGACGCCGCAGTCAAGTTCATGGAATACATCACTTCGGATGAAGCGATGCAAATCTGGCTTGATGTCGTCGGCGAATTGCCTGCAAAGCCATCGGTTGGTCTGACAGAAGCGAATGCAAACAACGACGTCTATGGTCCGTTCATTCGTGGTTTGGCATATGCAAACACAACCAAGTTCGCCAACGAAAGCGCTCAGCGTCAGCTGATGGTGGAGATGGTTGAACGCATCCAGCTTCAAGACATGAGCGTGGCAGACAGCATCGCAATTGCCGCCGAAGCCGAGCAGAAGATCCTCGACGAATATTACAGCAACTAATGCTGTGCATGCCGCCCCGAACCTTGTGATCGGGGCGGCAACTTCTTCCCCAAAAGGCGGCGTCCATGTATCGCGATCTGACCATTCGCCAGAAGCAAATTGTGTGGGCCTGGAGCTTTCTGGCGCTTCCGGTGATCTTCTACGTGGTGATCCGGTTTTACCCCACGGGAAATGCCATTCTGATCAGTTTCCAGAACTGGAACTTACTTGGGGACCGCACATGGGCAGGGTTGGAAAACTACCAAAAGCTATGGGACGATCCGGTCTTTTGGAAGGTCTTTCAAAACACGTTTTTGTACCTGTTAATTGGCACGCCGTTAAGCCTCGTCTTGTCTTTCGTCATTGCATATCACCTTGATAAACTAAGATTTATGCATGGCTTTCTCAGGATGCTGTATTTCCTGCCGTTCATGACAAGCGCGGTCGCAATGGCCTGGGTCTGGCGGTGGTTCTATCAGGACGTCCCGGTTGGCCTGTTCAACAATATTCTCGCAGGTTTCGGCATTCCTCAGATCAGTTTTCTGAATTCAACAACAAATGCTCTGCCCGCAGTATTGGCCCCTGCGGTCTGGGCAGGACTTGGGTTTCAGGTGATCATTTTTATGGCCGGTATCCGAGCAATTCCAACAAGCTACTACGAAGCCGCCAAGATTGACGGCGTGGGCTGGTGGACAGTTCTGACACAGATTACCCTGCCTCTCTTGCGGCCCACGATTGTCTTCATCGTCGTATTCTCGTCCATCGGGTTTCTTCGGATATTTGATCACGTATTCAATATGACAACGAACAATCCAGGCGGCCCCCTGAACTCGACAAAGCCTTTGGTGCTGATGATCTACGACACGGCGTTTAACGGCTTTGACATGGGCTATGCGGCCGCACAAACCGTGGTCTTGTTTACCATTTTGCTTATCGTGTCGCTGATCCAATTGCGCCTGCTGAGGAGCAACTAGATGGTTGCGGCTTCCGACATCCCTCGTGCCTCGTCAGACGCGCTTTTGAACGCGCAGCCTGCACGCAAACCGCGAAATATGGGCCAGATCATTCGTTGGCTTTTGCTGTTTGTCGGGGGCGTGATTATGGTCATGCCGATTGCCTATATGATCTCGACCTCGCTGAAGTGGCCGCACGAGGTCTACAATGTCAACTTGATCCCTGACGAGCCAACCATAGAAAACTATACTTTCGTGCTTGAGGACGGGCGGTTCTACTGGTGGTTCGTCAACTCGATAATAATTGCGACTATCACGACA
>JARFRG010000046.1 GCA_029287375.1 Boseongicola sp. | reverse complement strand
CGGATATGATCGGGTCCGATTTCACAACAACCACCGACGATCGTCGCACCTTGATCGACCCATGACAGGACCGTATCGGCGTAGGTGTCAGGCGTGACGTCCTCGCGAGCCGAGAGCGCATCGACGGTCGGCTTGTCTTTGAGAAAATCCTTGGTGATCTCGGTGAAACCGTTGGCATATGCGCCGTAGGGTTTGCCGAGTGTTGCAAGAACCGAGAGCGCGGCGGCCATGGCTTCGGGGGCCGAGCAGTTGGCGAGCCATGCGTCGGGCGTGAGGTGCCCGAGGTCCGTGACGGGTTCGCCGGAGCGCAGTTTGGTGCCGTCTTCGTCATCAAGCGTGACCGAGAGCCAGACGGGCAAATTGGTTTGCCGCGCGCCTGTCAGGATCGCTTCGGCATGCGCGACAGAGGCCACGGTTTCGCAGATCAGAAAATCGACATGCGGGGCCAATTGTTTGGCCATATCGGCGTAAAGCGGGATAGCGGTTTCAAAATCGGGGTGCCTGCCGGGCTGATAGCTGGCGACGAGCGGCCCGATCGAGCCCGCGATGCGTTGGCTTGGCTTTTTACGGGCCGCGTGGGCTTCTTTCAGGGCGGCGGTGATCAGGTTTTTCTGTTGGTTCGCAAAGGGCGTGCCGTCCAGCCGGTCAATGTGCAACGCATAGGTGTTTGTCGTCGCGACGGTCGCGCCTGCGTCAAAGTAGTCGCGGTGCAGGCCTTCGACCATTCCGGGGTGGTCGATCATCACTTGCGTCGCCCAAAGCGGGGTTGGGGCGTCTTGTGCGCGGCGGATCAATTCTTGACCAAGCCCGCCGCCAAGGAGGGTGATATCTGTCATTTTTCGGAGAACATCTTTGCATATTTGTCGCGATACAGTGCGATCATTTCGTTTTCGGTGACGCCGTCGTCATAGGGAGGCGTGGATAGCGGTTTCGCCTGATCGACATGGATCAACACGGTGGATTTGATCCGGTTGGCCAGATTTCCCCAGACATCAATCCACTGTGTTTTCAGAGTGTTAAAGCGAACAGACTCGCCTTCGATGATTTCCGTCGTCCCGGACAAACGCACGCCCTTACGACGGAACGTATCAACAAAGACAACCTCAGCCATCGGTGTTTTCAGCAGGTTGCGCCGGGTGCCGGGGCTGCGGATATCACCATAGGCAATCGTCGTGTCATCCAGTACCAAAAACGTCCCCTTCGGCGACGCCACGGGCCGCCCATCAGGGGTGATGGTGGCGACGACCCCAAGCGGAAAGTCACGGATGATGCGGCGCGCTTCGTCGGTAATCATGCGCGGATCCGAGCGTTTTGCGGATCCCACAGCGGTTGGTCTTCTTCGACCACTGCCGCGACGCGTTCGCCGTAGATCTCAATCTCGACTTTGGTGCCGGGCGCGGCGAGATCGGTGCGCAGCATGCCCAAGGCCACGGATTTGTTGATGCGGTAGCCCCATGCGCCTGACGTCGTTTCGCCGACAACGTCGTCCCCCGCCCAGATCGTCGACATATAGGGCGCGTCGCTCGCACCTGCCTCAACGGTTAGCGTCACAAAGCGCTTTTTGACGCCTTGCTGCTTTTCGTTTTGCAGCGCCGCTTTGCCGGGGAAGTCCTGCGGCTTGTCGAGCTTAACAAAGCGGTCGAGGCCGCCTTCCAGCAAAGAATAGTCCGTGGACAAATCGCCCTTCCAGGCGCGATAGCCCTTTTCGATGCGCAAGGAGTTCAGCGCGTACATGCCAAAGGGTATTGCGCCAGCCGCCAGAACGGCGTCGTAGATCGCGGGCATGGCGGCGTTGGCTGCGTGGATTTCCCAACCAAGTTCTCCGGCGAAGGACACCCGCGCAAGGGCCGCGTCATGTCCGGCAACTTTGGCGGTTTGAAGGGAGAGCCACGAAAGCGTCAGGTCAGCTTCGGCAATAGAGGCAAAGAGATCGCGTGATTTCGGTCCGGTGACGATCAGCGTGGAGTATTCTGTAGTGTGATCGCTCAACGTGAGGCCTTCTGGCAGGTCTTTGGCCAGCATATCGCGGTCGTGCCATTGCGCGGACGCGGCGGTGATCAGGGTAAAGTGATCTTCGGTGTGACGCATGATCGACATCTCAGTCAGGATACGACCGCGGGTGTCGGGGAAGTAGCCAAGGTTCATGCGGCCCACTTTTGGGAGACCACCCGCGATGCGACCACGAAGCCATTCGGCAGCACCTTCGCCCGAAAGGTTAAAGCGGGAAAAGCCCGGCAGATCGAGAACACCAACGCCGTCGCGGACGGCTTCGCATTCTTCGCGAATGCGGGCCTCCCAGGGGCCGCTGCGCTCCCAAGTATGTGTGGATTCTTCGGACGTGTCATCGCCTTCCTGAGCAAACCAGTTGGCACGTTCCCAGCCGTTGTAAGCGCCCATCTGGCCCCCAAGTTCGCGGACTTTTGCATCGACAGGCGAAAGCTTCTTGTCGCGACCTGCAGGCCATTCGTGCCACGGGAAATGCATGGCGTACTCGTGACCGTAGACCTCCATGCCTTTCTGAATGCAGTGGTCTTCATCGGTGTAATCAGTAAAGCGGCGGGGATCGACGCTCCACATATCCCATTCGGTGACGCCTTCGGTGATCCATTCCGCAAGGATTTTTCCCGCCCCACCCGCCTGCGCGATGCCAAAGGTAAAGACGCAGGCCTCGAACGCGTTTGGCACACCCGGCATCGGGCCGAGAAGAGGCAGACCGTCGGGGGCATAGGGGATCGGGCCGTTGATCACACGACTGACGCCTGCGGTGCCAAGAAGGGGGACGCGCTCCATCGCGTCTTCGATGTAGTACTCAAGTCGATCGAGATCGTCGGGGTACAATTGAAAGCTAAAATCCTCGGGCATCGGGTCATCCGGGGTTGTCCAATGCGCTTTACAATTACGTTCGTAAGGCCCTAAATTAAAACCGTTTTTCTCTTGCCGCAGGTAATATGAGACATCCACATCTCGCAAAAGCGGCAGTTTTCGGCCAGTTTCTTTAG
The DNA here is from genome assembly GCA_029287375.1 of Boseongicola sp. Lineage (GTDB taxonomy): Bacteria > Pseudomonadota > Alphaproteobacteria > Rhodobacterales > Rhodobacteraceae > Boseongicola. The sequence continues at coordinate 992 of JARFRG010000046.1, read as the reverse complement.
TCCACGCGGCGATTTCGGGGATCTCTTCGGACAAGAGGTATTGGTGGCTCATCACCATCATCGGAACGGTGCGGCCACCGTAGGGTTTGAACCACTCGCCGACACGTTGCGCGTAGTATCCGGCGGCGTTCACCACGTAGTCGCATCGGATCTCGCCCTTTTCGGTTTCGACGATCCATTCGTTGTTTTCGCGGCGTACGCCAATGGCAGGCGTGAAACGCAAGACTTGTGCGCCAAGATCGCGCGCGCCTTTGGCAAGGGCCTGGGTCAGTTGCGCCGGATCAATGTCGCCGTCGTAGGGGTCGTAGAGTGATCCGAGGATGTCGTGGGTTTCAAGGAACGGATAGCGGGCCTGGGTTTGCGCCGGATCGAGAATTTCAATCGGCATGCCCTGATAGCGACCCATGCTGGCGGCGCGTTCAAATTCCTGCATTCTCTCTTTGGAGTGCGCCAGGCGGATCGATCCGGTGACGTGGTAGTTCATCGGATAGTCGACCTCGTCGCCAAGGCGGCGGTAAAGCTCGGTCGAGTACCGCTGGAGATTCATGATCGACCACGAGTTCGAGAACGTCGGAATGTTGCCAGCGGCATGCCAGGTGGAGCCTGCGGTCAGTTCGTTTTTTTCAAGCAGAACGCAGTCGGTCCATCCCGCTTTGGCGTGGTGGTACAGCGACGTAGCACCGACGGCGCCTCCGCCAATGATGACCACACGGGCTTTGGTTGGAAAGTCGGACATGAGGCGTTCCCTTTAGTTTCAGTAGACCGGCGGCGCGATCACCCAGATCGCTATGCACGGTTCATCGCCCGGGTTGCGCCAGCGGTACGGCTCTCGCGAAAACCTGAAACTATCCCCCGGAAGCAGGTGGAACATACGTTTCACGATCCATAGATCCAAAGTGCCCGAGACGACGTAACCGGCTTCTTCGGTCGCGCGCGTGATCGGTCTGGCCATCTCGGCGCCAGGTCCGAAGACGGACCGCACGATTTCAAAC
>JARFRG010000042.1 GCA_029287375.1 Boseongicola sp. | reverse complement strand
GTCGGAGAAATCACCGGCAAGCGTGGCGGCGCCAGCAGAGAATGCATCGCGCAGGGTGCAGCCAACACGATCACCGGTTTCTTCGGAGGCATGGGCGGCTGCGCCATGATCGGCCAGTCAATGATCAACGTAAAATCCGGGGGCCGCACCCGTGTCTCCGGCATCTCCGCCGCGCTGTTTTTGCTGCTCTTTATCGTCGTTGCAGCACCGCTTATCGAACAAATTCCGCTGGCCGCACTTGTTGGCGTGATGTTCATGGTCGTTATCGGAACCTTCGCCTGGAATTCGTTCAACATCATGCGCCGCGTGCCACTAACAGACTCGGCCGTCATCGTCCTCGTGACAGTCGTCACTGTGATGTACGATCTTGCAACCGCAGTGGTCGTCGGCGTTATCGTCTCCGCCCTGGCCTACGCCTGGAACAATGCCACGCGCATTCACGCCAAGCGTTACGACACGCCTGAAGGCGCGCGCGTTTACCAAATCCAGGGTCCGCTTTTCTTTGGCTCCTCAGAAGGGTTCGCGGAACTCTTCGACCCAAGCGATGATCCTTCAATCGTCATCGTCGATTTCGCCGATAGCCGCGTTGTAGACCAGTCAGCCCTCACCGCCATCGAAGCCGTCGCTGAAAAATATGAAGCGGCCGGAAAATCACTGCAATTGCGACACCTCAGCCACGATTGCCACCAGCTGCTGTCCAAAGCAGGCCAGCTTATCATCGACAGCGACGACGACCCTGACTATCAGATTGCAACGGACTATTCAGTGCGCACAGGTATCCTCGCAGGTGGCCATTAGCGCGTAAACGTCAAGCGAGGCGGACCCCCGCAGACATCATCCCATCCTTTCCCGCATCAAGTGATCCTTCAAGATCGATTGCGCGGCAAAGGCTTTCAATGACGGTTACTTTGAAGCCAAGCTTTGCCGCATCAACTGCGGAATAATTCACGCAATAGTCCGTCGCCAAACCCACCAACGTCACCGCCTCGACCCCACGGGTTCTCAGATAGCCCTCAAGGCCGGTCGGCGTCGCGTGATCGTTCTCAAAAAATGCAGAATAACTGTCAACCTCACGGCGGAACCCTTTGCGGAGAATCATATCTGCCGCGCGCGTATCAAGACCTTCGTGAAACTCCGCACCGGTCGAGCCAATAATGCAATGGTCAGGCCACATCACCTGCGGTCCGTACGGCATTTCGATCATTGAATAGGGCACCGCCTCGTCATGCTGAGAAGCAAAGCTCGAATGGTCCCTTGGATGCCAGTCCTGAGTGAACACGCGAACGGCAAACTCCGGTGTCATTGCATTGATCGGAGCAACGATGTCATCGCCCCCGGCCACGGCCAACGCCCCACCGGGACAAAAGTCGTTTTGCACGTCAATTACAAGGATCGCTTCGTTTTGTGGCCGCATGACATGTCTCCCTCGATTTCCCCTGCCTAGAAACACTGGCCCACAAGGTCAACCTGACCCCTTGAGCCCCCCCAGCATTTACACTACCCGATGTTCCCATGTTCACCGTCGCAGCCCTCTACAAATTCACTCCGTTCGAAAGCCCAGAGGCCATTCAAGGGCCTTTGGCCAAGGTGTGCTGTGAGCATGGCGTAAAAGGGACGCTTCTTCTTGCCCGCGAAGGCATCAATGGAACGATTGCGGGAACCCCTGAGGGCATCAGCGCCGCTCTGGCCCATATCAAGTCACTTCCCGGCTGCCGCGATATCGAATGGAAGGAAAGCACGGCAGAAACCATGCCCTTCCCGCGCATGAAGGTCCGTCTGAAACGCGAGATCGTCACCATGGGCCAACCCGATGTTGACCCGACTGCCAGCGTCGGAACCTACGTCCCGCCCGAGGATTGGAATGACTTGATCGCCTCAGACGACGTGGTGGTGATAGACACTCGAAATGACTACGAGGTGGCGATCGGCACGTTTGAGGGGGCGGAAGACCCCCTTACCAAGACTTTTGGCGAATTTCCGGACTGGTGGGCAGCCAATGCAAATCGCTTTGGTAACAAGAAAGTCGCTATGTTTTGCACTGGCGGAATCCGTTGTGAAAAAGCGTCTAACTATCTATTGGCTCAAGGCGTCGAAGACGTCTTCCATCTCAAGGGTGGCATTCTGAAATACCTTGAAACCGTGCCAAAAAAAGAAAGCCGCTGGAACGGCGAATGCTTCGTTTTTGATGGCCGGGTCGCAGTGGGTCACGGGCTTGCCGAAGGCAGCTATGACCTCTGCCACGCCTGCCGCATGCCGATCAGCGCCGCCGACAAATTCCATCCGGCATTTGAGCAGGGTGTCTCTTGCCACCAATGTATCGACGCAACGTCTGATACGGACAAAACCCGGTTCCGCGAACGCCAAAAACAAATTTTACTCGCACGCGCACGCGGCGAAACGCATTTTCGGGACGACGGCTGATACGCAGCGCGCGAAGGCTTGCCGCAATGTTAACCAATAGTGTCTAGGCTACGAAAACGACCCGGCCTCACCTTTTCCAAAATACCTCGGGGGGCGAGCAAAGCGAGCGGGGCAGAGCCCCGCCCAACTCAGAAATCGAGATTTTCGACGTTCAGGGCGTTTTGCTGGATAAATTCCCGGCGCGGCTCGACCACATCGCCCATCAGCTTTGTGAACAAATCGTCTGCTTCGGCAAGATCTTCGACTTTTACCTGAAGCAAAGTCCGCGCCTCGGGGTCCAGTGTGGTTTCCCAAAGCTGGCCGGGGTTCATTTCGCCCAGACCTTTGTATCGCTGAAGGCTGAGACCCTTCTCGCCTTCAGCAAGAATTGTATCAAGCAGGTCCAATGGCCCATGCACAAGGCTTTCACGATCACGCCGCACCAGACGCGCCGGTTTGCCGTAT
>JARFRG010000153.1 GCA_029287375.1 Boseongicola sp. | reverse complement strand
CGGAAATTCTGTGTCGATCTATCACCCGACGGGAACCTGCAAGATGGGTGGCGGTCCAGAAGCCGTGGTTGATTCCAATCTGAAAGTGCATGGGATCGACGGGTTGCGGGTCGCGGATTGTTCGATCATGCCCGAGATCGTATCGGGCAATACGAATGCGCCCGCGATCATGATCGGCGAAAAAGCGGCCGAGTTGATGGCTGGTAATCTCTAGGTTCGGCGACCAAGCGGCGCGAAGGCTACGGCGTTGCATGCGATCAAATTCTTTTGCATTTCTCAAGTCGCGATAGCGACCGGGAGACCGCTCTGGCAATTTGGCGGATTGATATTCGTCAGTCACCGGACAGGAAATAGCGTTAACCAAGCAAAGACATCCAGCTTTGAGGGGTCTCTTGCGATGGCACAATCAAAGACACACAGCGACGGTCGGGCGGCAGACGTCGCGACCTTGATGATAATTCCGTTTGTCGCGCTGACGTTTGGCGTGACGTGGGGCGTCATGCTGCTGTTTGTTTTCGTCCCGCAACATATCCCTGCCTTCCTTGGCCCAATGAGCGTGACCCACCCGATGTATATTCTAGCGGTCTGGGCACCGGGTTTGATTGCGGTATTCCTGATCGCTCTCTGCACTGGTCTTTCAGGACTGCGTCGATACTTTAGTCGGCTTTTTCATGTAAACGCTGCGTGGTCCTGGTGGGCCTTCGTGTTGCTGGCCTTGCCCGCATTGAAAATCGTCGGAGCCATCATGAATGGAGCGCCTGTGAGCGAATGGCTCAACTTGCAACCCTTCTGGCAGGTGTTGGGCATCTCGATCTTTATGTTGTTTCTTGGACCTGTCGAGGAATTCGGCTGGCGTGGATTTCTTCTGCCTTTGATGCGGCGGATCATGACGCCCGCCTTGGCTGGCCTGATCATTGGACTGCTTTGGGCCGTGTGGCACATCCCGGCTTTCTATCTGGACGGAACACCGCACACCGCCTGGTCCATGTTCCCATTTATCATCGGAGTGACATCCGTCGGCGTCGTCATGGCCGTCGTCTACAACAAAACCCACGGCAACCTGCTGTTTCCGATCCTAATTCACTGGCAATTAAACATCCAATTCTGGCCAGAAGCACAGCCATGGGAGAACTATCTGAACTTGGCGTTGGCGCTTCTTTTGCTTTGGGTACACCGCGATGTCATGTTCGGACGCGACAAGGGCCTGACCCAAGTTGTCCCCTCTTTAGCAAAGTGCGAAACTGCATTGGGCAGGTATCCAACCGATTGAACTGCGGTTGGCCTGACGGGCGAGAGGTCGCGCGCAAAAAAGGCCTCCGGTCTTCTGGCCAAAACCTTCAACGACCAGCTTACGACGCCCACTAGGAGACGGTATGGGACACCATCGCCATCAACACGATCCGAAAACCGGGGACGCTCAGCTATTTTGGGCTGTCGTCGCGAACCTGAGCCTGACTGTCATAGAGATCGTTGGTGGTCTCTTGTCGGGAAGCCTCGCTTTGATCGCAGACGCGGTTCATAATTTTTTTGACGCCGTTTCTCTCATTATTGCCTACTTTGCGCGCAAGATTGCGCACCGCCCTGCCGACGAAAACATGACCTTCGGATATGGTCGGGCCGAGGTCGTTGCAGCGCTGGTAAACTACTTATCCCTTATTTTCGTTGGCTTTTACCTGATTTACGAAGCGGGGACACGTTTTTTGAACCCGTCCAATGTCGACGGCTGGATCGTCGTTGCGGTGGCTGGCGTTGCGTTGGTCGTCGATATTCTGACGGCGTTTCTGACCTTTAGCCTGTCGAAACACAGCATGAATATCCGAGCAGCCTTTCTTCATAATCTCGCGGATGCGCTTGGGTCTATCGCGGTAATTCTTGTCGGAACGCTGATCCTTCTGTTCGATTGGCGACTGATTGATCCCTTCGTGACGCTTCTGATTGCCAGCTATATCCTGTGGATATCCTTCAGCGAGATCGGAAGCGCGATCCGAATTCTTATGCTCGCACGCCCGGACGGTCTTGATGTCGACGCGGTGCTTGGTGAAATCCTGACGATTGATGGCGTGGCATCGGCACACCATTTGCACCTGTGGCAAATGCAGGAACACGAAGCGGCCCTGGACAGTCATATCGTGATCGAAGCCGAACGATGGAACGACGCTGATACGATCAAACAAGCGGTAAAGGCGCGACTGCAATCGGCTTTCGGGATAGCGCACACGACGCTTGAACTGGAGAGTTCGAAACATGCGTGCAAAAATCCAATCACCATCGGGCATGCGCGCGATGCGTCCGCAGACAAAGTAGCGCCAGACACAAAACACGATTTGCCCGCATGATTAGAAAGTTGCGCAGGGCAACGCGCTACTCCCAGCTATCTCTCATTGCGCGCAGCGCGTCCGCGCGACTGATCTGCCCCACAAGCCTGCCATCTTCCATCACAGGAAACCGTCGATACGTACTGTTCACGAAGGCACTCGCCGCTGCCAAGACATCCATGCCTGCATCCAGAGTTTGCACGTCAGTTGACATATGCGCCTCAACGGTGCCGCCCCAGGACCGATAATAACTCGCATCCATCGCCGCCTTGAGGCAGTCCTTCTTGGACAAAACACCCACCAACGCGCCGTTCGCATCCAACACCGGCGCGCCGGAAATTTCATTGTCCAAAAGCTGGTTCATGGCGCGATTGATCTCGGTGTCCGGCGTAAGCGTGACAAGATCCCGCGTCATGTAGTCCGAGACAAGTGAAACGCGTTTCATTCTGTATCCCCTGCACGCTTGGCCTTGCAAGCGCCGCAGCTAACCCCCTTCAGGCAAGCCAATCCGCCGCAGCTTCCCTTGATTGGGTCACGCCCGGCGATCACACCGACTGCAAGACCGACGATTGCCAGAAGCAAGATAACGAATGTCAGAATAATCGTTTCCATGATGTCTCCTCAGACCAGCACATGTTCTAAAAAGCGTCCGGTCATGATGTCTGACGGCCCGGCGTTGCTTCGTGCAACGAACATGGCCGAGATGTTCAGGCGCTGCGCAAGTGCGATGCCTTTTTCCTTGCCCGCGGCACATAGTGCAGTGGCAAAAGCATCAGCCTCGATGCCCGTGCGTGCGAGGACGGACACAGAAGCAAGGTCAGTGGTCGCCGGTTGACGCAGGTGTGGGTTGATTATGTGGCTGGTAGTGACCGGACCGCTCAGGCCGTTGGCTGAGTGGCCGGATGTCGCCAAGGCGTATTCGCCGGGGGTGACGACACGGTAAGGTTGGAACGCAAACGCGGTTGGATCGCCAATCGCAACCGCCCATTGTCGCCCACCGGGATGACGACCGAGAGCTTTGACTTCGCCGCCAACCTCAATCAATGCGCTGCCAACGCCGGCGCGTCCCAACGTCTCGGCGATACGGTCCAGCGCATATCCCTTGGCGATGCCGCACAGGTCCATTGTCAGATCGGGCGCGGCTTTGCGCAGCGTGTTTCCTGAAAC
>JARFRG010000119.1 GCA_029287375.1 Boseongicola sp. | reverse complement strand
GCGGTGATGGAAGCCGCTGAGGGAGAAGGCAAATGACAGCAGCAGCCTTTGCATTTTATCTGTTCGCATTGTCCTGTGTGACGGGCGGCTTTTTCACGGTAATCTCGCGAAATCCGGTGCATTCGGTGTTGTGGCTGATCCTTGCGTTTTTGTCGGCTGCGGGACTGTTCGTGCTTTTGGGCGCGGAATTCGTCGCGATGCTTTTGATCATCGTCTACGTCGGGGCGGTCGCGGTGTTGTTCCTGTTCGTGGTGATGATGCTGGACGTCGATTTTGCCGAACTGAAGGCTGAAATGACAAAGTACCTGCCGCTGTCGTTGATGATCGGTCTGGTGCTGATGATGCAGTTGGCGATTGCTTTCGGCGTCTGGAAAACAGCGGACGGCGTTGACATCAGCGCTGTGCCAGATGCGATTGCAGGCGGTGGTGAGCATAACACCCAAGCGCTTGGGTTGGTGTTGTACGACCAGTATTTCCTTTTGTTCCAATTGTCCGGGCTGATCCTTTTGGTCGCGATGATCGGGGCGATTGTGCTGACGCTGCGGCATCGTGTTGATGTCAAACGCCAGGATATTCTACAGCAGATGTTCCGCGATCCCGAAAAGGCGATGGTGATGAAGGACGTCAAACCGGGGCAGGGGCTTTAGAGATATGGCCAAACGCGGCGGCATATTTCAGGCATTCCGGACGCTTTTCCGGGTGAGCATCGCGGCGCTTGCTGCGGTGCTTGCGTTTGCGATTTATCTGAACTGGCAGTCCGGCGAAGAGGTTGCAGCCGTTGCACCTGTCGCGCCCGAGGTCGTGGCCGAGGCCGAACCGCCCGTCGAAGAGGTCGTCGAAGTGGCGCCAGAGGTTGCCGCTGAAATCAGTGAAGAGGCCGAGGACGCGGTGGCTGCGCTCACCGAGGCGGCTGATGCGGTGGAACAGACTGTTGAGACGACAATCGAGGCTGTCGAAGAAGTGGTGACCGAGGTCGAGGATGCGGTCGTCGAACAAGTCGAGGGCGTTGTGGCCGAGGCCACAGACGCTGTTCAGGACGCCGTGACCGAGGTCACGAAGGCCGACCCAACCACCATCATGGTCCCCGGCACCGACATATCCTTTACATTGATAAACGCCTTTCGCCGCGACAACGGCGCGATTGAGGTGACGACAGAGCAATTGACCGGGGGCAGTGGCGCCACTCTTTTGCTGGTGACATGCGCGCCGTTGGCGGTTGGCACAATTGCGACCGGAGACAGCGCAGGCACGTTGGGTGCGCGCACCGAAGACCCTGAAATGACGGAAATACCCCTGAGCGATCCGCGCGCGATGATCGCCGGGACGGCTTGTGGCGTGATGAGATGAAAGACGGAAACTGACGCATGATCGGACTTGAACATTATCTCACGGTGGCCGCGACGCTGTTCGTCATCGGGATCTTTGGCATCTTTCTCAATCGGAAGAATGTCATCATCCTTTTGATGTCGATCGAACTGATGCTTTTGGCGGTGAACATCAATCTGGTCGCCTTTTCGGCCTATCTGGTTGATCTGACGGGACAGGTGTTCACCCTGTTCGTGCTGACCGTGGCCGCTGCCGAAGCCGCCATTGGTCTGGCGATCCTTGTATGTTTCTTCCGAAATCGCGGCACGATTGATGTCGAAGACGTCAACGTGATGAAGGGGTAAGGGACATGGCAACCATCATCCTATTCTCGCCCCTGATCGGCGCCCTGATCTGCGGATTTGGCTGGAAGTTCATTGGCGAGAAAGCAGCGCAGTGGACGGCGACCGGGTTCTTGTTCCTCGCCTGTTTCCTGTCGTGGATCGTGTTTCTGAGCTTTAACGGCGAAACGCAGCAAATCCAGATTTTGCGCTGGATCGAAAGCGGCAGCCTGTCGTCGGATTGGGCGATACGGCTTGATCGTCTGACGGCGATTATGTTGATCGTAATCACCACAGTGTCGGCGCTCGTGCATCTTTATAGCTTTGGCTACATGGCGCATGACGAGAATTTCGACGATGCCAAGGAAAGCTATCGCCCTCGTTTCTTTGCGTATCTGTCATTTTTCACCTTTGCGATGTTGATGCTGGTGACGGCAGATAACCTTGTGCAGATGTTCTTTGGCTGGGAAGGCGTGGGGCTTGCCTCGTATCTTCTGATCGGTTTTTACTTCCGCAAGCCAAGTGCGAATGCGGCTGCAATCAAGGCCTTTGTGGTCAACCGGGTAGGCGATTTCGGCTTTGCCTTGGGCATTTTCGCGATCTTCTTCATGGTCGACAGCATCAAGTTCGACGACATCTTTGCCGCAGCGCCTGAATTGGCAACGGCCAAGATAAATTTCCTGTGGACCGAATGGAACGCGATTGAAGTCATCTGCGTGCTTTTGTTCATCGGCGCGATGGGCAAGTCGGCGCAGTTCATCCTGCACACCTGGTTGCCGGACGCGATGGAAGGCCCGACGCCTGTTTCGGCGCTGATCCACGCCGCGACCATGGTTACGGCGGGCGTGTTCCTTGTGTGCCGGATGTCTCCGCTGATGGAATTTGCGCCATTGGCGACGAATTTCATCGTGATCATCGGGGCGGTTACGGCGATTTTCGCTGCGACCGTGGGACTTGTGCAAAACGACATCAAACGCGTGATTGCCTATTCGACCTGTTCGCAGCTGGGCTATATGTTCGTGGCGGCGGGGATCGGCGTGTATTCGGTCGCGATGTTCCACCTTTTGACCCACGCGTTCTTCAAGGCGATGTTGTTCCTTGGGGCCGGATCGGTGATCCACGGGGTGCATCACGAGCAGGACATGCGCAACTATGGCGGTCTGCGCCACAAGATGCCCAAGACGTTCTGGGCGATGATGATTGGCACGCTGGCGATCACGGGCGTCGGTATTCCGTTGCTTTATATTGGCTTTCCGGTGGGTTTTGCAGGTTTCGTGTCGAAAGATGCGATTATCGAAAGCGCCTTTGCGGCGACAGACCCGGCGGCGCGGTTTGCATTCTGGTCGCTGGTTATCGCGGCCTTGTTCACCAGCTTTTATTCCTGGCGCCTGATGTTCATGACGTTTTACGGCGAGGCGCGCGGCGACAAGCACACCCATGAGCACGCCCACGACAGCCCGACGAGCATGTTGGTGCCGCTTGGCGTTCTGGCGATTGGCGCGATCTTTGCGGGCATGGTCTGGTACAAGCCGTTCTTTGGCAGCGAAGAGGCCGTCGACAAGTTCTTTGGCGTGAGCAAAGCCGAAGAGCATGCGCAGGTCATGATGATTGGCGCAGCCCATGCGGCCACTGAAACTGCCGACGATGGCCACGGCGAGGCCAAGGACGATCACGAGGCCGTAGCTGCGGTTCCGGGGCAGGGCGCGCTTTACCGCGCACCGGACAACCACGTGCTGCACGATGCGCATTACGTGCCGGTTTGGGTGAAATTGAGCCCGTTTTTCGCAATGCTGATCGGCTTTTTGACAGCTTATCAATTCTACATTCGACGTCCTGACTGGCCCGGACGTTTGGCCGCGAACCAGCAGATCCTGTATCAGTTCTTGTTGAACAAATGGTACGTCGACGAGATATATGACTTTTTGTTTATCAAACCTGCGATGTGGTTGGGCCGGTTCCTTTGGAAGAAGGGCGACGGCAATGTCATCGATGGCTTCCTCAATGGCGTGGCGATGGGCATCGTGCCGTTCTTCACGCGTCTCGCGGGGCGGGCGCAGTCGGGATATATCTTTACCTATGCGTTCTGGATGGTGATCGGGATTGTCTTCCTTGTCTCGTGGATGACGCTTGCAGGGGGGGCTGAATAATGTTGTTCGACAACCTTCTGTCCATCGTCACCTTCATCCCGCTGATCGGGGCCGCCATCATGGCGCTGTTCCTGCGCGGCGACGACGAAGCGGCACAAGCCAACGCCAAATGGCTGGCTTTGGCGGCGACAACGGCGTCGTTTTTGGCCTCGCTCTTTTTGCTCACGGGCTTTGACGCTTCAAACCCGGACTTTCAGTTCGTGGAAGAGAGCGACTGGATCCTTGGACTGACCTACAAGATGGGCGTGGACGGGATATCGATCCTGTTTGTGATGCTGACGACATTCCTGATGCCGATTGTGATTTTGTCGTGCTGGGAAGTGACCCATCGCGTCAAGGAATACATGATCGCGTTTCTCATTTTGGAAACGCTGATGTTGGGCGTATTCTGTGCGCTGGATCTGGTGCTGTTCTATCTGTTCTTCGAGGGCGGTCTGATCCCGATGTTCCTGATCATCGGTATCTGGGGTGGCAAGGAGCGCATCTACGCGTCGTTCAAGTTCTTCCTTTATACGTTCTTCGGGTCCGTCCTGATGCTGGTCGCGATGATCGCGATGTATGTGGACGCCGGCACGACGGATATCGCGGCCCTGTTAAATCACAACTTTTCATCCGAGGTTCTGGACGTCTGGGGCTTTACGATCATTGGCGGGCTGCAAACTTTGCTTTGGCTGGCGTTCTTTGCGTCTTTCGCGGTGAAAATGCCGATGTGGCCGGTTCATACCTGGTTGCCGGATGCACACGTGCAGGCCCCGACGGCGGGCTCGGTGGTTCTGGCGGCGATCCTGTTGAAGATGGGCGGGTACGGTTTCCTGCGGTTCAGCTTGCCGATGTTCCCGGTTGCGTCTGACTTGTTGTCGGACTTTGTGCTGTGGATGAGCGCGATTGCGATTGTTTATACGTCGCTTGTTGCGCTGATGCAGGAAGACATGAAAAAGCTGATTGCGTATTCGTCCGTGGCACACATGGGTTTCGTGACAGCGGGCATTTTCGCGGCGAACCAGCAGGGGCTTGATGGGGCGATTTTCCAGATGATCAGCCACGGGTTCATTTCGGGCGCGTTGTTCCTGTGTGTGGGCGTGATCTATGATCGGATGCATACGCGCGAGATTGATGCTTACGGCGGCCTAGTGAACCGGATGCCGGCCTATGCACTGGTGTTCATGCTGTTCACGATGGCGAACGTCGGTCTGCCCGGCACGTCCGGCTTTGTCGGCGAGTTCCTGACTTTGGTGGGCATGTTCCAGGCCAACACCTGGGTCGCGGCGGTGGCGACCACGGGTGTGATCTTTTCGGCGGCCTATGCGCTTTGGCTTTATCGCCGCGTGGTGATGGGCGATCTGATAAAAGAAAGCCTGAAATCCATCACCGATATGACGACGCGCGAGCGCTGGATATTTGCGCCGCTGATCGTGATGACCATTCTTCTTGGGGTCTATCCGGCCCTTGTGATTGATATTATCAGTCCGTCTGTCAGCGCCCTTCTGGGTGGATACGAGACAGCTCTGGCCGATCATGCCGCCCAATCTATGGTCGCGGCCAACGGAGGGGGCAACTGATGCAACCCGGCGATCTTTCCACAATTCTACCCGAGATCGTGCTGTCGCTGTTTGCGATGGCAGGTCTCATGGTCGGGGCGTACGGCGGCAAGGACAAGACCGCGCCGATGCTGCTTTGGGCGACCTCTGCACTGATGGTGGCCCTTGCGGCCTGGATCGGTTTGCAGGGTGCGGGACGTACGGTTGCGTTCGGCGGCATGTTCATCGACGACGGGTTTGCGCGCTTTGCCAAGGTGACGGTGCTATTGGCGGCAGCGGCGGTCTTGCTGATGAGCGAAGGCTATATGCAACGTCGCGGTTTGCTGCGGTTCGAGTATCCGCTGCTGATTGCGCTGGCGACTGTTGGCATGATGATGATGGTCTCGGCGGGCGATCTGATCGCGCTTTACATGGGGCTTGAGTTGCAATCCTTGGCTTTGTACGTGGTGGCCTCGTTGCGCCGCGACAGTGTGAAGTCGACCGAGGCGGGTCTGAAGTATTTCGTGCTGGGGGCATTGTCGTCGGGTTTGCTGCTTTATGGTGCGTCGCTGACTTATGGTTTTGCAGGCACGACATTGTTTTCGGGCATCATCGACGCCGCGCAGGGCGAGTTGCCTTTGGGGCTGTTGTTCGGTCTGGCGTTTATTATGGCTGGATTGGCGTTCAAGGTTTCGGCCGCCCCGTTCCACATGTGGACCCCGGATGTTTACGAGGGCGCGCCAACCCCGATCACCGCGTTTTTCGCCACCGCGCCAAAGATGGCAGCGATGGGGCTTTTCGCGCGTGTGGTGCATGACGCGTTCGGCGGGATCGTCGGCGACTGGCAGCAAATTCTTGCATTCCTGTCTGTCGCTTCGATGTATCTCGGCGCGATTGCCGCGATCGGGCAGACCAATATCAAACGTCTGATGGCCTATTCATCAATTGCCCACATGGGCTTTGCTTTGATGGGGCTGGCGTCGGGGACGGCGTTCGGTGTGCAGGCGATGCTCGTCTATATGGCGATCTACATCACGATGAATATCGGGACGTTTGCCTTTATCATGTCGATGGAAAAGGACGGCGCGCCTGTGGTGACCATCGGATCCTTGTCGCAATATTCGCGGCGTGACCCGCTGAAAGCTCTGGCGATGCTGGTGTTGCTGTTCAGTCTGGCGGGTGTTCCGCCATTGGTCGGGTTTTTCGGGAAATATTACGTGTTGCTGGCAGCAGTGGACGCGGGCCTTGGATGGCTGGCAGTTGCGGGCGTGATCGCGTCGGTGATTGGGGCGTTCTATTATCTGCGGATCGTCTATCTAATGTATTTCGGAGCCGAGGACAGCGAACTGGACAAGGCCTCGAGCCCGATCCTGTCGGGGTTTTTGGTCGCCAGTGCATTGATCATGGTGCTGGGGGTTGTGAACCTGTTTGGGGTCGAGGCGGTTGCGGAAGCTGCGGCGGCCACGCTTGTCAATTAAGCGATTGTTTCGCGCCTTTGGCGCGATCCGCTGGGGCTTTGCCCCAGACCCCAGAGTATTTTTGCCAAAAAGAAGGGGC
>JARFRG010000104.1 GCA_029287375.1 Boseongicola sp. | reverse complement strand
GCATGTTTGGGCTTTTTCGCGCGTGGCTTTGGATCATCGTTCCAATCTACCGGCGTCGTCGTTCCGGCCGTCTTTGGCGCAGCGGGCGCGGGTCGGGCAACAGGTGCAGTCGGGGCCGGACCATCCTTTGGGCGCGGCCCTTTGGATTTCGCAAATGGCGGTTTGCCGGGTGCGCGACCACGCTCAAGGGTCGGTGCCGAAGCCAGACGCGTGACCGCCGCGTTGCCGCCAAGTTTCATGTCGGGTCCAAGGGCCTCAAGAAACCCCTGTACGGCCGCCTGGCGCACTTCAATGAGCGAGGCATCGGGCTGCACACGAATGGCACCGATATCCTCGCGCGTCAGGTTGCCCAGCTTGCAGAGTATCGGCAAAACCGTGCGCGGTTCGGCGCTTTTGGCGCGTCCGCCTTCCAGCGAAAACCACACGCTTGGCCCAAACGCCGCACGCGGTGCGGGCTTGGCAGACAACTCGGACAATTCTTCGGGCGCTGACCGGCGCTCGCGGTAAAGTCGCACGTAGGCCGCCGCAAGCTGTTCGGCACTATATGTCTCGGCCAGACGATCCACAGCCCCCTGGTTCGAACTTTCGACGTCGGCCGTCCAATCCGAGCTTGCCAGCATCCGCTCGTCGTCTTTTTCCGTTACTTCGTCAGCAGATGGCGCGCTGGCCCATTCGGCCTTCAACTTGGCCCAACTCAGCAGCCGCTCGGCTTTTTTGCGCACCGCAGGTGGTACGATCATCACGCTGACACCCTTGCGTCCGGCGCGACCGGTACGGCCCGAGCGATGCAAAAGCGTGTCCTGATTGGTCGGCAATTCCGCGTGGATCACCAACTCAAGGTTCGGCAAGTCAATCCCGCGCGCAGCCACATCCGTCGCCACACAGACCCGCGCGCGCCCGTCGCGCATCGCCTGAAGCGCATGGGTTCGCTCGCCCTGAGACAATTCGCCCGACAAGGCCACAACAGAAAAACCGCGATTGGACAGCCGCGTGGTCAGACGATTTACCATTGCGCGCGTATTGCAAAACACGATCGCATTGGGTGCCTCGTAATACCGCAGCACGTTGATGATCGCGTTCTCACCATCGCGCGCCGACACGTTCAGCGCTCGGTAATCAATATCCGCGTGTTGCGTGGTCCCCGTCGTAGTGGAAATCCGCACCGCGTCTTTCTGGAAATTCCGCGCCAGCTTGGCGATAGGGGCCGGAACCGTCGCCGAAAACAGCAGGGTCTGCCGTTCGGTCGGGGCCTGCTCCAGAATGAACTCAAGATCCTCGCGAAATCCAAGATCAAGCATCTCGTCTGCTTCGTCCAGAACCACCGCCTTCAGGGTACTCAGATCAATCGATCCGCGCATGATGTGATCGCGCAAACGCCCCGGTGTCGCCACAACGATATGTGCGCCACGCGCTAGAGCCCGCCGCTCGTCGCGCATGTCCATGCCGCCCACGGTTGACGCAAGCACCGCGCCGGCTTTTGCGAACAGCCACGTCAATTCGCGCTTTACCTGCAAGGCCAGCTCGCGTGTCGGCGCAATAACCAGTGCCAGTGGTGCGGCGGCGGGTTCAAAACTCTCCGCCTCGCCAAACAAGCCCGGCGCAATCGCCAGACCAAATCCAAGCGTCTTGCCAGATCCGGTTTGCGCTGAAACCAACAGGTCTTTGCCGGTCAGTTCGGGGGCGGTGACAGCTTCCTGCACCGCCGTCAGCGTGCTGTAACCTTGCGCCTCGAGTGCTTTCGCCAGAGCCTGTTTCACGTCGTGTCCACTTTTTGCAGTTAAGGGGCGCATCAGGTGCGAAAATCCGCGTCCCGGGCCAACAAAGAACCGCCCCTATCGTCTTGGAAAGCGGATGTATAGGTGGTGCATTGCCTTCAACGCCAAAGGGTCGCACCAAACGACGTGGCGAACCCGGTAAGACAATTGTTCAACATCTCGCCGTGCTTTGTTTAAGAATCTTCTTTCTGTCCCCGCGACTCCCCGCTAGCCTGCGCTCAGGGAGGACTTAAAATGAAAATAATGAATACACTTTTGTCAGGCGTCGCGTTTGCGTTCGTCGTAGCTCTGGCAGGCCCCGCCGCTGCACAGGATTGCCCACGTGGTGATCTCGACGCGCGTTTCTGCGACGTTGACGGTGACCTGATCGCGGACACACCGACAGATCCAGCGGATCTGGTCGACCCGGACACGCTGATCTTTGCCTACACACCCGTCGAAGACCCCGCCGTTTACAAGACCGCATGGTCCGACTTCATCACGCATCTGGAAAGCGAAACCGGAAAATCGGTCGTCTTCTTCCCGGTGCAAAGCAACGCCGCCCAGATCGAAGCAATGCGCTCGGGCCGTCTGCACATCGCGGGCTTCAACACCGTCTCTAACCCACTGGCCGTCAACTGCGCGGGCTTCAACCCGTTCACAATCATGGCGTCAAAGGACGGCAATTTCGGCTACGAAATGGAAATCATCACGTTTCCAGGCTCCGGTATCGAAAAAGTCGAGGACATCAAAGGCAAGCAACTGGCCTTCACTTCGCCCACATCGAACTCGGGTTTCAAAGCGCCAAGTGCGATCCTCAAGGGTGACTTCGACATGTTGCCTGACCGTGATTTCGAACCGGTCTATTCCGGCAAGCACGACAACTCGATCCTTGGTGTCGCCAACAAAGACTACATGGCGGCGTCCATCGCGAACTCGGTCAAAGCCCGGATGATCAGCCGCGACGTGATCAAGCCCGAAGACGTGAAGGTGATCTACAAATCACAAACCTTCCCGACCACGGGTTTCGGCACAGCGCACAATCTGGTGCCCGAACTGAAAGAGAAGATTCGCAATGCGTTCTTCAACTTCGAATGGGAAGGCACATCGCTTGAGGCAGAATTCGAAAAGTCGAACGAGGGCCAGTTCCTTGAAATGACTTATCAGGAATTCTGGGACGTGATCCGCAAGATCGACGCGGCCAATGGCGTCAGCTACGCCTGCGAATAATTCTTGATTGGGCGGGCCTTCGGGTCCGCCTTTTCCAACAACAATAATTTTGGGGCGGGGAGGCTTTCATGCTGCGGCTTGAGAAGCTCGTGAAAACGTACAAGACAGGCGATCAGGCTTTGAAAGCCGTCGATCTGGAGATCCCAGAGGGTCAGGTTCTGGCCCTGATTGGCCCCTCGGGCGCTGGTAAATCCACCCTCATTCGCTGCATCAACCGATTGGTCGAACCGACCTCGGGCAAGGTCTATCTTGCCGATGTGGAACTCACTGGTCTCTCGTCAGGCGCACTGCGCCGCGAACGTCGCCGCATGGGGATGATCTTTCAGGAATACGCACTGGTCGAACGCCTTTCCGTCATTGAATATGTTCTGTCTGGCCGTATTGGGTATGTTGGCTTTTGGCGCAGTTTCCTGCGTCGATTCCCGCAATCGGACGTCGACGAAGCCTTTCGCCTCCTCGACCGCGTGGGCCTCGCTCATATGGCTGACAAGCGCGCCGACGAACTCTCCGGCGGCCAACGCCAGCGCGTTGGCATCTGCCG
>JARFRG010000067.1 GCA_029287375.1 Boseongicola sp. | reverse complement strand
GCGTACTCTGGGTGCACAGGTGCGACGTGGTGGTTTTCAGCCGTTACGCCGCGGTCGCCGTATCCAAGCTCCAGACAGATCGAGTTGTCGACGGCCATTGTGATCGCCTTGCGGACGCGCACGTCTGCATAGGGGCGCTTGCCATCAATTTCTGCAAGTTGGTTCGGACGAATAACGATGGTTGAGCCCGTGACAACTTCTGTCTGGACGAGGCCAAGGTCATTCATGATGTCGATGAATTCACCAACAGACTCATAGAGGAAATCGACTTCTTCGGATTCGATCGCAGCAAGCCATGCCGCTGGGTCTGTGCCGTAGTCGATGTATTCGATCGAATCGAGAGCTGGCTCGCCGAAGACTTCGGTTCCCCACCATGTGTGCTCGGTGTTCTTGACGAGAACGCCTTTTACACCAACTTCGAGCGAGCTCATCAGGAACGGGCCGGTGCCGACTGCGTTCATCGCGTCGTCGGGGTCGAACGAAGTGTGCACGACAGCGGCTGGATAGTCAGCCATGCCTGCGATCAACGAGATGTCCGGGTTTGGCAGCGACAGAACAACCGTAAGGTCGTCCGGTGTCGTCATCACACCATCGGCGATCTTATTGGTGTCCGGATCGATAAGTGTGGCGAAACGGCCGGCCATCGAGTTGGCTTCGACTTCTTTGTCGCACCAGCGTTCGATGTTGTTGGCCACGTCAGCTGACGTAAAGGCGTCGCCATTGTTCCACGTTACACCCGGGCGTACCCGAAGTGTGTACTGAGTAGCATTGTCGTTTACGTCCCAGCCTTCGAGAAGCATTGGCGTGAACGAGCCATCGTTGTTGTACTGCACAAGATACTCGAGTGTGCCGCGTGCATAGTTCGCGATCTGGCTCCAATCCCATGTGCGGGTGTCTTTCAGTGCGCGCACTTCCATCTGGATGCGCATTGTGCCGCCCATTTGAGCGTGACCACCGGCGTGAACAGGTGCAGATGCACCGATCAGGCCGTAAGCGGACGTGGTTGTGACACCAAGCGCGGTTGCGCGTGTAATGAATTCGCGACGGCTCAGCTTGCCTTCGGTGTATTCTTCCGCGTGCATCTTTGCAGCAGGATGGACACGCGAAAGCGTGTTTTCATTCAGTTTCATAAAGTCTTTCTCCCTGTCAGACTTATTTTTCATTTCTCAATCTACGAGTGTGCAGATTATCTCGCACGGGTGTGCCCCGTTTTTGTCTTCCAAAGCCATTTCGGCATGGATCGGAGACCACGTCAACGCACAGGATCGCCGATTTGTGTAACGTTTGCGACATGGATAGTCAACGAAAGCGACACCAGTTGCGAATCCCTCGGGATGACCTAGCGTCAACGCCCAAGCCGAAATTCGGTCGGGCTTTGGCCGCTTTTGGAACGGAAGGCGCGTGTGAAGTAAGCGGGCGATGCAAAGCCGCTTTGATCCGCGATCCGTGCAACGGCCATATCGGTGTCTTTGAGCAGGCGGCAGGCCTCGAAATGGCGTCGATCCGACAAGATATCGAGAGCGGCCCGTCCCGATGCTTTGCGGCAGGTCCGCGTCAGATGGGTCGGCGTCACGCCAAGCTGTGCGGCGTAGTGCTGAACGCCGACGGGTCGCCGGAAATCGCGCTCGACCAAAGCGGTGAAGGCTTCGGTCAGGCGTAATGCCGCGGCGTTTTGTGCAGGGGCTGCGTCCGTCGTGGGCATGGCGGCGTGAATGCGTTCAAACCAGATCGATAAGAGGCCTTCGTGGTGGGAAACGGCGCGGTTCTTGTGACTTGCGTCGCTATTTTGTTCGCGTTCGATGGCGTCGATCATGCCGGTCAGTTCGCGTTGGATATGGACTTCGCGCAGGCGCAGATGTGCAGGTTCAGTCGGCCAGTCCATGTCGTCGAGATCTGTCAGCCGGACCATCGAGCCGAGCACCGCAGGCGTCACGGAGAAACCGTGCATTGTTCCGGCGGGCAAAAAGATTGCGCTGTGCGCGCCATATCCGCCTGACCGTCCGGCGATTGTAATGCGGCCCTGGCCTCGGGTGAACCAGATCAGCACAGGGCGATCATAGCTGCGCATCGCCTCGGTGCGCCAACGACCGCCCTGGGCCATCCGCGCAATCGATGTGACATCTGCGGTTTGCGCTGGCTGGGGAATGGGTTTTGGCACCGCGCGCACTTGAACGCCCCCGCCCGAGCGGTCGACGTCTGCAACAGGCAGAAGTGTCAATCGTTGCAATGTCATGGCAGCCGGTCCCCCAACCAGTTCAGCGTCCTAAGACTAGGCCTCGGAGTCGTCCTCCGTCAACGGCTTGTTGTGTGTTGATTTCTTACGTGATTTTCCAAGCCAACGCCCAACAATAAAAGTGGTTCGCGGGGCATAGACGTAGTTTGTGCGTGACGTGGTTTCACGGGCGCGCATGCGGATCAGAGTGAAAATGATGAGAATCACATGCGCCAAAGACACGAACGCGAACATCGCCGAGGGGCCAAAGCTTTCGATGAGGGTCGACACGGCATAGGGTGATGCGATGGCGCCCACGGCGTAGAGGAACATCAGGGCGGCAGATAATTCGATGCGCTGCTCGTCGGTCGCGAAATCATGGGCATGGGCGGCGGCGACGGAATAAATCGGAAAGGTTGCAAACCCGAAGACGCCGGATGCGATCAATACGGCAACGGAGCCACCTGTCGAAAGGGCCACGGTGATGGCGCAAGAGACAACTGCAAAGACCGACAACCACATCAGCACCCAGCGGCGATCGTAGCGGTCGGCGAGCCATCCTGCCGGATATTGGCTCAGCGCGCCGCCAAGGACGAAGGCCGCGAGAAACAGCGCGATCTGATCGACGGTGAGGCCAACTTCGATGCCGTAAATCGGACCGACCATGCGGAAGGAAGCGGTAGTGACCCCGGCAGAAACGACGGCTGCGGCGGCCAGCGGGGACAGTCTCCAGGCGAGCGAGGGACGCAGGCGGGGGGCTTGGGGGATCGCGGGTTCCGCCGAGCGCGTCAACACCAGGGGGATCAGCGCGGCGCAGCAAATGATCGCGAGGATATTGTAGGACACGTAGCTTGCCGGAGCGAGGACCGAGATCATCAGTTGCGCCATGAGCGAGGCCCCGATGTCGACGACGCGGTAGGTGCCCATCGCGCGGCCTCGGGTCTCGTTCGAGACTTTGGCTTGCAGCCAGCTTTCAACGACGGTGTAGCATCCTGCGACGCACAGGCCCGACATGATCCGCATCAACGCCCAGGCGTAGGCGTCTATGATGATCATGTGAGACAGGATGCCGATGGTGCCAACAGCGGTGAAGGCGGCAAAGGCGCGAGAATGGCCGACCGATCCCATAAGGCGCGGCGCCCACCAGCAACCGATGAAGAAGCCAACGAAATGCGCCGAGCCCAAGAGGCCGATTTGCGCGGTGGTAAAGCCAAGCTCAAAGCCAGACAGCGCGTCGAGCGGGCCGAGACCGCCGGATCCAAGTTGCAGAAAGATGATCGACAGGAACAGGGCGGCAAAAGAAATCAAAAGGCGCATTGAGCTCGCTCAGAGTTTGGTGTGACGCGTATCCGCCTGTGGGTAAGCAGGCGCTTGTCTTTTTTCGACAAAGGGGCGACGAAAACTGCCCTTGGCGTTGAATTCTCGCAAGGCTTGCACGAAAGAGGGGGGTATGACCATGCGCATGCACCACATTCCAGTTTGTCCGTTCAGCCAACGTGTTGAAATCCTTTTGTCACTGAAAGGCCTGTCTGGCGAAGTTGACTATAATGTCGTCGACATCACCAAGCCGCGGCCTGAGTATCTTTTGGAGCTGACCAAAGGCACTACTGCGCTGCCGGTGATAGACGTTCCGGGCAAGACCGCCATCAAGGAAAGCATGGTCATATTGCAGATGATTGAGGGCATGTTTCCCGAACCTGCTGTGGCGCGCCGCGATCCGCACGAGCATGCTCTGGAGAGCCTTTTGGTCGCCAGGCAGGAGGCGTTTACGATCTCGGGGTACGTCATGGTGATGAACCAGGATCCGGATCTGTCCGACGCGCTGCGCGAAAAGCACCTCAAGCTGTATCGCGAGATGAACGACATTCTGGTGAACTATGCACCGGGCGAGACGTTCTTTTTCGACCGCTTTGGGTGGTCCGAAGTGATCTATACGCCGATGTTCATGCGGTATTGGTTTCTTGAGTATTTCGAGGGTTTTGAGCTGCCGCCCGGCGTCGAATACGACCGGGTGCGGCGCTGGCGTGCGGCGTGTCTGGCCGAGCCACACGCGCAGCAGGTGACATTCGAACAGATTGTGAAACTGTATTATGATTATGCGCTGGGCGCAGGAAACGGCGCTTTGCCCGAGGGACGGTCGGTGTCGACATTTGCCTTTGCGCCGGATTGGTCGGCACGCCCGATGCCGCCCCGGGACAAATACGGAACGCCGGCAACGGACAAGGAACTTGGGTTGGTCTGAGGCCTAGACGGTGTCGAGATAGAGATCGATGCGTTCGTCTTTGGACAATTCGGCGTAGTAGTTCAGTTCCTGCCGCTTGGTCATCACGAAATTGCGGATCAACTGTTTGGGCAGGATACGCGGGATCAGCGTGCTATTCTCAAACAGGTCAATCGCGGTTTCCCAGTCGGATGGCAGGGTTTCGAGCTGTCGCGCATAGGCGTTGCCTTTGATGGCCTGCGGCGGGACGACCTTGTCCTCGATCCCTTGAATCGCTGCGCCAAGAACGGCGGCGAGCATCAGATAGGGGTTGATGTCGCCCCCGGCGACGCGGTGTTCTATCCGACGCGCAGCCGTCGGCCCGGCGGGGATACGGATGGCGGCGGTGCGGTTTTCATACGCCCAACCGATGCCGGTGGGCGCGTGGGCGCCGGGGACGAGGCGTTCGTAGCTGTTGCCGTGCGGCGCAAAAATCAGCGTCTGATCCTTCATCGCCTGAAGGCAGCCGCCGACAGCATAGAGCAATTCGTCGGTGCCACGGTCGCCGCCATTGTCAAAGATATTCTTGCCGTCCTTGTCGACGACAGAAAAGTGGATGTGCATCCCGTTACCAGACCAGTCGGGATAGGGTTTGGCCATGAAACTGGCGGCAAAGCCGTGTTTGCGTGCAAGGCCACGGGTAAGGATCTTAAAGAGGTAGGCATCGTCGGCGGCTTGCATGGCGGGGCCGTGGACAAGGTTGATCTCGTATTGGCCCATGCCGGCTTCGGATATGGCGGTTTCCGCTGGAATGCCCATAGCTTCGCAGGCGTCGTAAAGTTCCGAAAAGAAACTATCAAAGGCATCAAGCGCACGGATCGACAGGATCTCGCCGCCCAATCGACGCTTGCCCGAACGCGGCGAGGGCGGGGGTTGCAGCCTGTCACCGCTGTCGTCGAGAAGATAAAATTCCAACTCGGTGGCGGCCACGACGCTCCAGCCGTGATCGGCAAATCGGTCAAGCACGAGTTTTAGCGCATGGCGGGGATCGCCCGCGAAAGGCTCTCCGGCCTCGGTGAACATCCACATCGGCAAGAGTGCGGTGGGGTTCGGCAACCACGGCATCGGGACAAAACCACGGTCGGTCGGGTGCAGGATGCCATCACGGTCGCCAGACTCGAACACCAGCGGGCTATCTTCTATGTCGTCGCCCCAGATGTCGACGTTCAGGACCGACAGCGGCATGCGCGTCGTGCCTTCGAGCGCCTTGGACGCAAAACCGGACGGCATACGTTTGCCGCGCGCCTGTCCGTTAAGATCGGCCACCGCGGTGGTTACCGTGCGCACTTGCGGGTGGTTCTTCAGCCAGTCGTCCATGGGTCTCACCGAATGAATTGCGGGCGATAGCGGATGCGCTTTGCCTCTTGGGGCATATGGCGGTTCAGTCGTCGGTTGACCAGTGTGAAGATGCCGATGATGGCGAACATCAGAAGGATGAAATAGAAGGCGACGATGGGATACGGCACGAACGGGTTGAAGGTTTTTTCGGCGAAATAGTTGGCATAATAAAGGGCGTCGCCGCGTTGCTGCCACGCCGGGAAGCCCGAGAAAAACACCAGCGTCGTTGAGTGGAACAGGAAGATCGCCTCGTTCGTGTAAGACGGCCAGGCAAGGCGCAGCATGGTGGGCCATGTGATGCGCCGAAAGCGGGACCATCCGGTGATGCCGTAGGCGTCTGCGGCCTCAAGGTCGCCTTTCGGTATTGATCGTAGCGCGCCGTAGAAAATTTCGCCCGAGTAGGCGGCGGTGTTCAGGAACAGCACGATCAGCGCCCCCGCCCATGCCCGTGTCAGCCACGCTGTCTCGGCTGTTATTCCAAAGATTTCAATGCCTTCGCGGGGTAGCAGGACAAGCGCCTCGTAGGCGAGGAAAAATTGGATAAAAAGCGGCGAGCCCCTGAAAATGAAGATGAACCACTCGCAGGGTTTGCGGATCAGCGGGTTGCGCGCCGCTTTGCCAAGGGCGACCGCCGTGGCGAGAAAGAACCCGGACGTGAGGGCCAGAGCACCAAAGTAGATGTTCCACAAAAGCCCAGAGCCGATCAGCGTGAATTGTTGGCACAGCGTG
>JARFRG010000054.1 GCA_029287375.1 Boseongicola sp. | reverse complement strand
TGGCTGCCCCATCCAAACCGGCGTAAAGCTGTGAATGGTGACCAAAGCGGGGGGTGTGCGAAAGCCATCCAGCGCTTCGGTCACGGTGGCATGAAACGGCTCGTAAATTTCGGCAATGCGTGCAGCACGCGCGGCGTCCGGCAAATTCTGGTTCCCCGCGACCACGATATTCTCCGATCGCGCCGTGATCGCGCCCGGTGCATGGGGCGGGCGGTTGCAATCGTACACCAGTCGGGAAATCCGGGCGACGACGGCGGGCGCGTCCAGTCTTTCGGCCAGGGCGCGCGTCAGATCCAAAGCGCCTATGTCCCAGGCGGCGTGACTTAACCGCTCGTCTTCCGCCAGCCCCAGACCATTCAGGGAGGACGGAATGGCGGGACTGGCGTGCTCACAGACGAGACACATATCTGCCGCCCCCGAGGGATTGATCACCTCGGCCACCGGGCCGTCATCGCTGGCCAGAATCGAAGGCAGAATTACACGGGTCACCTGTAGCATTAGCTACAAAGCCTGGAATTCTGTCAAGAAAATTTCGTAGACGATGCTACCTTCAGTGTTTACGCTGTAACAAACGCTACAGGAATAGGTGCCGCGTGAAACAACCGGGGATCGTCAAAGATCTGATCAAAGGCCTGACCGCCAGTCTCACCCCGGCGGACCGACAAGTGACCGACGTCCTTTTGCGCGACTACCCGGTTGCCGGGCTGCAATCCATCACCAAAATCGCCGATGCGGCGGGCGTGTCGACGCCAACGGTAATCCGCCTCGCACGCAAACTTGGCTTTGAGGGCTTTCCCGAACTGCAGGACGCGCTGCGCGACGAGGCTTCGGCCCGCATCAAGCAACCGATCCGCAAGCACGAGCGGTGGCCCGAAAATCGCGGCGACAGCCCTGCCTTTCGCGACTTCGCCGAGGCCGTCTTCGACAATCTAAGCGCCACCATCGACCGCCTTGATCCCGCGACCTTTGACAAGATCGCCCGCGTACTGACCGACCGCCGCCGTCGCATCTTCCTCACCGGCGGACGCATCACCCGCTCGAACGCCGACTACTTTTACAACCACCTCCAAATCATCCGCCCCGGCGTGACCCTGCTCTCCCAGTCGCCGAACGTCTGGCCGCAGTATCTGCTCGATATGAATGGCCGCGCCGTGCTGATCCTGTTCGACGTGCGACGCTACGAACGCGACCTCGTGCGACTTGCGCAACTTGCAAAAGACCGTGGAGCGGTGATCATCCTCTTCACCGATCAATGGGGCTCGCCGATCTCCAAAATTGCCGACCACGTGGTCAACGCGATGATCGAAGTGCCTTCCAGCTGGGATTCCACCATTGCGATCAACCTGATCATCGAAGCCCTCGTCGCCGAAGTCCAAAGCCGACGCTGGGACGCGGCCAAAGACCGGATCGAAGCGCTGGAAGACATGTTCAAATCCACAAGAATCTTCCGCAAAAAACCGTGACACCACACCGCATCGGCCCATCAGGAACCACGGTCCCCTTCATCCTTTCAAAAATACCTCGGGAGGGTCCGGGAGGGCAGCGCCCTTCCGGCGTGTCGGCGCGCAAAGCGCGACGAAACCTCAAACAGCGCCGATAGCCACTTCTACAATCGCCAGCGCACGATCCAGATCCTCTTGCGCAATCGTCATTGGTGGTGACAGCGTCAGCACATTCCCTGCGCTGATCTTAAAGCTCAGACCTTCGGCAAGGCAGGCATAATATACAGCTTCTGCGCGCGCAGGATCAGGCGTTCGGCTGTCACGGTCCGTCACGATTTCGACCCCGAACATACAACCGCGCCCGCGAATATCGCCCACATGCGCGATCTGCCCAAGGCTTGTGCGCAACCTGCCCATTGCCCGCTCTCCAAGCCGCGCAGACCGCTCGACCAGCCCTTCGTCCTCGATGATATCAAGCGTCGTCAACGCCGCGCGCGCCGTCACCGGGTTCTTTTCATGGGTGTAATGCCCAATGGCAAAATCCCCCGCCACATCCAGATCCGCCCGCGCGATCACTGCGGAGATGGGCAATACCCCACCGCCAAGTGCCTTGCCGACCACAACTATATCCGGCGTGATGCCATCATGCTCATGCGCGAAAAATCGACCCGTCTTGCCCAGACCCGTCGGGATCTCATCCATGATCAGCAATGTTTCGTTGGCCCGGCACGTCGTCTCGACCGCCTGCCAGTATCCGGGCGGAGGCACGACAGGCACCGCGCGCATCGGCTCTGCGATTACCGCTGCCGTATCGCCCTCACGCGCGAGGACGAAATCAACCATCTTGGCGCAGGCCAAACCGCAGCTTTCCGGTCCCGCATGCCCATAGGCGCAATGGTAACAATGAAACGGCGCCACATGCTCGGCCCCCGGCAAAAGCGGACCGGCGATATGACTGCGAAACGTCGCTTCGCCGCCGACAGACGATGCCCCGAACCCGGCTCCGTGAAACGAGTCCCAAAAGCTCAGCGTCTTGAACCGCCCCGTCGCGGCGCGCGCGATTTTCATCGCAACCTCAACTGCGTCCGACCCGCCCGTGGTGAACAACACCTTTGCAGGCCACGGCGCAAGCGCACCCAGCCGCTCGGCAAGTTCGGTCGACACATCGTTGGTGAAACGGCGCGGAGAAAAGGGCAGGGCGTCCAGCTGATCCTTGATCGCCTTGATCAGACGCGGATGCCCATAGCCGATGTGATGCACGGAATTGCCATGGAAATCCATGAACCGCCGCCCGGCGGTGTCCTCGATCCAGATACCCTCGGCCTTGGCAATGGTCGACACGCACGGGGACGACAGCGACTGATGCAAAAACGCGTTCGCGTCACGCTGTAACAGGTCGTTGGTGGCTTCGTCAGTTTCCCGCGCCGACCATGCAGCGCGGGCTTTCGATGTATTCGCTTCGCCCTCGGTGTGATGAGGCATGCCCCTAGTTCGGCCAGGGCAGGGAATAGGTCTTCACATTGGTAAAGAACTTCATCGCCTCGATCACGCCTTCCTTCACCCCGTTGCCGGAATCCTTGATACCCCCAAACGGCGACATCTCGATGCGATACCCCGGCTGCTCCCAGATGTTGCATGTGCCGACATCCAGACCATTGATAAAGGCAATCGCACGGTTCAGGTCGTTGGTGCAAACACCCGAAGACAGACCGAACTCGGTTGAATTCGAGATCGCCATGACCTCAACATCATTGTCTGGCACCCGCACGATCGGAATAATCGGACCAAAGGTCTCTTCCATCACCAACTCGCTGTCATGGGGGACATGATCCACCACGATCGGTGGCAACAGCGCACCTTGGCGGCCCGGATGATAAAGGATCTTCGCACCGGCCTCTTCGGCCATGAATACGCGCTTTTCGAACAATTCCGCGGCCACGTCGTGGATCACGCAGCCAAGCTCTGTCTCAGGGTCTTGCGGGTCACCGAACTTGATCTTTTTCGCCTTCTCCAACACCAGCGGCACGAACCTGTCGGCCACGCTTTCCTGCACAAGGATGCGCTTGACCGCCGTGCAGCGCTGACCCGAATTACCAGTCGCCCCCGCCACGGCAATTGTCGCCGCCTTTTCAAGATCCGCATCGCTCAGGTCATTCAGAATGATCAGCGGATCGTTCCCGCCAAGCTCAAGCGCGGTGCGCTTGTAGCCCGCCTTGTTGGCAATCATTTTCCCGACCGGAACGCCGCCCGTGAACGTAATGATGTCAATGTTCGGATTGGTGATCATCTCGTCGCCGATATCCGCGGGCATGCCCGTGACGATCTGGAACATCTCAGGCGGCAATCCGGCCTCATAGAGAATGTCCGCCAAAGCAATCGCGGTCAAAGGTGTCAGATCGGTCGGCTTGCACACCATGCAATTGTTGGTTGCGATTGAGGGCGCGATCTTGTGGCTCACCATGTTCAGCGGATGGTTGAACGGCGTGATCGCCGAGATCGCCCGAACCGGCTCGCGCTTGGTGAAAATCTTGCGTTCTTTGCCGTTGTGGGTGAGGTCACACGAGAAGATCTCACCATCGTCCAACATCGATTGCCCGGCCGCAAACTGGTAAACGTCTTGCGCCCGCTTGGTCTCGTAAATGGCGTGCTGGTGACTGATACCCAACTCAAGCGTCAGCCATTTCGCAAGGTAATCGCGCTTTTCACCGATCAGCTCAGCCGTCCGGTTTAGGATTTGGCTGCGTTCATAACGTGACAGCTTGGCCGTATACTGCGCCGCAATCTCGAATGCGCGCGCCGCGTGTTCCGCAGTACCCGCAGGAACGGTGCCGATCACCTCATTGGTATAAGGATATTTCACCTCAATAACCCTGTCGGTGAACACGACTTCGCCGCCGATGCGCATGCCCTCAGCGCGAAAATCTGTCTGGTGCTTGTTCATGCGGAAACCTCTTCAAGGGCGGCTGCGGCTGTAGCGTAAAAGAAAGCATCGAAATTCCGCAAGACAGGGGCGTTTGGCAGATCGATGACCCGGTTTACGATGAAAGGTACCTCTTGCTCGGTCAATCCCCCGTGGCTGCGCAGAGGCTCTTTCAACGCTGCCAGATCGTGACGATGCGCGCTCGTGCCAATCGTCATGTTCTCGGTCGACACCATCGTCAGATCCCCAATTCTGTCGGCGGGCAACTCATACTTTGCAACCGCTTCGGCCTTGGTCAGAACCTCAAGCATCTCCGGCAAGGCCTTCAGACGCGCAACGATCTCGCTCACATCCGTACCCTCGGGCAAATAACAGGTCGCAAACGATCCAAGCGCGCCGTGATGCACCACATAAGGGTCCGTGATCGGCAAGATCACGCGGGCGGCAGCCTCACCCAGCCACGCGTCCATCACGTCCTGCATGTAAATCACTGCCGGGTCGCCGTTCTCGTCATGCTTAGGCTTCATGCCATGATCGGCCGTCACGACAATGGCCGCGCCCATCGCGTCCAGCTCCCCAAGATACCGGTCAAACATCGCGTAAAAGTCCAACGCGCCTTTGTCGTGTGGCGCAAACTTGTGCTGGATATAGTCGGTGGTCGACAGATACATCACATCCGGCTTCCACTCTTTCAAAAGCTTCACACCAGCAGCAAAGACAAATTCCGACAATTCAGACGAATACACATCAGGCACCGGGATCCCCAGCCATTCCGAAGCATCGTCAATGCCGTGCTCGGCCTTTGTTGTCTCTCCCGACCGCTCGGACGAAAACGCAATCGCGCGATCCTCGTCAAACTTCAGACCCGACCCCAGAAGCGCGCGCAGCTTGTCTTTGGCCGTGACCATCGCAACCCGCGCGCCTGCCTCGTAGAACTTCGAAAACAATGTGGGCGCGCGCAGAAAACGCACGTCGTTCATCATCACCTCTTCGCCCGTATCCGGATCGACCAGAAAATTCCCGCAAATCCCATGCACGGCTGGGGGTCGACCGGTCGCAATCGACAGGTTGTTGGGGTTCGTAAACGACGGGATCACCGAATGGGCCAGCCGGTCCGTACCAGTCTCGCGCATCCGCTTCAGAACTGGCATCAGGCCTTTCGCAATCGCGACCTCCAGATACTCCGGCTCGCAACCATCCAGACAGATCGCAATCGCGCAGGTTTTTGGGGCAGCATAGGTGCGGTCATTGGCGACCACGGGGGATTTCACAGACATTTCAATTCCTTCAGGCGGCGAGTTTTTTACGTTCTTCCAATGCAGCGGCCGGAGGTGCGGCACTAGCCACACCCATCTCTGCCAATGCTTTGCGCGCGGCCTCAACCACGCGCGTCATAATGTGGCTGTCCATCTGGCCGATGCAGCCGATCCGAAAACTATCCACAACAGTTAGCTTTCCGGGATAAATGATAAAGCCTTGCGCTTTCATCGCCTCATAAAAGCGGGCGAAATCAAACGCAGCATCCGACGGACAAAAGAACGTCACGATGACCGGGCTCTGCCAGCGGTCTTCAAGCAACGTCTCGAACCCAAGGCCCCGCATGCCCGACACCACGGTGTCCCGGTTCAAAGCATACCGCGCCCCGCGCGCCGCAACGCCGCCCTCTTCGCGGTGCTGCGCAAGCGCCTCCATAAAGGCCGCAACCACATGCGTCGGAGGCGTAAACCGCCACTGTCCGGTCTTTTCCATCGTCGCCCACTGGGCATGCACATCCAAGGACAGCGAATGGCAATTGCCTTTGGCCGCTTCGATCTCGGCCTTTTCGGCAATGACAAAGCCAAAACCCGGGACGCCCTCTATGCACTTGTTGGCAGACGACACAAACGCCGCGCACCCAAGCTCAGCGGGATGCAACGGCACCGCGCCAAATGCGGACATCGCGTCGATCAGTAATTTACGCCCGGCTGCCCGTGTGGCCGCCGCGATCTCCTCGATCGGGTTCAAAATACCGCTGGACGTCTCGCAATGGATCGCCAGAACATGGGTGATTGACGGGTCATCGGCCAAAATGGCGGCAACTTCGTCTCCGCGCGGCGGCAGATAATCGCCCTTATCCACCAGCACCAGACCGCGCCCCAGATACCGAACCGTTTCCGCCGCCCGAAGCCCGTAAGCCCCGTTCGCCAAAACCAGAACCTTGCCGTCTCTTGGCACGAAACTGCCCAGCATGGCCTCAACCGCATAAGACCCCGACCCCTGAATTGGCACGCAGTCATAGGCCTCGGCTCCCGGGCCAATCAGCGCCAGCAACTGATCTCTCAAACGCCGCGTCATCGCGCGAAAATCGCCGTCCCAACTGCCCCAATCCTTCAGCATCGCACGCTTTGTACGCTCCGATGTTGTCAAAGGGCCGGGCGTCAGCAAAAACGGCTCGCCAATTTCGGATCAGGAATGTGATCGCCTGGCATTTTCTCACCCTCACAAGGTCATGTCGCCACTCTGTTTGCTCAGAAATAGGTCATATGTAAAATCTCTGTTTCGTATCCTTCCATAAGTACAGCCTATACAATTCACCCTTTCCAAAATACCTATGTTGGATCATCGCCTCCCACAGCGTGCCGGTGAAAGGACAAGGACACAGCCCATGCGCTACACGCAACTTCGCGCCTTTCATAACGTCGCCCTGCACGGCGGCTTCTCGCGCGCGGCCGCCGCTCTCAATCAATCGCAGCCCTCGCTCAGTGATCAGGTGCGCAAACTTGAACAGGCCCACGATGTGCTGTTGTTTCACCGCGAGGCGCGCCAGATCCGTCTCACCGAGGCAGGTCACGAATTGTTCCGCCACACGCAGCAATTCTTCGAAATGGAAGGTCAGATCGGCGAATACCTCGATCAGTCGCGCGCCGGGGTGACGGGAAAGCTGCGCATTATCGCCGACTCCGCGCTTCATGTGGCGGGCATCGTCAGTCGCTTTCGCAAAGCCACACCGGGCGTGTTCGTGTCGCTTCACACCGGCAATACCGAAGACATCCTGCGTCGCTTGCGCAACTACGAGGCCGAGGTCGGCGTCGTGGCCAATCTGATCTCTGCCCCGGATCTCGAAACGCGTGATCTCGGCAATACGCCCATTGTGGCGATCGCGGCGCGCGGCACTTGGCCCAAGTCCAAAAAATCCGTGACCCTCGCCGAAGTCGCAGCCGCGCCTCTGGTCTCCCGCGAGGCCGGATCACGTACCCGTGCCGCTGTCGAGCAAGCCGCCGCGCGCGTGGGCCTTGCGCTGAAACCCGTGATCGAAGTCGAAGGCCGCGAGGCAATGCGCGAGATCGTCGCTTCGGGCGCAGGCATCGGCTACGTCTCGGCGGCGGAATTCGGTCAGGACGCACGCGTGGTGTCTCTGCCGATCCTCGACGATGCTCTGAAGATGTCCGAGATGCTGATCACCCTGACCGCACGACAAGACGTGCCGGTCATCCGCGCCTTTTTGCGAACGCTCAATCCCTAGCGTCACTGTGCGTTGTCCAGCTATCGTCAAAAAGGGAGAAAGAATTGCGAAATTACTCTTCCACATTTGGTGACCCGAGGTGATGGTCGGACAAGACGGCGCGAAGGCGTCCGGTAGGAATCTGAGGAGAAGTGAATGCCCGCGCGGCCGAATGTTTTATTCATCGTAATCGACCAGCTGCGCGCCGATTGCGTGTTCGGCGCGTTGTCGCAATCCCTTGATATGCCCCATTTGCGCGCGCTTGCGGATGACGCCGTGCGCTTTGACAACCACTTCAGCGTAACGTCGCCCTGTGGCCCTTCACGCGTATCCTTGCTGACCGGGCAATACGCCATGAACCATCGCGCCGTGCGAAACGGAACACCTGTGCGCGCCGACACGCCCAATCTGGCGACGGTCATCAAAGACGCCGGGATCGCGCCGCTTCTGTACGGCTACACGGATCACGCCCATGACCCACGCGGCCTCGATCCTACGGATCCAAGGCTCCAAAGCTACGAAGAACTTGCGCCCGGCTTTGAAGAAGTTGTGCGGATGCGTATCGAAACTGACAACGCCGCATGGGAGGACGACTTGCGGGCGAAAGGCTATGACGTACCGGCCTATCCCGATACATTTCGTCCCGCCGGCAATACCCCCGACGCACCTGCGTTTTATGACGCGAAAGACAGCGACACCGCCTTCCTGACCGACAAGGTACTGGAAGACCTTCCCAATCGGCCGCCGGGCTGGTGCGCCTTCGTTGCCTACATCCGACCGCACCCACCGCTTGTCGCGCCAGCGCCCTACAATACAATGTATACGCCCGCCGACATGCCAGCGCCGCGCGCCTTTGCGCCAGACGAGACCCCGCATCCTTTCGTGCCGCTCTCTGCTGCGCGCAACCCCATCTCTGGGCTGGTGGTGGGGTTTCCGGATCTGGAACAGACGCCTGACACGATCGCCCAGATGCGTGCGCTCTATTTCGGCCTCGCCACCGAGGTCGACACCCACGTTGGCCGTCTCATCGATTGGCTGAAAGACAGCGGCCAATACGAGGACACGCTGATCGTCGTCACTGCCGATCATGGCGAAACGCTGGGCGACTTCGGTCTTTGGGGCAAGGTCAACTATTTCGACGCCTCTCACCACGTCCCGCTCATTTTGCGGGCTCCTGAAGCCGCGCGCGGTCACGTTGTTCAGGCCCCGACCGAGTCAATCGACGTGACACCGACGATTCTCGCGCATTTGGGCCTCGATATCCCACATTCGATGGACGGACACAGCCTTGTTCCATTTCTTATGGGCGATACGCCAAGCCATTGGCGAACTTACAGTTATTCCGAAATCGACGTGGGAAATCCGATCCAGCCCTCGGGTTTCCAGACGGACCTCGGAATTGACCTCGACGCCTGCAATCTCGCGATTCTGCGCACGGCTGATTTCAAGCTGGTGCAGTTCGCCGCAGACCTTCCGCCGCTTCTATTTGACATGAATGCTGAAGGAGAGGCCCAAAATCTGGCGGAAGATCCGGAAAGGACGCGGCTTCTTCTTGATTTGTCGCGCCAGATGCTTCGCCATCGGATGCAAAACCCCGATGGCACATTTTCTCGGACGCTGGTGACATCGCACGGGCTTGAAGTGGGCACGGATTGATCTGCCGGTGGTCGCAAGTTGCCCAAAGCGCCCCGGCCACCCGACCCGTCCATCCATTCTCGATTTCGGGTGTCTCGTCGCATCGGTGTATTTTCGTCCTCGACACTTTGTGGCTAAGAGGTTTCCAAACTCTCAACCCGGCGCGCGGGCCGATGAACGCCCGCCAAACGGCGCGAACGGGCGCACCGACGCAATACCGACGTAATACCGACGCGATACCGATAGGGCATTTGTGTTTGATTTCAGCGCGTTAACCATCGCTCACCGACCATAAAGATCGACCTGTAACGCGTGGAGCTTAAACGGATTTCCGCGCTCTAAGCGCCGCCGAGATCGTCCCGTCGTCCAGATAGTCCAGTTCTCCGCCAATCGGCACACCCTGCGCCAACGACGTCACGCGAACACCGCCCTCAAGCTGTTCGGCGATGTAGTGTGCCGTTGTCTGACCATCCACCGTCGCGTTCAGCGCCAGGATAACCTCATGGATTTCTTCGGATTTCACCCGATCCACCAGCTTTGGAATCCGCAATTCGTCCGGCCCCACGGCGTCCAGCGCACTCAACGTGCCGCCCAGCACGTGATACCGCCCCTGAAACACTCCGGAACGCTCCATCGCCCAAAGATCGGCGACATCTTCAACGATACATAACTCACCATTGGCGCGCTTTTCACTGCTGCAAATCCCGCAGATGTCAGACGTGCCGATATTCCCGCAGTTCAGACATTCCCGCGCCGTATCAGCCACTTGCCGCATCGCGTCGGCCAACGGCCCCAACAAGATCCCACGCTTTTTGATCATGTGCAAAACCGCACGCCGGGCCGACCGAGGTCCAAGCCCCGGCAGTCGCGCCATCATCTCGATCAGCGTCTCAAGCTCTTTGGGTGCGTCCGTCAGGGGCTTGGTCCTAGAACGGCAGCTTCATGTCGGCAGGCAATCCAAGGCCTTCCGTCATCTTTTGCATCTCTTTCTGACTCAGCTCTGACGCTTTGGATTGCGCGTCTTTCACGGCGGCAAGTATCAGATCTTCAACGACTTCTTTTTCCGTCGGGTTAAAAATCGAAGGATCGATATCCAGCCGTGTCAATTCGCCCTTGGCTGTGGCCGTTGCCTTAACCAATCCTGCACCACTTTCGCCTATAACGGTCATGCGGCTCAATTCTTCCTGCATTTCCGCCATCTTGGTCTGCATATCCTGTGCGGCTTTCATCATCTTGCCCATATCGGCCAGACCGCCCAATCCTTTAAGCATCAGTAACTCCTATTCGTCCTCAAAAGGATCCCATTCATCCTCGACCTCGGCCAACGCCTCATGCGCAACCTCGCTCGAAATCTCTTCCGGCGTGCGTAAAACCCCAAGCTCTCCCTTGGGAAATGCAGTCAAGATGGCACTGACAAGCGGATGATCACGCGCTTCATCAGCCAGTGAAAGACGCTTTGCATCGCGCAATTCTGCAATCGTCGGCGTGCCACCCTCTGAGACAACTGTCACGGCCCAGCGAACGCCCGTCCAGGCCTGAAGCCTGCTTCCAAGGCGTTGCGCCAGATCTCCCGCGGCCATCGGCGACGGCTCAAATTCAATGCGACCGGGCTGATACTGTACCAGCCGTACACCGCCTTCAAGTTCCACCAACAGCTTCACATCACGGTTTGTGCGCACCAGATCCACAACATGCTGAAATGTCGGAAACCGCATCAAGGCACTGTCGGGGGCCTGCGCCACAGCGACCTGCGCGCCGGACGCCGAAACGCCCCCGCCGGTTTGCATCGGCGCTGGGCGCTCTGAGACGGCACTCGTTCCTTGCGAACCGTTCAAGGCCGCACCTCCGCCCCCGCCCCCGCTTGGCGCAGGAGGGACCGGGGTGTCTTTCAGCTTTGCCACCAAATCACCGGGGGTCGGTAACTCTGCCACATGCGTCATGCGGATAACGGCCATCTCAGCGGCCATCATGGCATTTGGTGCCATTGATACTTCTTCCAATGATTTCAATGCCATCTGCCACATTCGTGCCAATACAGGCATCGACAATCGCTCGGCCATATCACGGCCACGCGCCCTTTCGTCGGGGCCGACAGTCGGGTCTTCGGCGGCCTCAGGTGTTATGCGGATAACGCTGATCCAATGGGTGATTTCGGCCAGATCGCGCAGCACCGCAAGCGGGTCGGCACCGTCGCCGTATTGCCCCGAAAGCTCGGTCAAAGCCCCGGCCGCATCCCCGGACATGATCAAATTGAACAGGTCCAAAACCCGCCCACGGTCCGCCAGACCAAGCATTGCGCGCACTTGTTCGGCCGTTGTCTCGCCCGCGCCATGACTGATCGCCTGATCCAAAAGCGACTGCGCATCGCGCGCCGACCCTTCCGCCGCGCGGGTGATCAAAGCCAAGGCGTCGTCCGAAATCTCGGCACCCTCGGCAACGGCAATCCTGCGTAGCAGCGCAATCATCACTTCGGGTTCAATCCGACGCAGATCAAACCGCTGACACCGCGACAGAACCGTGACCGGAACTTTGCGAATTTCTGTCGTCGCAAAGATGAACTTTACATGCGCGGGGGGTTCTTCAAGCGTCTTCAGCAACGCGTTGAATGCGCTGGTCGACAGCATGTGAACTTCGTCGATGATATAGATTTTATAGCGGGCAGATGCCGCACGATAGGCAACGGAATCAATGATTTCGCGGATATCACCCACGCCCGTCCGGCTCGCGGCGTCCATCTCCAACACATCGACATGACGTCCCGCAGCAATGGCAACGCACTGCTCGCAGACCCCGCAAGGATCCGTTGTCGGTCCGCCGTTTCCGTCCGGGCCGATACAGTTCATCCCCTTGGCAATGATCCGCGCGGTGGTGGTTTTCCCGGTGCCGCGAATGCCCGTCATGATGAAGGCCTGCGCGATGCGGTCGGCCTCGAACGCGTTTTTCAGCGTCCGCACCATCGCATCCTGACCGACGAGATCGGCAAAGGTCTCCGGCCGGTATTTCCGGGCCAGAACCTGATAGCCGATGTCTTTGGTGTTGCTCATGAACGCCCCGGTCGGATTCGCATCGCCAGAGATTAGACCGCGCCGTTGGACGCGTCCACCGCAAGCCGCCCTGTCAGGCCGAGAGATATCCCCAAATTTGATCTTTCAGCAAAGCACGCTGTTTGCGGAGGTCTGTTTCGGCAAGGCTTTCCATAGGCTCCACGTTTGTTTCCGCGCGATGGATAGTTCGATTGACGACGTGATAATCATCGAAAAGCTGTGCGAAATGCGCATCTGATTGCTTTAATTCGCTCATCCGGGCGACATGCGAGGGGAATTCTTCGGCAAGCTCGTGAGGTGTGTGCGACATTGGTTCTTTCTCCTGATTGGGTTTGTCGCGAGTATGATTGAAAGTGCCAGTCATTGCTTTGACACGAGTCAAACCTTGCAAGGCGCGCGACGTTTGGCCTATATCGATCTTGCCGCTTCGGGGTGGCATCCAGGTCCGCGGAAAGCTGTCATCGGCACCCCGACACTTTTTCAAGCGACACCCTTCGGTGTTTCTCATGCCCGGATCAGCGGACCGGCGGGCCAGTCAATGAGGAGCCCGATGATGAAATCCATTGAGCAATTGCGCCGTGATGCCAAAGCTTTGCGCCGCGCCTATGAGGCGCTCGACCCCCATGCGGTCGCGCGGATTAAGAACTATCCCCCAAGGCGCGAAGGAGCCCCGTTCAAGCATTCGGACTTCCTCCATGTCATTGCGCTGGAAAACAATTTTCCTAGTTGGCCACAGCTTGTTTGGGCGGCGGAAACCGTCGGTCTGGATCGCGCCGCGCGCCAGCAGCGGTTAAGGATTGCGATCTCACATGGCCAATCCTGGGTGATCGACAGATTGCTTGACGAGACGCCAGATCTTGCGGACGGGCAGTTCGACATTGAAGTCGCCTTGCTCAGACGCGCCGCCGTCGAGGCAGCACTGAGCGAGGATCCATCCCTTGGCACACATCAATTTGGGGTGCGCCGCCCAATCATAATTCTGGCATTCTCAAGGTACTTTCAGACCCACCCCGAATTGACCGAGGATATGCTGGCCATTGCCGAACTGTTGCTGTCACACGGCGCGGATGTGAACGACAGCTATCCGCATCTCGTCGGGAACGATCACCGGCTGCCTGCACTTTATGGCGCAATCGGGCATTCCAACAATATGGCGCTGGGGCGTTGGCTGCTGGAAAACGGCGCGAACCCAAACGACAACGAATCGCTCTATCATGCGACCGAGCTTGGCCATCACGAGGGGCTGAAAATGCTGCTGGAATTCGGTGCGGACCCGCGCGGCACCAACGCCGACATGCGTGCGATGGACTTTCACGACGTCGAAGCCGTGAAGATGCTTCTGGACGCCGGGGCTCTGGCCGATGAATTCAACGGCACGCATGTCGGCGGCGAAAGGCCGTGGGTCATTCCGGCGATGCATCAGGCCGCGCGCCGAATGTGCGGAGCCGAGATGATCAACGTGCTTCTGGACGCAGGCGCAGATCCCATCGGTGTTTTCGACGGCGTGACGCCTTATGAATATGCGCGCATTTTCGGGAACACGGCGCTTGCACAGGCTTTGGAAGCGCGCGGAGCTGCAACCTCGATTGACGGCGTGGTCAAGCAACTTACCGACATTGCCGACGGGCAAGATCCAAAGGGCGTCTATCTGAACCCGGAAAAGATGCCGGAAGCCACGCGAAATATTGTGCGCATGATCCTCCATATTCCGGGCAAGCTGGATCACGTCAAACGGCTGGTGGCAGCGGGCGCGGAATACGATCGCCCCGACGCAGAAGGCTTGACACCAGTTCAATTGGCAGGCTGGGAAGGCTTGCCCCAAGTCATGGGATACCTGCTGTCGCTGAAACCCGATCTTGGCCACATCAACGGCTACGGAGGCACCCTGTTGTCGACGATAATCCACGGGTCCGAAAATGCCCCGAACCGGGCGACGCGCGACCATATCGCCTGTCTTGAACTTGCGCTGAAAGAGGGCGTTGCCTTGCCGAAGCGTGCAATCGAACTTGCCGGAGATCCGAACGTCGCGGCGTTTCTCTCAGACTGGGGCGAGACGCATCCGGGGCAGGTCATAGGGGTCAATGGTGCCTGAATGGACTGTCTCCGAGCTGCCTTTGGGGCAGGGATGGCTGGGGATCGCACCGATTCCCGGCCGCACAGGTCATTATCTGGCCGATCTCGCGCGGCTGCTGAAATGGCAGCCGGACCTCGTGCTGACCATGACGACACAACGCGAATTGGACCGGGTCGGGGCGAGCGACATTGGCGCAGATCTCGGCGCTTCTGGCGTCAAATGGCGGTACCTGCCGATCGCGGATTTCGGCGCACCCGAGGATACAACCAACGCACTCTGGCCCGAGGTTTCGGCCACCGCGCACGCGGAACTTGCACAGGGAGGCCGGGTGCTGGCGCACTGTTACGGTGGTTGCGGCCGATCCGGCATGGCGTTGATGCGACTTATGGTCGAAGCAGGTGAAAATGCAGACCCTGCCCTTGAGCGGTTGCGTGATGCGCGCGCCTGCGCGGTTGAGGCCGAAGAGCAACGTGCTTGGGCCGCGATCCCGATGTTTGAACGATTAAGGGGGCGCACATGACTGATCCGGGCGACGGCAAACGCTTGGTTTTGACCGGGCTTTTCGCGCTTTGGGTGTTTGCCTTCGCCTACGCGTTTTACGCCCTCGCAACGCTGGAGCCCACCGGCGATGGGTTCACACGCGGCGCAAACCGCATCACGACCTATCTCGGATGGCAAGGCGTCGCGGGTATGGCTGGGCTCGCCATCTTTGCCGTCGGGCAAGGATGGCCCAAAGGAGCGACGGTCCGCACATTGTCTCGCGTGCCGCTGGGACTGGCC
>JARFRG010000041.1 GCA_029287375.1 Boseongicola sp. | reverse complement strand
CGCCGTGTGACGGACGCTTTGGATGTGCAGGGGATCGCGGGTCATGCGAGTTATCCCGATATTCTTGACCGCGCCGGCGCGCGCGACGCGGATATGATCATTGCTGCCACGCATTCGGATGAAGTGAATATGGTCACCTGTCAGGTGGCGCATTCGGTTTTTGATGTGCCGCGCAAGATTGCGCGTCTTCGGGCGCAAAGCTATCTGACGGCGATCTATTCGGATTTGTATCGGCGCGACCACATGCCAATTGATGTGGTCATCAGTCCTGAACGCGAAGTCGCCGAGGCTGCATTGAGACGTTTGTCGGCACCCGCGGCGTTTGACACGGAAATGTTTCTGGATGGGAAGGCGCAGCTTCTTGGGATCCTGCTGGATGAGACCTGTCCGGTCTTGGATACGCCGTTGCGCCAGCTCACCGATCTGTTTTCCACACTTCGCGCAATTGTCGTGGGTGTGCGGCGCAACGGACGGCTGTTTGCGCCCGATCCCGGGGATCAGCTTTATGCGCATGATCAGGTATATGTGATCAGCCATGTAGAGGATGTTACGCGAACCTTCGAGATTTTCGGCAAGACGGTGCGCCGTCAGGAACGTGTCGTGATTATTGGCGGTGGCAACGTCGGACTTGCGGTCGCAAATGCGCTTGAGAAACGGGCCGAGCGTCTTCGTGTCAAAGTCATAGAGCGAGACCGTGGATGTGCCGAGCGTGCGGCCGACGCTTTGGAGCGCACGATCGTATTGAATGGCGACGGCCTAAACTCGGAGCTTTTGGAAGAAGCCGGTGTGGGGCGCGCCGATGCTGTTTTGGCTGTGACAGATGACGATAAGACCAACCTGTTGGCGTCTGTGCGCGCCAAGCAAGCGGGATGTCCACTGACGATTGCGCTGGTCAATGATCCGACCTTGTTACCGCTCATGGACCCCTTGCATATCGATGCCTACATCAACCCTCGCGGAACAACTGTGTCGTCGATCTTGCGCCACATTCGGCATGGGCGCGTGCGTGGCGTCTATTCTATCGGAGACGCCGAGGCGGAAGTGATCGAGGCGCAGATCCTGTCGACCTCACCACTGGCCGGAAAGCAAATTCGCGAGATTGATTTTCCCGAAGGCGTGCTTGTTGGCGCGGTTATGAAGGGCGAAGACGTTCTCAAGCCGACCGGAACCACCCGGATCGAAGAGGGTGATGTCATTCTGGTCTTTACAATGGCTGCTGATGTGCCGGAGGTCGAACGGCTGTTT
The DNA here is from genome assembly GCA_029287375.1 of Boseongicola sp. Lineage (GTDB taxonomy): Bacteria > Pseudomonadota > Alphaproteobacteria > Rhodobacterales > Rhodobacteraceae > Boseongicola. The sequence goes on along the minus strand of JARFRG010000041.1, from coordinate 8,198 downwards.
CAGGTTTCGATCGACTTTTTCTGATGATCTGGGCGACCCGGCTGCCGTTGATCGTTCTTTTGGTCGGTCTGGGTGCGATCGCAATGCTTGTTCCGGCATTGCATGCCTATGTGACGCGCGATCTCGTCACGGCGCGGGCGTTTTTGTATTCCTGCATCATGTTTTTGTTTCTATTCACGATGATCGCTGTCGCGACGTCGAACTACAAAATCCGAAGGCAGGGCCGCAGCCATCTGATTTCGCTATTTGCGCTGTTCGCTGTGTTGCCGGCGATGTTGGCGGTCCCATTCTCGGAGGTCGTGACGGATACGACTTTTGCCAACGCCTATGTCGAAATGGTGTCGAGCCTGACCACCACGGGGTTAACAATGTTCGACGCGGACCGCCTGCCGCCAAGTTTGCATCTTTGGCGGGCCTTGGTGGGCTGGCTTGGCGGGTTCTTTATGTGGGTCGCGGCAATTGCGATTTTTGCGCCGTTGAAACTTGGAGGCTTTGAGGTTGTGGCGGCCACTGAATCTGCGCGCGAAGACAAAAGCGGTGTGGTGCGCCTGGATCACGTTGGTGAGCCATCCGAGCGGCTGACCCGTTTTGCGGCAAGACTGGCCCCAATCTATATCAGCCTGACCGGCGTGCTTTGGGTGATGCTCATGGTGGCGGGAGACGCACCCCTGGTTGCGATTTGTCATGCGATGGCGACGTTATCGACATCGGGAATTTCGCCTTTGGAAGCAGGTGTCGCGGATGCGACTTCGGGGTTTGGCGGCGAAGTTCTGATCTTGATTTTTCTGGTGTTCGCCCTGTCGCGACTGACGTTTACGTCGGATGGGCGTCAGGACGGTTGGCCTGCGCTGGTTCGCGACCCGGAACTGCGTCTTGGTATTGGGCTGATCGCGATTATCCCCACACTTTTGTTTTTGCGTCATTGGCTGGCGACCATTGATGAGGGGGCAGAAGTCACGTTGCTTGAGGGGATCGTCGGGCTTTGGGGGGCAGTTTTTACCGTGGCTTCGTTCTTGACGACCACAGGCTTTGAGAGCGCGGCCTGGGGCGATGCGCGGGCATGGTCAGGTTTGGACGCGACAGGTCTTGTGTTGATGGGTTTGGCCGTTTTCGGTGGCGGAGTTGCGACAACGGCCGGTGGTGTGAAATTATTGCGGGTGTATGCGCTTGTGAAGCATGGGCAACGTGAAATGGACAAGCTGGTGTCGCCTTCGTCGGTCGGCGGATCGGGCCACGTTGCCCGACGGTTTAGGCGCGAGGGTGCCTATGTCGCATGGGTGTTTTTCATGTTGTTCGCGCTTTCGATTGCGCTTTTGTCGACGTTGCTGGCCTATTTCGGACTGAGCTTTGAAGACGCACTGATCTTGACGATTGCAAGTCTGTCGACAACCGGACCTTTGGTTGATGTGGCGAGCGATGTTCCGATTGACCTTATCGGGTTGGCGCCGGCTGCAAAGGCAACTTTGACTGCCGCCATGGTGCTGGGTCGGCTGGAGACATTGGCCATCATTGCTCTTTTGAACCCGGAATTCTGGCGATGAGCCTGCACAAAATTTATGCTGTGTGAGATAATCTTTAGGGGTGGCAAGTCGTTGGGAGACGTTCCATAGTGGATGCATTAACTTAGCGTCTCGACGGCGTTCGAACGCTTGCAAGAAAAAAGGCAATAAAACCCATGGCTTCGGATAGACAGAATTTGCAGGATGCATTTCTGAACCATGTTAGAAAGACTAAGGTTCCGGTGACCATCTTTCTTATCAACGGCGTCAAGCTTCAGGGCGTGATTACATGGTTTGATAACTTTTGTGTTCTACTGCGCCGAGATGGCCAGTCTCAGCTGGTTTATAAACACGCAATTTCCACCATTATGCCCGCGCAGCCGATCAGTCTTTATGACGGCGAAGAATAGGCGTGGGTGAGACAGAGACGGGGGCAATGCGCGCTCTCGTTCTGCACCCGGACATTACCAGCGATACGAACCGACGCGATGCAGGTTTCGCGCTTGAAGAAGCTGTGTCGCTTGCCGCTGCTTTGCCAGGGCTCGAGATTGTTGGTGCGGATGTGGTGCGACTTCCAAAACCGACGCCGGGAACTCTGTTTGGATCAGGCAAGGTGGCCGAGCTTGGCCAGCGGATCAAAGCCGATGACATTGGTCTTGTTCTTGTTGACGGGCCAGTGACGCCAGTCCAGCAACGCAACCTTGAACGTGAGTGGAAAACCAAGCTTCTTGATCGCACCGGGCTTATTCTTGAGATCTTTTCGGATCGTGCCGCGACGCGGGAAGGTGTCTTGCAAGTCGAGATGGCGGCGCTGACCTATCAACGCACGCGATTGGTTCGGGCCTGGACCCACCTTGAACGCCAGCGCGGCGGACTTGGATTTGTCGGAGGGCCGGGCGAGACGCAGATCGAGGCTGACCGTCGCGCGATTGACGAGCAACTGACACGGCTGCGTCGCCAACTTGAAAAGGTTGTGAAGACACGCACATTGCATCGCGCCGCGCGTGCCAAAGTGCCGTTTCCGGTCGTGGCCCTTGTGGGGTATACGAACGCGGGAAAATCAACACTGTTCAATATGTTAACCGGGGCGGATGTGGTTGCGAAGGACATGCTTTTTGCGACGCTTGATCCGACCATGCGCGCAATTAAGCTATCGACCGGACGCGAGGTGATCCTGTCAGATACTGTTGGGTTCATTTCGGATTTGCCGACCCAATTGGTCGCGGCATTTCGGGCAACTTTGGAAGAAGTGCTTGAAGCTGATTTGATCTTGCACGTGCGCGATATCTCCCATCCTGAGACCGATGAGCAATGCGCAAATGTGGTTGGCATTCTGACGGAACTTGGGGTGAAGCAAAACACACCTCACATTGAGATCTGGAATAAGATGGATTTGCTTGAGCCTGATATGCAGGCGGCTCGTGAGGCTGAAGCATCGCGCAAAGAGGGCGTTCTGGCGATTTCTGCACTGACCGGGTCGGGCGTTGAGGCTTTGGTGCAGGGTGTGACCGAAGAACTTGACCGGGACCGCCATGTGGAGACGATCAGGCTTGAGCTTTCGGACGGAAAGCGGCGCGCCTGGGCTTACGAGCAGGGGATTGTGGTGGCTGAGACGCGCTTGGATGATGGCATAGAGCTTACAGTAAATTGGACGCCGGTTCAGGCGGTGCGTTTTTCACGTTTGTGAACGGCGGCGCGCCACAAGGCTGCTTCTTTTGAGGTCAGACACGGATAAGCGGTTTTTTGGTCCAGTGATGGCCCCAAAAGCTGTTTTATGATGTCGCGATCGTCACGCGAGAGCGACATCAGGGCGACGTCACCCGGAAACAGGCTTTCACTTTCGCATCCGTTGGCTTTGAGCACGCAATGGGTCTTGCATAGGACGTGAACGTAGGTTGTTTCGACGATCGGGGCGGGGCGTGCCGCTGGAAGATCACGGGCCATGACAAAGACCGCATCTTCGCCGAACAGCAGCGTTAGGGCGGCATCGCGCACCAGAATGCGATGAAGCGGTGAGACGGTCAGGTCTTGATTTGGCGCTCCGGGGGCAAGCGTGTTTTTTGGAACGGTGATCGGGCGCAGATTTGGAAATGCGCGCAGTGAACTGGCTGGAATGGTCTTTTGGCCGACAAAGAGAACGGACTGCCGCGCGCTGGCTTCGCTGAGAATCTGGTCGCCTGGTTTCAACGTCTCGACCGCGACGGCTCCGGTGGGCGTTTCGATCAAGGTGCCGGCCACATAGCAGACGAAAAGGCCCTGCAGATCGTGGGCGCCGTTTGGAAAATCATCCATGATATCGAAAGTATCCTGCGAGTCCGTCGTGGCAGTCGGACCATCCGGATCAAACAGAAAGCTTCGAAGGAAAAACAGGCGGGTGCCGTCTTCGAGCGTGAGAATAACGATCTCTTCGCCGCGAAGGTCATTGTTGTTTGGACCAACGCCATTGAGTTTATTGGTAAAAGGCAGAGTGCCGCCAAACTCCATGGTGAAGCTGACGGGTTCGGGGTCAAGTTCGCCGTCGCCGTCTGAGTCTAGAAAGATCACAGTGTCCGGGTCCGGACTTCCGTCGAGGGTGAAGTCCAGCTTGAGGTCGCCTGCGTCGCTTCCATTATTCAAGTAGTCCGCACTGAACGTCAGCAGCGTGGTTGGCTGTTGATTCGTATTGGACGCATTCAATGACGCGTTTGCGGCGTTGCTGCTGTCACCACGTGCTCAGACCGAAAGCGGCATGATGTGCTCCTTTTGACTTGTGGCACACTAGCCGAAACGGCGCGGCGCAAGAAGCGCAAATTGGCTTTAGTCGCCCGGCGTCAGTCGGGTGATGCCCACAGCGCCAGCGCGGGCGAGATCCGGGTTTAGTGTCATGGGGATGTATTCGCCGCGCCGCCAAAGCTCACCAAGGTCGTCGTAATGGCGGCTGAGCGGATGGCCGGATTGTCCGGTGGCGATAATGAAGACGGAACTATCGGGGTCCGCAAAGTCATAAACGCCGCGATAGCCCGCTCCGTGTACGTTCTGGAACGGATCCGGCCCTGAGCCGCGCGTCGATGCGCGTTGCAGCGTGTGGTCGCCGCCACTGGTGGACTGGCGGATGTTTACCAACCACGAAACCCAGCCGACATCGCCAAGAACGGTATGGTCGTGGGTTGCCTCGTGAGCATCGCCCCAGCGCAGGCTTTCAAGCGCAGGGCCATAGCGTTCTTCGATCCACAAAATGGCGTCATCAAGCGCCAACCGTGCGAGGTCTGTGCAGGTTTCAACAGGTGCGCTTTGGATGACATCACACCAGATCGAGGCCCCATCGACGTCGCGAAACACGCGTTCGAGGAAGATCGGCTCGGGCCGTGGAAATTCAGCCGCAAGCGGGCCCAGTTCGTCGCGGATTAGCCGGTTTTGCAATGCGCGCATCCAGGCGGCATAAATCAGTGGTTCGGGGAGGTGTTCGTTCATCTCGCCGTTCCATTCCGCCAAAAGATCAAGGGCGCGGCGGCGTTGGCGTTCGGGTGTGCCTTCGGCGGCGGCCTCTCCGGTGAACCAGAGATCGCGCGCAACAAGCGGCAAGAGCGTGCGCGCTGTTACGGACACAGTGTCTAGCTGAGCTTCGATAAAGCTTTCGCGGGTGTGGACTTCGCGGGTTTGCATGAGGCGTTGCCATCGCTGCACGCGCTGAGTGTCGCCCCATTCGAAACTCACATGCAGTGGAAAGGGGCGGTCGATGGTCTTGTTGTTTGTATTGCCAACAATCCCACCCTCGGGGGCGCGGTATTCCGGATTTGCGGAATAGGACATCACACCCTGCCAGCGGTTTTCGGCAAGCCAGCCCGGAGAGGGCATCCGGCCTTGAGTTTGATGGCGCGCGGCGCGTCGGGGAAGCTTGCCGATCACTTTCATAGCGGCGGTTTCGCGGTCGACGATTGTCAGGTTTTGCGCGGTTGCAATGAAATCTTCGCCTGCAACGATCGCTGTGTCGATGTCCGGCGCGCGCATGATTTTCAAAAGGGCCTGCACAGACGTGTCTTCGGGACTGAACGCTGTCCATCCAAGAGAAGCGACATGGCCCGCTGGCGTAACCGCAGCCAGGTCGAACTGACTGCCTTCGAGGATCGGCCCATTCTCGGACCAGCGCAGGGTCAGGTTTATCGGATCAGCGTCATGGATATTGATGATAGATTGGCGCGATCTGAGGGTTTTCCAGCCTTCGGGCGTCAGGACTTGTTCGGAATTGTCCGGGTTTACCTTTTCGATGAAAACGTCCTGATCGTCGGCATAGGAATTGGTGATGCCCCAACCAAGTTTGTTTGACCGACCAACTAGGACGGTGGGGCTGCCCGGAAAGGTGCCGCCGATCACGCCGCCGGTCTCAAGCTCCAGTCGTGCAAGGTACCAGATCGTCGGGGCGGTGAGTTCAAGGTGGGGATCGTTTGCCAGAAGTGTGCCGCCTGCAGCCGATCGGGCTGGCGTCGCCGCCCATGCATTTGACGCCCCCGCGAGGCCGCGCGGCTTTATAGGGGACAGCGCATCATATGGCGATTTGGCAAGCGCGGCATAGGCCGGGATTGGCGCGTCAAACAGCGCCGCATATTCGGGCAGGGAGGCGACAGGAGCGCCCTGGATGTCGGGCAGTATATCAGCCACGCGATCATCAGGCAGAATACGCGAGAGCCGCGCGCGACGGACTTCACTTTGAACGTGTTCCGTCAAAGACAGGGCCATCAATTTGCCGATAGCAAGGCTGTCGGCGGGTTGCCAAAGCGCGATATTCGGCTCGAACAGCCAGAACTCGGGGGCGCCACGACCGCGCGCGGCGACGTTCACTTCGCGCAGCCATGCATTCACACCTGCGGCATAGGACGTGAGCGCTGCCGTCGTGTAGTCGTCTTGCGCAGCTACGGACCGAACGGCGAGGGGATAGAGATCAAGCCGCCTTAGCAGCCGATCTGTAGCAACCGTTCTTTGGCCGAACAATTCACTGAGCCGTCCTTGCGCCGTGCGTCTGAGCAGCAGCATTTGCCAAAGGCGGTCCTGTGCGTGGGCAAGGCCGAGGCCGAAATACACGTCGCCGTCAGATTGGCCGAAAATATGAGGCACGTTTGCGTTGTCTCGAACGATTTCGACCGACGCCTCTATCCCCGCGACCCGCAAATCTTGAGAATACTCAGGAATTGAGCGGGAGAAAAACCAATACAAGAGAAGCGACGTTGCAAGCGCAACGACGATCAGTCCGGTCATTATTCGGGTAAGCCAGCGGAATAGACGAAGCATGAATGCCTTGTTGACTGCAATTGCCTGTAAGTTAGGTAAAACCCGCAAGACAATGGATGACAAGGGAGGATGCTATGGCGAAGTGTGCATTTTTGGGACTGGGCGTCATGGGCTATCCCATGGCAGGTCATTTGGCCGCTGCCGGCCACGATGTGAGTGTTTTCAATCGAACTGCGGCAAAGGCCGAAGATTGGGCCGCCAAGCACAACGGAACAATGGCGACGACGCCGCGCGGCGCGGCTGAGGGGGCAGATTTCGTTATGACCTGTGTCGGCAATGACGACGATTTGCGGTCGGTGTGTCTTGGTGAAAATGGTGCATTTGCGGGAATGAAAGCCGGAAGCGTCTTTGTAGATCACACGACGGTTTCATCGGCCGTCACCCGCGAGCTTTATGCGGCGGCTGATGCCCTGAACATTTCGTTCGTCGATGCGCCGATTTCTGGTGGACAGGCGGGGGCCGAGAACGGCCAGTTGTCGATTATGTGCGGTGGAGATCAGGGAGCCTATGATCGCGCCGAACCGATTATGCAGTCATATGCGAAAATTTGCCGGCGGATTGGCGAAAGTGGTGCCGGACAGATGACCAAGATGTGCAACCAGATTGCCATTGCAGGTCTGGTGCAGGGACTAAGCGAGGCGCTTCATTTTGCCGACAAGGCCGGACTTGACGGGCGCGCTGTTGTCGAAGTGATTTCGCAGGGTGCGGCTGGGTCATGGCAGATGGCGAACCGCTATGAGACGATGCTGGATGATGAGTTCGAGCATGGATTTGCGGTTGACTGGATGCGCAAGGATCTTGGAATTTGCCTGCAGACGGCCAATGAAACGGGTGCGAGTCTGCCGGTCACGGCACTTGTGGACCAATTCTATAAGGATGTGCAAAAGATGGGCGGGGCGCGTTGGGATACGTCCAGTCTGTTTAAGCGATTGCAGGCGCTGTAGCAGATTTAAATTAAAGTAATGGTTGAGGCCTCGGCCTCAACCACTTGAACTTACAATGATTTACGGAATGATCCGCGAGTACTTTGTACCTTCGACGGTTGCACCTGCCAGAAGTCCAGCCTGACCAAACACAACAGCAATCACAGGCGACAAGGCCGTTGTCGTTTCTGCCGACAAGTTGGCGCCGCGATCATTGATTGCATATTCAACGTCCGCGCCAGCGGCCCAACCTGAGGATGCCCGAAATTCTGACAGTGCTTCCTCTGTCATGAAATACAGAACGTGAGCGTACTGCTGTGCGCCGATCTGAAGACCAAAACTGGCCTGTGTCGCTGAATATTAGTCTCCGGTGACGCCGTTCTCGCGAAGGGCGCCGCGTCCGTAGGCAGCTCCAAAACCAAAACCGGCTTCGGTAATCAGCGGAATTACCAGTGTTCCGACAGCTTTGTTGCTTAAGTCGCGTGTGCCGGGGAAGTTGACGTCAAGATAATTC
>JARFRG010000278.1 GCA_029287375.1 Boseongicola sp. | reverse complement strand
CTTCAAAGCGTTGGGCAAATCTGCACCACCTGAAACGGGGTCCGGACCGAACGCTGCGCCCGAACTGTCCGCCAGTATGGAGCCAAACCCCGCACTCATCAAATTGAACGCGATGCGGACGCGCCGTGAGGGAAAAGCTGAAAACGCTGGCTTTATGACCATCTTTTGCAGCGGTTTGAGCGGCACCAATCGCGCGCTTGCGTCCGCGAAATCGCGATGTGATCACAAAATGAGGACGGTGCGGCACAGGTATCGTCTTGAATTCGACTGACGGCATCCCAATCGGTGTGAGAGACGCGATAGCTGCGGTGCTGCCAGCCTGCCAACCTGCGTCCAGTGTCGCAAGCAAGCGCGATATATCGCGGGGTTCACAGGTGCCGGACACCATATGGCGGATCAAACGCGCATGTTCTCGTCGACGCAGTTGGTCAATCAGAGCATCCGAGAAGGTGCCGTGGCGGCGTAAAAACAACGCGCTGCTGCGCCCAATTTCAAACAAATCTCGCGGTCGTCTAAGCGCCGTGCGCCGTGTTGAAGATGCCGTGGCGTGATGCACTTCGGCACGCGGCGCAACGGCCAGAACGCGACCCGCGCGCGCAAGCCTGAGGGACAAGTCAGTGTCGTCCAGGTAGTAGCGATAGGCCGGATCAAAGCCGCCGACCTCGCAAAGCGCAGCCCGACGCACGGTGAAATTTGTGCCAACAAGTTTGACGGCATGGCCCGGTTTCAGATCTGGGACAAATGCAGTGTCTGGCGGCGATTGTTCGCGGTGGGTTTCGCCATGAGCGTCGACCGATTCGCAGCGGGACTGAAAGCTGATCCCATTGCGCCCACGCACATAGCCGACCGACGCATCTGCCCCGGTTGTGGCCAAGGCATTGACGTGGTGGCGCAGCCAAAGCGGTTCAGGCACTGCATCATCGTCAATGAAGGCCAATACCTCGCCCCCGCCTGCCCCACCCCGGCGTTGCGGGTTTTGGCTAGGTTGGCCTCGGGGCAAAGGATGGTTTTTAGCTGCGCGCGCGCGGGATGGTTGGCAATCGCCGCCAAGCCGATGTCGTCGGCGGCGATAATGATTTCGAAAGGTGAATAGTCGAGCTGGACCAATCCGGTCAGACAGCGTCGTAGCCATTCAGGGCGTTGATGGATGGCGACGATGACGCTGATCGTCGGATCATTCGTCACCATGTCGTGTCACTCGGGCTTGAGATCAACACCCGACGCAAAGGCCAGAAAGTGCGGATTTCGAAAGGCCGCCTTGCCGTAGGCCAGCGGCGCGCGGGTGTCGCGGTCTGCAACCATTCCGCCCGCCGCGCGCAGCACTGCGTCTCCGGCAGCGGTGTCCCATTCCATCGTGGGGCCAAGGCGAGGATAGAAATCGGCCTCGCCCACCGCGACCAGACAGAACTTGAGCGATGATCCCGCCGCGACGCTGTCAACGACCCTGTAGCGGTCAATATATGTCTCTAATTCAGGGCTTCTGTGCGATTTTGACGCCACAACACGCAGCGCTTCGTTGTCAGGAAGACTGACTGAAATTGGCGAAGTCTCCCCGACCGTCGCGGTGTCGAACGCGCCGGTTTCCTCGACTGCGCCACCGTCGGGTAATGTGTAAAACAGCCGGCCTTTGGCGGGCGCATAAACAACCCCAAGCGTCGGGATGCCATCTTCGACGAGCGCGATATTGACAGTGAAATCCCCGCGACGCTGAACGAATTCCTTAGTGCCATCCAACGGGTCGACGATCAGGAACGTCGAGGCCTTCAGATCATGGGTGTCCGCCTGTTCTTCGGTGACCAGCGGAATATCGGGGAAAGACGCGCGCAAACCAGTCGAAATCACCAGGTCTGCAGCCTCGTCAGCCTCTGTTACAGGGCTTTCATCGGATTTCGCGCGGACACCGAAATCATCGCGCCCATAGACCTCCAGGATTGCCTCGCCGCCCAAAAGCGCGAGCCGTCGGAATGTTGCAACCATGTCAGGTCGGTCAAAATCCGCCACTGGACGATCCTTCGTTCTGGAAATGCAGGCCCTTACAAGCTTATGCTAAGAGTAAGGGGCAACGACAAGGGCGATTGGCGCAAAGACGCAACGGCCTTGTCAATTGAGTGAGCAACACACGGCATGTTTCAGTCGGAACGCAAGTCATCTTTGGCGCAGGGCGCAGCCACCCTGGCGGGATTGGTGTTTCACAACACCGTGCGTTCGATCCGCAGAAGCCACCGGGATGCGACACTGGCGATTGGTTTTAACATTCTTCAGACGATGATCATGGTAGGGGCGTTTTTCCTCCTGCTGGATGTGCTGGGGCTTCGGGGTATGGCGATCCGGGGTGACTTTTTACTGTATGTGATGTCGGGTATTTTCGTGTTCATGACCCATGTGAAATCGGTCAGTTCAGTCATGGGGTCAGAAGGCCCGACGTCGCCGATGATGCAGCACCGTCCGATGAACCAGGTGATTGCCGTCTGCGCCTCGGCGGTGAGCGCTTTATATATTCAAGTCGTGTCGATGTTCGCGATTTTGCTGGTCTACCATCTCGTCTGGACCCCGATCGAGGTCTCGCAACCGTTTGCTGCCTGTCTTATGCTTTTACTGGCGTGGTTTTCGGGATGTTCCGTGGGCATGGTGCTTTTGGCGCTGAAACCGTGGTTCCCAAAGCTTGCCGGGATCATCATGCAGGTTTATTCACGCGCAAACATGTTCGCTTCTGGCAAGATGTTTGTGGCCAACACGTTGCCTGCGCATATGGTGGTCCTTTTCGACTGGAACCCGCTGTTTCATATCATTGACCAGGGCCGCGGTTATATTTTCGTAAATTACAACCCGATGAAATCCGATCTGATGTATCCGCTTTGGGTCTCGCTTGTACTGCTCGCCATCGGGATCATCGGCGTTTTCTACACGTCGCGCCACGCCTCGCTTAGCTGGGATGCGACACGATGATCCGAGCGTTCGCCCTGATGCTGGCGCTCGCCAGTCCTGCGGCGGCCTCACCCGCCGACTGGCCTGCGCTTCACGATGTGATCGACCTCAGCGCGGGCGACGTTCTGAACGTGCGCGCCGCACCGGATATTTCATCCGAAGTTCTCTCGACACTTGCCCGCGACACAAAAGACATTGAAGTGATCCGCGCAAACGAGGATCTGACGTGGGGCCTTGTGAATGTGGGCGAAGGCACGGGCTGGATTTCGCTGGCGTTTCTGGCACGGCAGGACAAACAGCCCACATCGGCCTTTCCCGAAATCCGCCAATGCTTTGGAACCGAGCCTTTCTGGTCGCTCTCCTACGAGCAACCCGCGATACGCCTGTCGATGCCCGATGTTCCACTCGCCGAGGGCTTTATCTCGGGACTTTTCAAATCCCGCTCGCAATCCGACCGGTATTACTATCGAGGCAGTATGATCTCGCCTGACGCCGGGCCAATTGAAGTCGGCCTGTCCATTCGCCTGCGTGGCTGCAGCGACGGCATGTCGGACCGCGCCTATGGCATCGAAGTGGACATGCTGGTGTCGGACAACAACACAGAAGACGGCTTCCGCCCGTCCGGTCTTTTCTCAGGCTGCTGCACTATCGCGCCACCCGCAGAGTGACGTTGATCCGACCGCCGTCAGGCAACAAACCGCCCTCACCGAACTTGATCCGGTCGATTCCGTGATAGGCCAGCCGCGCGTCGCCTGACAGAACGGCGACATCGCCAGACATAAGCCACCGGCTTTTCGTTGGATCGGTGCGCGCCTGCCCGCCTACCCGGAACAGGCCCGGATCTCCAAGCGAGATTGACACGACCGGCCAGCGAAGTTCAGCCTCGTCCTTGTCTTGATGCAGGCTCATCCTGGCGCCCTCACCATAGAAATTCACAAGGCAACTGTCGGGGTCACGGTCGACGCCCGACACTGCACGCCAGACATCCAGAACTGACGCCGGAATTTCCGGCCAAGCTCCGCCATCCCCGTGGCGCTTTGAATATCGATAGCCTTTGCGGTCCGTCATCCAACCAACGTCCCCCGCAGATGTCATCCGCACACTCATTTTGTGACCGCCCGGTGTTTCGTACTGCCGAAAAGGTGCCGCACGGGCGACATCCCGCAAATCCGCAAGCATCGCGGCCTGTGCATCCTCATCAAGACAAAGCGGCCAGATCACTGAGCCCATCAGATCAACTGGCGCCCCCGGTTCTGTGTCAAACAGATCAACCATTGAAAAAGATTCCGAAAATTGCACCAAAACCCCCACCACGATGGCTTGCAGGCCCATATTCACCTCCCTATATACCCCACGAAGCCGTGAACATCCGCATGGGTGTCACATTCCTTGGGATGGGACCCGAGGTGCCATAATGGGCCCGGGCCCCAACAATCGCCAGTGTAGAGGATTAGAGCATGGGTAAAGTCATCGGTATCGACCTCGGTACAACAAACAGCTGCGTTGCCATCATGGACGGCAGCCAGCCACGCGTTATCGAAAACGCAGAAGGCGCGCGCACGACACCATCGATCGTTGCGTTCAAGGACGACGAACGCCTCGTCGGCCAACCCGCCAAACGTCAGGCTGTCACCAACCCCGAAAACACCGTCTTCGCTGTAAAGCGTCTGATCGGTCGTCGGGTGGATGACGCCGAAACAGTAAAAGACAAGGACCTTGTCCCGTTCGAAATCGTCGACGGCGGCAATGGCGACGCATGGGTCAAAGCGGGCGACAAGAAATATTCGCCATCGCAAATCTCTGCGTTCATCCTTGGGAAAATGAAAGAGACCGCCGAGAGCTATCTTGGCGAGGAAGTCACGCAAGCCGTCATCACGGTGCCTGCGTACTTCAACGACGCTCAGCGTCAGGCAACCAAAGACGCTGGCAAGATCGCGGGCCTTGAGGTTCTGCGCATCATCAACGAGCCGACAGCGGCAGCACTTGCCTATGGTCTCGACAAGAAAGAAACCAAAACCATCGCGGTCTATGACCTTGGTGGCGGTACTTTCGACATCACGATCCTTGAGATCGACGATGGCCTTTTCGAGGTAAAATCCACCAACGGTGACACGTTCCTTGGTGGTGAAGACTTTGACATGCGCATCGTGAACTACCTGGCCGACGAGTTCAAAAAAGAGCACGGCGCGGACCTGCGTACTGACAAGATGGCGCTTCAACGTCTGAAAGAAGCGGCCGAAAAAGCGAAGATCGAATTGTCTTCTTCCAGCCAGACCGAGATCAACCAGCCGTTCATTTCGATGAACAAAGACACCGGTCAGCCACTTCACATGGTGATGAAGCTGACACGGGCGAAACTGGAATCTCTCGTTTCTGATTTGGTGAAGAATTCGATCAAGCCTTGTCAGGCGGCATTGAAGGACGCTGGTCTTTCGACTTCTGACATCGACGAGGTTGTTCTTGTCGGTGGTATGACCCGCATGCCGCGCGTCGTGGAAGAAGTGACCAAGTTCTTCGGCAAAGAGCCGCATAAAGGTGTGAACCCGGACGAAGTTGTGGCGCTTGGTGCTGCGATTCAGGCCGGTGTTCTTCAGGGCGACGTCAAGGACGTGGTTCTTCTGGACGTCACGCCGCTGTCACTTGGTATCGAAACGCTGGGTGGTGTGTTCACACGCCTGATCGACCGCAACACGACGATCCCGACGAAGAAGTCGCAGATCTTCTCGACTGCGGAAGACAACCAGAACGCCGTGACGATCCGTGTGTTCCAGGGTGAGCGGGAAATGGCTGCAGACAACAAGATGCTGGGCCAGTTCAACCTTGAGAGCATCCCGCCTGCCCCACGTGGCATGCCGCAGATCGAGGTGACCTTCGACATCGACGCCAACGGCATCGTGTCGGTCAGCGCCAAAGACAAAGGCACTGGCAAAGAGCAGAACATCA
>JARFRG010000223.1 GCA_029287375.1 Boseongicola sp. | reverse complement strand
AGGTTGGCTTCTGTCCTATCGACCACCCGGCAAGGGGGCAAGGTCTGCGCGGGCGCTGTTAGCGAGAACAGGCGCGCGGCGAAGCGGTTCGTGCGCTTGGCGGGACGGCGCCGGACAATCAGCCCTGTGCGCGCGCCTCGCGAACATAGTGTGCGATGCGATCGAAATGCTTGTCCCATGTGCCACAACACCCGCCCCAAATGTCGATTTTTGGATATCGGGTTGCCAGCTCGCCCATCGTCTTGCCCAACGCTTCGGGGTCGCCTTCTTCGATGTGACCCAGCTTGCACAGCGATATCTTGTCCATCGCCGCCGCATTGGGACGCAACAGTCGAATGCGGTCAGCCCACGCGCCGTCCTCAAGGGCTGGATCGAATTCGACCGGATGCGAGCAATTGATACCGTAAGAATCCGGTTTTGCATCTTCGGCCTCGGCATCCGTCGCCTCGATGGCTTCTTTCAGGCTTGGTCCTGACTTCAGGCGATGGTTGCTATCAAGTGTGAAGGACATATTCACCGGCAGGCCAGCCGATGCCGCCGCGCGCGCGATTCCCACCGCCTCGGGGACATTATTGATGGTCGCAGCCCAGACGAAATCAACACCGCAGTCCTTAAGCGTCGAAATTTGGGTGGCGTGGTATTCTTCGGACAGATCAGCCGTGATGCTTTCGTTCAACTCGTAGGCATCGCCGCGTGGGCCGACGCATCCCGCGATTGCGATATGGGATATCTGGCCGATGTAGGGTTTTGACACTTCGCGAAGAAAATCGATGCACTTATGCTGCATCTCGCGCAGTCCGGCCGACGAGTATCCCAGCTTATCCCCCCAGTCAGGGCTTGCGCGGTAGTCGAAGCTGGCCATCAAGGCCGCAAATCCGTGTTCTGCAACCACATCAAGATAGCGTTTGTACATGTCCCGCATGTCGTTGACGGCATCGCGATTGTTCATCAATTCAAAGGCCGCAAATTCACGCAGCTTATACCCATAGCGATACAAAAGCTCGGTCTCGGTACCGCCTTCGGCCAGATAGAGAACATCGTTTTCGCGCGGAAAATTAACGGCAGTCGCGGACATGGTTTTCCTCCGGGTTGTCGCATCTAAATGCTTCATAGCACATGATGGCATTTCACAGAACCAGGCCCACGCAAGCCTACCACATAGAGGAATTGCTCCGCTCCGGTCGTTCCCCTCGCGAAATCGACAGTTTTAAGGTTTCCACCCCAAACCCCAACCGCTATACGCATCCGCGGTGTGAACCTCAGGGGAAAATCTTCATGGCCAATGTAGTCGTCGTCGGCGCCCAATGGGGCGACGAAGGAAAAGGCAAGATCGTGGACTGGCTCAGCGAACGCGCTGATGTGATCGCGCGCTTTCAGGGCGGCCACAACGCGGGCCACACGCTGGTCATCGACGGCGAGGTCTACAAGTTGCACGCGCTGCCATCCGGGGTCGTGCGGGGCGGCAAACTGTCGGTCATTGGCAACGGCGTCGTGCTCGATCCCTGGCATCTGATGAAGGAAATCGCGACGATCCGCGCGCAAGGCGTCGAAATTTCGCCTGAGACTTTGATGATCGCCGAAAACACACCGCTGATCCTGCCGCTGCACGGTGAATTGGACCGCGCCCGCGAGGATCAAAATTCCGTTGCCAAAATTGGCACCACGGGGCGCGGCATCGGCCCTGCCTATGAAGACAAAGTGGGCCGTCGCGTCGTGCGCGTGGCGGATCTTGCCGACGAGGCCACGCTTGCAACCCGCGTTGATCGACTGCTCGTCCATCACGATGCGCTCCGCAGAGGGCTCGGTCTGCCGGAAATAGATCGCGCGGCCTTGCTTGCCTCGCTGAAAGAGATCGCCGCCGATATCCTGCCCTACGCGGCCCCCGTCTGGAAGGTGCTGAACGAGCGTCGCCGAAAGGGCCAGCGCATCCTGTTTGAAGGCGCACAGGGCGCGCTCCTTGATGTCGACTTCGGCACCTATCCGTTCGTCACATCCTCGAACGTGATTGCCGGTCAGGCCGCCACCGGCACGGGCATCGGCCCCGGCTCGATCGACTATGTTCTGGGCATCGTCAAAGCCTACACAACCCGCGTCGGAGAAGGACCGTTCCCGACCGAGTTGTTCGACGATGATGGGCAGCGCCTTGGCGAGCGCGGCCACGAATTTGGCACGACAACAGGGCGCAAACGCCGCTGCGGCTGGTTTGACGCGGTGCTTGTGCGCCAAACCTGCGCGACGTCCGGCGTCAACGGCATCTCGCTGACAAAGCTTGACGTGCTTGACGGTTTTGACGAGCTGAAAATCTGCACGGGCTATGATCTCGATGGCGAAACTCTCGACTATTTGCCAACTGCCGCTGACAAGCAGGCGCGTGTCAAACCGATCTACGAAACGATGAAAGGCTGGAGCGAAAGCACGGCCGGTGCGCGCAGTTGGGCCGATCTTCCGGGCGAGGCGATTAAATACGTCCGCCGCATCGAAGAGCTGATCCAATGCCCGGTTTCGATGGTTTCAACTTCGCCCGAACGCGAAGATACCATCCTCGTCACCGACCCCTTCGAAGACTAGATGTCGCAACCTCTGGCCATCCCGATCCGGCCAGCTATCTGAAGCGAAGTAATCGCACCGGAGCCGAACCCATGGCGCTGTCCTACAAAGCCCGCCGCCGCCTGTCGCTGTTGATCCTGCTGGTCGGCCTGCCTGTTTATGTGGTGGCCTCGATCACCATCATCGGCCTGTTTGACCGCCCGCCGTTTCTGTTGGAACTTGCGGTCTATGTGGTTCTTGGCGTGGTCTGGGCCTTGCCGTTCAAGGCGGTGTTCAAAGGCGTTGGCAAAGCCGATCCGGACGTGCCGGTCGGGAAAGACAACTAAAATTTGTCGACGAGACCACGATCTGCAACCAGAATGCCTCATCGTAACTGAAGGGCACTCAAATGGTGCAGAAGCGCAAGACCATCATCGTCCGGGAAGTCATCTCCAGCGACGCATTCGGCGCACCGTGCAATCCGGTGACGCGCGTGGCCGCTGCAGCGATCTTTCGCAATCCGTTTGCGGGGCGCTTTGAGCAAGACCTGACGGCATTGTTCGACATAGGCGAAACCCTTGGAGAATTGCTTGCGGCGCAGGCCATCGCACAGCTTCCAAACGCTCCGGTGTCTTACGGAAAGGCGGCTCTTGTCGGGGTGAACGGCGACATCGAGCAGGGCGGTGCGGTGATCCACCCAAAGCTTGGCGCATCTATGCGTCTGGCCGTTGGCGGTGGCGCTGCGGTGATCGCATCAAACGTAAAGCTGGGTGGTCCTGGCACCTCGATTGACCTGCCGCTGGGCCATAAGGACAATCCCTGGTCCTTCGATCATTTTGACACAATGACCCTGACGATTGGGGACGCTCCGCTTGCCGATGAGATCGTGATGTTTGTGGCCTATGCGGACGGCGGTCGCCCGATCCCGCGCTGCGGCGCAGGACCAATCAAAGACTGACGCGGGCCGCTATTGGCACAGATGTTCGATAAGCCGATCCATAAAGGCTTCTCCGGCAGCGAGTTGTTCCAGCGTGACATATTCGTTGGGCTGATGCGCCTGTGCAATGTCGCCGGGTCCGCAGATCACGCTTGAATATCCCGCGTTCCGAAAATGCCCCGCTTCGGTGCCGTAGCTGACGACGTGGCTCGCGTTGTCGCCGGTCAGTTTGCGGGCAAGTTGTTCAGCGGGGCCGTTTACCTCGGGTTTCAGACCCGGCAAGCCGAAATCGGGATGAAGATCAATCCCGGCGTCAGGGTGGACCGCTTTCATGTCGGCCTCAATACGGCGCACCTCGGCGATAAAGCGGGCTTCCCATACGTCCCGCGCATCGGTCGGAACAAATCGGAAATCCACGCCGAAATGGCAATCTTTTGCCGTGATATTATGCGCAGTGCCGCCGGTAATCACGCCAACATGAACGGACGTCCACGGCGGCACGAACATCGCGGCAATTTCCGTCGGCTTGGAGGCCTCGCCCCGTGCGTTCATCTCGTTGCACCAGGCGATCAGTTTGGCACCTTCCATGATCGCGTTGACGCCGGTGTGCATCAAAGACGAATGGACCTCAAAGCCGCGCACATGCACCAGGAAACCACTGCTACCTTTTTGCCCCGTCACAACCTTCATCATCGACGGCTCGCCAATGATTGCCAACGCAGCAGGTGGCAGGTTTTCCTGCATCTTCTCGATCAGAGGCGGCGCGCCCTCGCAGCCGATTTCCTCGTCATAAGACAACGCAATTTGCACCGGACGTTTCAACGGTGCGCCTTTGGCCTTGACCAAAGCGACCAACGCCAGCGCATTGAAACCCTTCATGTCGCAGGTGCCGCGCCCAAAGAGCTTACCGTCTTTTTCGGTCACCACCCAAGGATCCGTCGCCCAGTCCTGCCCGTCAACAGGCACAACATCGGTGTGACCCGACAAGACCACGCCGCCCGGCGCGTCCGGTCCGACATGCGCGTAAATAGCAGCCTTTTTGCCGTCCTCGTTCAGCATCCGGTGTGACACGATCCCGTTGTCCGACAGAAAGTCCTGCACCCAATCCACCAGATCGAGATTGCTGTCACGGCTCACCGTTGGAAAGGAGACCAGTTTTTCAAGAACGTCGCGCGATGTGAATTTCATGCTCGCATCCATACAAACATCTGCGCGTCACGTCCAACGCCATTGTCGCCCTGCTATGGGGCCGTCAGTGGATCCGGTCACGCATTTTCCGAACCAGAAAAAACACAAGCACCAGCACAATTGGCGTCAGGATCGCCAGGGTCATTCCCTTGCTCAACCCAAGACCCTCGGCAAATGGATAACTGAGATATCCCAACAGGTTGACGGCATAATAGCTGATCGCCGCGACGGAAAAGCCCTCGACAGTGCGCTGCAACTTCAGTTGCGCATCGGCGCGTCGGTCCATGCTTTCCAAAAGCGCTTGGTTCTGCGCCGATCTCTCCACATCGACACGGGTCCGCAGCAGATCACCCGCCCGCATTGCCCGTTCCGCAAGCGTTTTCAGTCGCGCCTCAGTGGCCTTGACGGTCCGCATTGCCGGGTCGAACCGCCGCATCATGAACTCGGCAATCGTCTGACGGCCGTGGAATCGTTCCTCGCGCAAAATCGAAGTCCGCTGGTTGACCAAAGCTTCGTAAGCCCCCGTCGCGCCAAAGCGGAACGACGAGCGCGCAAGGATGTTTTCCAACTCCGACGATACCCTCAAAAGCGCTTCAAGCGTCTCGGCGGGCTGCGAAACATTGCCCGTCATATCCCCCATCAATGTGGTGAGCCGCTGGTCTATCGCGCCAATCTGTGGCCCCAGTTCGCGCACCCGCGTCAGCCCCAGCATCGACATCGTCTTATAGGTTTCAATCTCGCACACCCGCTGTACGATCCGCCCGATGCGACGCGATCCGGTTTGCGGGGTTACGAATACCGCGAACCGCATGTGTCCGGCGGCATCAAGTCGGAAATCCCCGGCGATCACCGCGCTTGCGTCCAGCACCTGACTGACCGCGAGACTTTCGTCGACAAACCACGTATCCACCATGCGTTCGATCTCGGACGCATCGGGTTCAAATTCGACCCGGATCAACGCGGATGTGATCGTGACACCCGGCGCATCCCCAAGCCAATCCGGTGGAAACGCTTCAAAGTCGCGGGCATCAAAGGGAGTGTCGCCCAGACCTTCCTCGAAAATCGTGTAGGTGACGAATTCCGTGTGGCTTTCCCATTTCAGACGGTACTTTCCGATCTCTCCGAAATAATGCGTCGCGCCCGGCTGCGGGTGCTTGGCACCATATCTGTCCAAAAGCGCAATCAGATGCGCGCGGTCCTGATCACGGTCGCGCGCTGCGGCATTCACCGCAGGCTTTATCGCCAGATACATCGCACGGCACGGCACCGTCAGCACCGGAAAGGGGCGGGCGTGCAGCTCGTTGATCATTTGATAACGGAGCGGATGATCTTCCAATTGGCTCATGGCACCTCGATTTCTGCGCCAATATCTAATCAGAATAACGCGGCTGTAAACAAAAATATCCAAAAATAACGACGACTTAGAGGTCGACGATTGTATACATCGACTGGCTCATGAAATTTCGTTTGACTTTTTCACCGATTGGTCGTGAAAATCGCACCTGTAATTTCATGGAAAGCGCGCCAATGTCCCTGATTGACATGCCCGACAGCCTGGGTCGTGATATCCGCGCGTTGCGGAAATCGCGCAAACTCACTCTGTCCGATCTGGCGGCAAAACTCGGGCGGTCCGTTGGCTGGATGAGCCAGGTCGAACGCGACCTCTCTGAACCTTCAATGGCCGAAATCAAAGACCTCGCGCGTGCGTTTGATGTGCCGGTCTCAACTTTGTTCGGCCACGGGCCAGCGCCCGCAGGCGAAGAGGGCCGCATCGTGCGCGCCGCCGCGCGCCGTCCCGTCGGACATCGCGCCAGTGGCCTGACCGAAGAACTACTCTCGCCCGATCTGACTGATGATTTCGAGGTCGTCCATTCGACGTTTGCCCCCCATGCAAGCCGCGCACAGGCTCTTTCGCGCCCCACGCAAGAAGTCGGCTACATCGTCTCTGGTGCGCTTGATCTGACGGTTGACGGCACCACGCATCACCTTTCGACAGGCGACAGCTTCCGCATTCGCGGCGAGCCATTCTCCTGGTCCAATCCAAATGACACGCCCTGCATCGCGATCTGGGTGATCGCGCCGCCGGTTTACTAAACGAACAGGGAGGACACCCATGTCCGATTTTCCAACCACCGCCCGCGTCGTCATCATCGGTGGCGGCGTCGTCGGCTGCTCTGTTGCGTACCACCTGACCAAGCTCGGCTGGAAGGATGTCGTCCTACTGGAGCGAAAACAGCTGTGCTCTGGCACGACATGGCACGCCGCAGGGCTGATCGCACAGCTCCGGGCGACCCAGAACATGACCCGTCTCGCCAAGTACAGCCAGGAACTCTACGGCAATCTCGAGGCCGAAACCGGCATGGCGACTGGCTTCAAGCGGGTCGGCTCCATCACCGTGGCGCTGACC
>JARFRG010000131.1 GCA_029287375.1 Boseongicola sp. | reverse complement strand
GCCGTCCTGATGGAACTGCGTGGGCGCGCCGTCCTCAAAGACATGGGGCGCTTTGAGCTTCAGGTTCTCTACGCACAGGCAATGACCCGCGTTTGGGGGAAAGTCGAAACTCTGCGCGGACTCGATGGCTTGCTCCTTGCTGATTTCGGTACACGCCGCCGCCATTCTTTTCTGTGGCAAGACTGGTGCGTCCAGGCTCTTCACGAGGGCTTGGGCAAGAACTTCATCGGCACCTCGAACTGCCTCATCGCTAAGAACCGCGACCTCGAAGCCATCGGCACCAATGCCCACGAACTGCCCATGGTCTACGCCGCCCTTGCGAAATCCGATGCTGAACTGGCAAAGGCCCCCTACACAGTGCTGGCCGATTGGCAGGAAGAGCACGACGGCAACCTGCGCATTATCCTGCCCGACACTTTTGGCACTGAACAATTCCTGCAAAACGCACCGGACTGGCTTGCGGGCTGGACCGGAATCCGCATCGATTCCGGCGACCCCGCCACAGCCGCAGAAACCGCCATCCGCTGGTGGAAGGAACGCGGCGAAGATCCGTCCGAGAAGCTCATTATTTTCTCCGATGGCCTGGACGTCGACAAAATCGTCGAGCTTCACAGCAAATTCGCCGGTCGCGTCCGCGTCAGTTTCGGTTGGGGAACAATGCTCACAAACGACTTCCGCGACCTTGTGCCAAACGACGCCCTCGCGCCGTTCTCGCTCGTCTGCAAGGCAGTCTCCGCCAACGGCAATCCGACGGTCAAACTCAGCGACAACCCCAAAAAAGCCATGGGGCCTGCCCAAGAGATCGCCCGCTACAAACGCGTCTTCGACGTCGGCGAACAAGTAGCACAAGAGGTCGTGGTCTAAGCCTCAACCCTGATCTTCGCGGTGATCGGCAAATGATCCGACGCGACCTTCGTCAACGGCGTCTCGACAACCGCCGCATCTCGCAAGGCAATGCCGCGCCCCAAAGCAACTCTGTCCAAAGCCGCAACAGGGCGTGCCGAATGAAATGTCGCACCGGGCGCATGCACCGCATAATCGCGCAGTCCAGACGCACTGCCCCCCGCGCCCCATTCATTGAAATCGCCAAGAATAGCCGTGGGCCGCGCATCCATTCGCGCCAAACGATCTAGAATCGCCCGGTATTGCTGCCCCCGCGACCGGGTCAAAAGCCCCAGATGCACCGCCACCACACGCATCTCGGTGTCACCACGCACGATATCTGCAATGACCGCGCCGCGTGGCTCAAGGCCCGGCAGATCCATCACCTGCACGGTGCGACACTCGACGCCCGGCCCCAACAGAACCGCATTCCCATGCCAGCCCAGACTGACGTCCAAAGCCCCCAGCGTGACCACCGAATAGTCCGTCTCACTGGCCAGCATCCAATGCGGCAACGCCGCAGGTCGTCGTCCAAGCCGACGGTCGGCCTCCTGCAAGGCCACAATGTCGGCCCCAAGCCCGTTCAGCCCGCGCACGATCCGCATCGGGTCGCGCTTGCGATCCAACCCAACACATTTACGAATGTTCCAACTGGCAAGCGTAATCTCATCCATATCCAAAGCCTCGGCGAACACCTTTTGTCGTCTTCCTTAATCACATAAGATCAAATTCATGAATTTCGAGCGCGTCCCTTATCTGACCCGGGCAATCTGGGGCATTCTGGCCATCGCCTTTGGCGTTGCCTTGGCGACCGGCCTTTGGGCCAACGCCTTCGTCATAATCACCGCCTTCGCCCTTACCACACTGCCGATGATCTTTTCGAACCGCTTCCAAATTCAGGTTCCCCTCAGCTTCCTAGCCGCCATATCCCTGTTCTTTTTCGGAACCCTGTTTCTGGGCGAAATATTCGATTTCTATAATAAATTCTGGTGGTGGGACGTCCTTCTCCACGGCAGCTCTGCGGTCGGCTTCGGCATCATCGGCTTTCTCTTCGTGTTCTACCTCTTCCAGGGCGACCGCTATGACGCACCTCCTTGGGCGCTTGGCTTGATCGCGTTTTCCGTTGCTCTCTCCATCGGCGCACTCTGGGAGATATTCGAGTTTGTGATGGATCAGACGTTCGGCCTGAACATGCAGAAAAGTGGCCTGGTCGACACGATGTGGGATCTGATCGTTGATACGCTCGGCGCCAGTTTGGGCGCTATATCCGGCTTTTTCTGGCTCAAAGGCCATAGTCTCGGCCTGTCAGGCATGATCGAAGAGTTTATCCAGAACAATCGCGCCCTGTTCAAAAGACTGGCAACGCGCCCCAAGAATGGAAAAGACGACTGATGCCGCCACTTGTTCGCCTGTTCATCCGTCAGGGTCTCTTTGGCCTCGCCCTTGGTCTTGTATTTGCAATGCTTATGGTCGGCTTCAACGTCGCCAACCTGCGCCACCTCGTCATGAACGTCGAAGGCGGCATAATGGCATTCTGGCTTTTGGCGTTTTTCAGCGGCTCAGTATTTGGCGGCGCGCATATCGCGATCACGGTGATGCTTATGGCTGACAAAGGCGATGGTAAGGAGTGACGGGACCACCGCGACCGTAGAGGTGCTTAAATTCCCGAAGACCTGTAAGTACAGGTGGGCACCAGGTAAACAGACCAAGGTCCGCACAGAGCCAGCTCCCTCGGAATTGAGTAAGGCCACTGGAATTTGACCCGGACACGAGAAGGGCAGAACCCGCCACTCCCCGCAGATAGGCCCCATACCCCCTCAAGACAAGTAGTCAATTCTGCTTTGCGTTAATCTCTCTTGATAAATGTTTACCTTTTGTTCACACTTCCACCATGCCTGACGACCAGTCCCTCCCCGACAAGAAGCCCGGCCAACTCTTGGCGCGCGGCGTATGCCGTCACCTGATCGGGCACGATTTCGTCACGGTCGAAGAACTGACCCCCACGTCCGGCCTGCGCGTCGACATCATGGCGCTTGGCCCCAAAGGCGAAGTCTGGGTGATTGAATGCAAATCAAGCCGCGCCGATTTTCAGTCAGATCACAAATGGCAGGGCTATCTGGAATGGTGCGATCGGTTTTTCTGGGCCGTCGACGAGGACTTCCCGACAGAGCTTTTGCCTGACGATACGGGTCTGATCATCGCCGATGCTTATGACGCCGAGATCCTGCGCATGGCCCCCGAAGACAAAATAGCGCCTGCGCGCCGCAAAGTGATGGTACAGAAATTCGCGCGCCACGCCGCAACCCGCTGGCATGCAGCTCGCGATCCGGACTTTATCCCTTCTTGGGGCCTTTAGAAGCCGTCGCGCGCGCCCGTGCTGCCGCAGCCCGGATTTCTTCGGCGATCTCTTCTGCCTCTTCAGGTTCGAAATCCATCGGAATATCGATCCCGTCTCCCTCGACGTAAATGCGCACCATGCCAAGGTTGGTCGGACCAATCTGAATATTGGCGGTTACGTCTTTTTCGCTGTTGATGCCCATGGGAATGGTCCTTGACTGACTGGCAATCGGGGTAACGCTGGCGCGCCAAAAAGACAACCGTCCCTGTTGACACGCCCAATGCCGCAAAGCTCCGGCTCTTTTTGGTCGAACCTGCCACCCGCGCCGCGGTTCGGCTTTACGACAAGAACGGCTTTCACCTGATCACCTCCAAGCCAGTCACGAACTTCGGACGATCCCTTGTCGAACAGCACTGGAAGCTGTCGCTTTGCGAAGCGCTCCCCTCTTGCATTATCGAGAATCCGGCGCTACGACATCCCCGCGTGCCGCCTTAGCTCAGTTGGTTAGAGCACTGGTTTGTGGAACCAGGGGTCCCCCGTTCAAGCCGGGGAGGCGGTACCACCTCTCCCCCGAGTTCGCGAATGTTAAGATCAGTTCATCGGCTCTTTACGAATACGCCATTGCGCGACAGTCTCGCCCAATGAAAACCGCTCTCATCTCGGACATCCACGCAAACCGCTCCGCTCTGGAGGCCGTCCTGGCCGACATCGACCGGCGCGGCATTGCCAACATCATCAATTTGGGCGACAGCCTCTCCGGCCCTCTCGACGCGACCGGCACCGCAGATTTGCTCATAGCGCGCAACTTGCCGACAGTGTGTGGCAACCACGACCGCCAACTCTATGATCGCCCCAAAGCCGACATGGGCCTCTGGGAATCATGGATTATCGACGATTTGTCCCCCAGCCATCTCGCGTGGATCAAAAGCCTGCCCAAAATCCTCACTATTGACGACATGCTGTTCTGCCACGCGACAATCGACGACGATGACGAGATGTGGCTGCACGAAATGGGACCGGACGCGCGTATGATCTCACGTGACCTCACCGGGATCCAGGATCGCCTTGGGGCCACCGAAGCCACGCTCATCGCTTGTGGTCACACCCACACGCCCGCCCTTGTCCGCCTGCCGGATGGCCCGACAATCGTAAACCCCGGCTCGGTAGGCTGCCCCGCCTTTGAGGACACGCGCCTTGACCCGCCGTTCATTCAGCAAGTCGGCGCGCCAGATGCGCGATACGCCATTGTCGAAAAAACCGACGGCCTTTGGCGCGCCGACCTGCTCGCAGTGCCGTATGATCCGTCAGAAATGGCGTCCTTGGCGCGCGCGAAAGGCGAAGCCAACTGGGCGCGCGCACTTGAAACGGGATGGCTCGCCTAGTCGCCCACGATCTGGACGCGCTGCTGCAATGCCCCGGTACTGCGCGAAAACACCAATATTTCGTTGTCGCCGGTCACCACTGCGAACCAGGTTTCACCCTGCGTGAACGCTACGGCCTCCGCGCCATCCGGCAATTTGACCTCATCCGGCAACGCAATAGCGTTCATCGTACCAAACTGCATGACAAGCAGCACAACGACCGTTAGAACCCCGCCGATCATCGTGACGGTCAGGATCGTCACAAGCCACTTGAGATATTTGAGGTGCCTGACCTCGCCCACCGAAGGCTCACGTTCGTCCATGTCACAGACCGTCCATCGCATTACTATCGGCGAAGCCCCGCCGTCGCGCCTTGATAAGGCGCTCGCCCGCGATGTGCCAGAGGCCGCGCACCTCAGCCGTTCGCGCCTTGCACGTCTGATTGCCGAAGGCGCTGTCACCAAAGACGGCACGCCACTCACCGACATCAAAGCCAAGGTGGCCGTAGGCGACGTTTTCGATATTGCGGTCCCTGACGCCGTTGACGTGGAAACCCTCGCCGAAGACATCCCCCTCGACATCATCTTCGAAGATGACGACCTGCTCGTCGTGAACAAACCCGCAGGCATGGTCGTGCATCCGGCCCCCGGCTCGTACTCCGGCACCCTTGTTAACGCGCTTCTGCACCATTTCGGCGGAGACCTCTCCGGCGTCGGCGGTGAAAAGCGCCCCGGCATCGTGCATCGCATCGACAAAGACACCTCGGGCCTCCTTGTCGTCGCCAAATCAGACGCCGCCCACCACGGCCTCGCCGATCAATTCGCCGCCCATAGCGTCGAACGCACCTACCGTGCGCTTTGCTACGGCGTGCCAGATCAGGGCGATCCCCGCCTGCGCGGCATCAAAGGTATCAATTTCGAACCGGGAAATGTCATCAAGATCACAACGCAGCTTGCCCGCCACAAGACCGATCGGCAAAAACAGGCCGTTTTGTTCAACGGAGGCCGCCACGCCGTCACGCGCATCCGTGTCATTGAAACATTTGGCCGCGCCGCCGCCGAGATTTATTGCAATCTTGAAACCGGACGCACCCACCAGATCCGGGTCCACGCTTCGCACATTGGCCATGCGCTCATCGGCGATCCGACCTATGGAGGACGCCGTCGCCTGGCCGCCGATGCACCCGGCGCCGAAGCCGCAAAAGCCTTTACTAGACAGGCCCTGCACGCCGAGACACTTGGCTTTGCCCACCCGGTCACCAAGGAAAACCATACCTTCACTGCGCCCCTCCCCGAAGATATGGCACTATTGCGCGCAGCCCTTGCGGCTAAGTGAATTTCTGCACATCCAGACCGCAATTTCTGCCGAAACAGCACATATATGTGAGATCATAGGCTGGCGTCTGGAACATCATGCCGTCGGTGTTCATCTATGTTTCAACGAGAGGCGATAAAATTCTCTCCTCAAACCTTGAACTGAACCAACCGGTTCACTATCTATGTTAAGCGTCGCAACATAAGCGACAACCAGGGAAAGGAATATGAGATGGCTAATTACGCAAATCTACCTGCGCCGTCTCCCGAAGGCGGGCTCAATCGGTATCTTCAGGAGATCCGGAAATTCCCCATGCTGGAGCACGAGCAGGAATACATGCTCGCGAAGCGCTGGGTTGAAGATCAGGACACGGATGCCGCACACCAGATGGTAACGTCGCATCTGCGACTCGCGGCGAAAATCGCCATGGGGTATCGCGGATATGGGCTGCCACAGGCCGAGGTTATTTCCGAAGCCAACGTCGGGCTCATGCAGGCGGTCAAACGCTTTGACCCCGAAAAGGGCTTTCGTCTCGCAACCTACGCTATGTGGTGGATCCGTGCGTCGATTCAGGAATACATCCTGCGCTCATGGAGCCTCGTAAAGCTTGGAACGACCAGCGCGCAGAAAAAGCTGTTCTTTAACCTTCGCAAGGCCAAAGCCCGCATCGGCGCTTTGGAAGAAGGCGACCTGCGGCCCGAAAACGTGCAACGGATCGCGACCGATCTGAACGTCACCGAGGCCGAAGTGATCTCGATGAACCGACGCCTGTCGGGTGGTGACGCTTCGCTCAATGCAACTGTCTCGTCCGATGGCGAAGGCACGGCCCAATGGCAGGATTGGCTTGAAGATGAAGACGCCGATCAGGCAAGCGACTACGAGGCGCGCGACGAACTCGAAGTGCGCCGTGAACTGCTGGCCGAGGCGATGACCGTCTTGAACGAACGCGAACAGGACATCTTGACCCAGCGCCGATTGCAGGACGCGCCCATCACGCTGGAAGAACTCAGCGGGCAATACAACGTCAGCCGCGAGCGCATCCGTCAGATCGAAGTGCGGGCGTTCGAAAAGCTACAGAAAAGGATGCAAGAGCTTGCGAAAGGCAAAGGCATCCTGGAACAGGCCTGATCCCCCCAGGTCCCTGTTCACTTCAAAGACCCCGCGCCTTTCGCGGGGTCTTTTTTTGTGCTCCGTCAAGCCGACGCGCGCCGCTTCCAATGTCTGACGAGAAACGCAATCACCGGCGTCACAGTCGCAGAAAGCAACGCCAGGAGCAGCGCGATCACGAAGACAAGTCCCATTATATTCATCAGCTGATCCGCGTTCAACGTCTTGAAATAACCGAACACACCCAACGCCAGCGCGGACAGCCAACACGCCGCCGACAACGTGCCAAGCGCGCAAAGCTGCACCCGTTCGGGCAGTGGAATGTCCCCAAACCGCCAGCTTTGAAACCTCAGCAACGTCGGCAAGCCAATCCGTCCGATCGCCATCGCGTTCAGGGTCAAAACCGCCACAACACACAGCTTGGTCAACAGCTTCGGCGTCATCCGAGCCGGATCAAAACCTGTGCGAAGCCACAAAAGCGTCAGTCCGCTCACCCACAGCAACACCAATCCCAGCGTTACGAAATGATGCAACGTCGCTAACAATGCGACCTCGCGCCCATCCAACGGACGCACCACAGCGCGCGCCGCCGACGCATCCGCCAACAGCGCGATGCCAAGCCCAAGCGCCAGCCCCACCAAATGCACCAATCGCGCCGCGTCGTTCAGAAGTTCTGCATCCATGTCACGTCTCCCGGATCGGCTGACGGCTGCTGCGCACAGCCGCTCTTTCGTCCAAGACTTTTGCCGCTTTGTGGCCACGCCGTGTCAAAGCAGTGGCAGCAATGTGACGACGGCGCTCTGTTACCTCACAAGACGGAAATCAAAGGGTCGCCCCGTGGATTGTCTCTGCAGCGCGCATGGGTTCGGCGTGATTTCGCCCATCGCCCATCAACAATATTCGCGTCAGAGCAAGACTTTCGCACCAGCCTTTTTCTCACCGCGCCGCAATCGCCTGCCCCGCAGCCCAGCCTGACGACCAGGCCCACTGAAAATTGTACCCTCCCAGCCATCCCGTGACATCCACCGCCTCGCCAATTGCAAACAGCCCCGGAACTCTCTTGGCCTCCATCGATCTTGACGACAATCCGTCCGTATCGATACCCCCAAGCGTGACCTCAGCCGTGCGGTACCCTTCGGTGGCGGTTGGGCGAAACGGCCATGCCTGAACCGCGTCCGCGATCTCTGCCAGCCGGGCGTCAGATTGATCCGCAAGATTTCCGCTCACATCCAACCGAGACACGACCTCGGCCGCCAGTCGCTGCGGCAAGAACTCCCCAAGCACTGACGAAAGCCCCCGCCGTCCGGTCTTGCGCTTTTCTGCCGCCAACTGATCCGATAAATTCACGTCAGGGCAGAGGTTTAAAAGCACATCCTCACCCTCTCGCCAATAGGACGAGGCCTGCAAAATCGCCGGCCCAGACAACCCGCGATGTGTGAACAGGATCGCCTCGTCAAAGCTCGCTCCACCCGCTGTCGCCCGCCCCGGAACCGCCACACCCGAGAGCGCCTTCAGGCCCGCATCATCATGCGTGAACGGCACCAATGCCGGGCGGATCTCGGTGATCGATAATCCAAACTGCTCCGCCAACCGATACGCCAAGCCTGTCGCGCCCATCTTTGGGATCGACTTACCGCCTGTCGCCAAAACAAGGTTCTGCGCTTCAACCCGCACCGGCTCGCCCTCGCGCACAAGCGCCACATGAAACACCCCATCTTGCCGGGAGACTGACCCAATTTCCGTTCTACACCAAAGCCTTGCGCAAGCCTTTTCAAGTTCTGCCACAAGCATTGAGATGATCTGTTTCGACGAGCCATCGCAGAACAACTGCCCCAGAGTTTTCTCGTGCCAGGCAATCTTATATGCGTTTACCAAGTCCAGAAAATCCCACTGTGTATACCGGCTCAATGCCGACTTCGCGAAATGCGGGTTCTCCGACAAAAACGCCTCAGGCACACATCCAAGGTTTGTAAAATTGCATCGCCCACCGCCGGAAATGCGAATTTTCTCGCCCGGCGCCTTCGCGTGATCAACCACCAGGACGCCCGAACCTGCATGCGCCGCACACATCAATCCCGCCGCCCCGGCACCCAATATCAGCGTATTCACTTTTTCGACCAAATCAGACCGCCTCATTCGGGTGAAAACCCGATGTTTTCCTAGCCCTTCACGCCCCGATTCGTTACACTGTGAACCAGACCCGGACAACCGGGCGAATTGAGACAGTTCGAGCAGGACGCATGACAGAAATGGTTTATGGCTCTGTCCCGACACGGGACGGCGAGCCGATTCTTCCGCGCTGGTGGCGCACAATCGACAAATGGTCGCTCAGCGCGGTCTTCTTGCTGTTCGGAATTGGGCTCTTGCTCGGCCTCGCAGCGTCTCCACCCCTCGCCCAACGCAATGGTTTTGCTGACTTTCACTACGTCCAGCGGCAGGCTTTCTTCGGCACCCTGGCAATGCTGACCATGTTCGCTTTCACGCTGATGTCGCCCCAAACCGTGCGTCGCTTGGCTGTCATCGGCTTTTCAATCAGCCTCGTCGCGCTGATGCTCTTGCCTATATTCGGCACGGATTATGGCAAGGGCGCGGTGCGCTGGTTCTCTCTCGGTTTCGGGTCAATCCAACCCTCAGAATTCCTGAAACCCGGCTTTATTGTTGTCGCGGGCTGGATGATCGCCGCCTCGAACGAGGTCGCCGGCCCGCCCGGCAAAAGCTACTCTTTCGCACTCGCCCTGTTCATCGCCCTGCTCCTCACCTTGCAACCTGACTTTGGTCAGGCCTCGCTGGTCTTGTTTGCGTGGGGTGTTATGTATTTCGTTGGCGGCGCTCCGTTCTTTATCTTGGCGGGCATCGCGGGCCTCACGATGGCGGGCGGCGCCTTCGCCTACAAGAACTCCGAACACTTCGCCCGCCGGATCGACGGCTTCCTCTCCGCCGAAGTCGATCCAACGACCCAACTCGGCTACGCCGCAAATGCCATCCGCGAGGGCGGTTTCTTCGGCGTCGGGGTCGGTGAAGGCACCGTCAAATGGTCCCTGCCGGACGCGCACACCGACTTCATCATCGCCGTCGCAGCCGAAGAATACGGCCTGATCCTCGTCCTCGTGATCATCTTCCTTTACGCCACCATCGCCCTTCGCTCGCTCTTCCGCCTGATGCGCGAACGCGATCCCTTTATCCGTCTCGCTGGCACCGGCCTCGCCTGCACCTTCGCGGTTCAGGGGATGATCAACATGTCTGTCGCGGTCCGCCTCCTGCCCGCTAAAGGCATGACCCGGCCCTTCGTCAGCTACGGTGGCTCCTCCCTCCTCGCAGGTGGCATCCTCATCGGCATGCTCCTCGCCCTCACCCGTACCCGCCCGCAGGGCGAAATCGCAGATCACCTGATCCGGAGAGGCCGTTGAGCAAGCAGCCGCATCTTGTGATTGCCGCAGGCGGCACCGGCGGGCACATGTTTCCCGCACAAGCCTTGGCCGAGGAAATGCTGAAACGCGGATGGCGCGTGACCCTGTCGACCGACGCCCGAGGTGCTCGCTACACAAGCGGTTTTCCCGACGCCGTCTCGGTAACACAAGCTAACCGCGCGACCTTCGCACGCGGCGGCCTGCTGGCCAAAGCCCTCGTCCAGTTTACAATTCTGGCCGGTTTCGCCGCCGCGAAATGGCGCTTCCTCACGGACCGCCCAACCGTGGTCGCAGGCTTCGGAGGTTACCCCTCAATCCCCGCCATCGCCGCCGCCTGGGCCTTGCGCATCCCCCGGATGATCCACGAACAAAACGGCGTTCTGGGCCGCGTGAACAAAATCTTCGCGCCCCGCGTGAACACCGTCGCGTGCGGCACGTGGCCGACGGCCCTGCCAAAAGGCGTTACCGGAACCCACACCGGCAACCCCGTCCGCGCCGCTATCCTCGATCAGCACAAAGCGCCTTACCCAGACTCCTCAAACGGGCCCCTGAACATCCTCATTATGGGCGGCAGCCAAGGCGCACGCAGTCTCTCCGACGTCGTCCCTGACGCCATCACGCGCCTCCCCGACGATCTGAAACCCCGCCTCAATATCAGCCATCAGGCC
>JARFRG010000086.1 GCA_029287375.1 Boseongicola sp. | reverse complement strand
GTCTCGACGGCACCTTCAACAGCGGTTTCAACCGCATCCTCAACAGCGGTTGCTGCCTCTGTCACGTCTTCGACAACTTCTTCTGCTGGTGCTTCTACAGGTGCGGGCGCTTCTACGACCTCAGGCTCACTTCCCTGACTTTGCAGAAAAAACCAACCAGCCGCTGCAATAACGACGACGACAACTGCAATACCTAAACCCCTCATTGTGGGTCCTCCAATTAACCAAACTCTGCGCGTCTTGCGACTGTGATGGACAGATGTCCAGCCCGAACGCAGCGTCGCCTGGAAACCGGCGAAACCCGGCCAATGTCACTATTGTTGTTGCACGAAGGCGATCGATTGCTTTGTGGTTGAAAACTACGGCGTCTACCCCTAATTTGCGCACTCAGAACAGTCATAACGAAAAGGACGACCACCATCGCTCGCAGACCGCACAACGCACCTCCGGTGCGTAACACTGGCCCTCGGATCAACGAACATATCCGGTCGCCCGAAATTCGCCTTATCGGCGCTGAAGGAGAAAACGTCGGCGTTGTCACGCCCGAACGTGCCGTGGAAATGGCGATCGAAGCCGGACTTGATCTGGTGGAAATCTCTCCGAATGCTGAGCCGCCCGTTTGCAAGATCATGGACTTTGGTAAGTTCAAATATGAGCAGCAAAAGAGCGAAAGCGCAGCCCGCAAAAAGCAGAAGATCATCGAAGTCAAAGAGGTGAAATTCCGTCCGAACACGGACACCAACGACTATGATGTCAAAATGCGCAACGTGACGCGGTTTTTGGAAGATGGCGACAAGGTCAAGGTGACGCTGCGTTTTCGGGGGCGTGAAATGGCCCACCAAAATCTCGGGCGTGAGTTGCTGGAGCGCGTGGCAGACGACATCGAGGGCATCGGCAAGATCGAAAACATGCCCAAGATGGAAGGTCGCCAGATGGTGATGATGATTGGTCCCGCCAAGTAGCCGGTGCCCTTCATCCCCCCAAAAAGCCCGGCAGTGTGTCGGGCTTTTTTGTCCCCGCTGCGCGTCCGCGACACGTCGCAACGCTTGAATTGGGCGCGAAAAAAGTCGACACAATGATCATCCCAGACGCTCAAAGGACGCCGCAGCACATGAGCCCGAAAGACATATTGTCCGCCAAAGACGCCCCCGACCTCGGTCGTTTCGATTGGGAAGACCCGCTTCGCCTCGCCGACCAGCTAAGCGAAGACGAACGCATGCTGGCGCAGGCCGCCCGCGAATTTGCCACCGAGGTGCTGGCTCCAAAAGTGCGCGCGGCCTACGCCAATGAGACCGTGGATCCGGACATCTTTGCCGAGATGGGCGGGGCCGGACTTTTAGGGATCACGATCCCCGAAAGTTTTGGCGGGCTGGGGGCTGGATACGTCACCTACGGTCTGGTCGCCCGCGAGATCGAACGCGTAGATTCCGGATATCGCTCGATGATGTCGGTGCAATCGTCCTTGGTGATGTATCCGATATTTGCCTATGGCACCGACGCGCAGCGCGAAAAATACCTGCCAGGTCTCGCAAATGGCACATTGATTGGCTGTTTTGGCCTGACCGAACCTGATGCCGGTTCCGATCCGGCGGGAATGAAGACCACCGCGCGCAAAACAGACGGTGGTTATGTGCTGAATGGCGCAAAAATGTGGATTTCAAACAGCCCGATTGCAGATGTCTTTGTGGTCTGGGCAAAATCTGACGCCCACGACGGCAAGATCAAAGGCTTTGTCTTGGAAAAGGGCGCAAAGGGTTTGTCCGCCCCAAAAATTGGCGGCAAACAATCCTTGCGCGCCTCGGTCACCGGCGAGATTGTCCTGGAGAATGTCGAAGTTGACGAGACCGCGCTCTTGCCCGGTGTCGCAGGTCTCAAGGGTCCGTTCGGCTGCCTTAATCGCGCACGCTACGGTATTGCCTGGGGCGTCATGGGGGCTGCCGAAGCTTGCTGGCATGCGGCGCGCCAATACGGTCTGGACCGCAAGCAATTTGGCAAGCCTCTGGCACAAACGCAATTGTTTCAAAAAAAGCTCGCCGATATGCAGACCGAAATCGCGCTTGGCCTTCAGAGCGCGCTTCAGGTGGGCCGCCTTCTCGACAGCGCCAATGCAGCCCCCGAGATGATGAGTTTGATCAAACGCAACAACTGCGGCAAAGCTCTCGATATCGCGCGGATGGCGCGCGATATGCACGGCGGAAACGGAATTAGCGAAGAATTTCAGGTTATTCGCCATATGATGAACCTTGAAACCGTCAATACATATGAGGGCACTCACGACATCCACGCGCTGATCCTTGGACGCGCCCAAACTGGTTTGCAGGCGTTTTTCTAGAGCTTCTTCTTGGTTAAAATACTCCGGGGGGAGGCGTAGGCCGGGGGGCAGCGCCCCCACAGCTTGTCGTCAAATCAGAAACAATCGCCTGCGTTTGTCGCCGCGCAGGGCCTTGTCAGCCCGCCCCTCGTCCCGCTAGGGTTTGGTCTAGTGTGTAAAGGACGAGTGATATGGTAGCGGGGGCTGCTCTATCCGACGACCTCACCGACACCCAATGGCTGGTACAGCTTGAGGACATCGGCGAGGAAGAAGGATATTTTTCACCACTGGGTGACGATCATGCGGCGGTCTTTATTGATCGGTCGCAAGAT
This sequence comes from Boseongicola sp., assembly GCA_029287375.1. Lineage (GTDB taxonomy): Bacteria > Pseudomonadota > Alphaproteobacteria > Rhodobacterales > Rhodobacteraceae > Boseongicola. The sequence continues at coordinate 863 of JARFRG010000086.1, read as the reverse complement.
GTACTTTTCGTGTCATTTGAAACGCTCGCCGGTCTCAGGGCCGTCAGCGAAACCGGCCTGCCGCTGGGGTTTGACGTCTGTGAAAGCCGTGGGTGGTCGCATCTTACACTGCTGTCGATGAAGGACACATGGTATCGCAGTCACTTTGTTTACGGCTATTTTGACCGGCTCGTGGACGAAGGTTTCTTTGAAGATTTCGACAAAGTCATCTTTTATGGCGCGGGCATGTGCGCTTATGCGGCGGCGGCGTTTTCCGTCGTTGCCCCAGGGGCGACGGTCCTGTTGGTTTCGCCCCAAGCCACCCTTGCCCGCGATATCACCGAATGGGACAGCCGCTTTGAAGGCACGCGGCGGATGGATTTCACCACGCGCTATGGATTTGCCCCTGACATGCTGGAAGCGGCCGATGCGGCCTATCTGATTTATGACCCCGACGAAGTCGAAGACGCGATGCATGCCGCGCTGTTTCGGGGGCCAAATATCTTCAAGCATCGCTATCGGCGGGGCCGGTCCGGCGCAATTGACGCCGATTTGCGCAGCATGGGGCTCATTTCGCGGCTCTGCGAAGTTGCGGTCAACGGCTACCTGTCGCCGGTTCAGGTCGCCCGAAAAATGCGCGCGCGCCGCCGTCACATGCCGTATTTGCGCGCCCTTCTTGCACGCGTGATTGCTGAAGACCGACCCTTTTTGACCGCACTTTTGTGTCAGGCTGTCTTGGCCGACCGCCCGATACCGCGCTTTCGCCACCACCTGGAGGCCGCAGAACAGCGCCTTAAGGAAGAAGGCCGCGCATTGCCGGGACAAAGGACGCGCGCGGGGTCGTCCACGGGCTAAAACCCGCCAGCGGCCTCAACAAACGCGAC
>JARFRG010000001.1 GCA_029287375.1 Boseongicola sp. | reverse complement strand
ATCCACGGCGGCGGCAACGACCTCCAATTCCCGCACCACGAAAACGAGATCGCGCAATCGCGCTGCATGGGGCACGGGTTTGCGAATGTCTGGCTTCACAACGAGATGTTGCAGGTCGAGGGCAAGAAGATGTCCAAGTCTCTGGGCAATTTCTTCACGGTGCGTGATTTGCTGGACAAGGGTGTGCCAGGTGAGGTGATCCGGTTTGTGTTCCTGTCGACGCATTACCGCAAGCCAATGGACTGGACGGAGAAGAAGCGGGAAGAGGCGGAAGCAACGCTTCGCAAGTGGTATCGGATTGTCGAGGACGGCGGGACGGTGCCGGACGACATCGTTGCCGCGCTTAGTGATGACCTGAACACCCACGGCGCGCTGTCCGTGCTGCACCGTGCCGCGTCCGATGAGGACGGAGCGGCTTTGAAGGCAGGGGTGCAGTTCCTGGGCCTCATGGGCGACACGGTCCCCGCTTGGGCGACCGAGGGGCGGGACGCCTTGGCCGATCTGGCCACTCTGTTGGAGAATACCCGCACCGCCGCCATGAAAACCAAGGACTTCTCAGAGGTTGACCGCCTTAAGTCGGCCCTTGCCGAGGCTGGCGTCGAAGTGCGCATGTCCAAGACCGGCGTTGACCTTCTGCCTGCGGAAGGCTTCGATCCCGCCAAACTGGAGGCTCTGAAATGACCCGCGAACGTCTCTCCCTTTTCGACACGACGCTGCGCGATGGGCAGCAAACCCAAGGTGTCCAGTTCTCAGCGGACGAAAAAACCCAGATCGCAAAGGCGCTTGATGCGCTTGGGCTGGACTACATCGAAGGCGGCTGGCCCGGTGCGAACCCAACCGACAGCGCGTTCTTTGAAACCCGGCCCCAAACCCGCGCGACATTCACCGCCTTCGGGATGACCAAACGGGCCGGGCGGTCCGCCGCCAATGACGAGGTTCTCGCCGGTGTTCTCAACGCCAACACCCCTGCCGTCTGTATCGTCGGCAAAACGCACGATTTCCATGTCGATACGGCCCTTGGCATCACACTTGATGAGAACCTCACCAATATCAGCGAAAGCGTCGCCCATCTGGTTGCACAGGGGCGCGAAGCGTTGTTTGACGCCGAGCACTTCTTTGACGGCTACAAAGCCAACCCGGACTACGCGCTTGCCTGCCTGAAGGCCGCCTATGATGCAGGTGCGCGGTGGGTCGTTCTGTGTGACACCAATGGCGGCACGTTGCCGGCGGAAATGGGCGCGATCACTGCCACAGTTATCGCATCTGGCATTCCCGGTGACCACCTGGGGATCCACACACATGATGACACCGGAAACGCGGTCGCCGGGACTTTGGCGGCGATTGATGCAGGCGCGCGGCAGATACAAGGCACGCTGAACGGCCTTGGCGAACGCTGCGGCAACGCCAACCTCGTGACCCTGATCCCGACGCTTTTGCTGAAAGAACCCTATGCCAGCCGCTTTGAAATAGGCGTTCCGCCGGACGCTTTGAAAACGCTCACGCGCACTTCGCGGATGCTGGACGATATTCTCAACCGTGTGCCGCTGCGGGCCGCGCCCTATGTCGGCGCGTCGGCTTTCGCGCACAAAGCGGGTCTTCATGCCAGTGCCATCGTCAAGGATCCGACGACCTACGAACACATCGCCCCCGAAGCCGTCGGCAACGCGCGGATCGTGCCGATGTCCAATCAGGCAGGACAGTCGAACCTGTTGCGCCGCCTTTCAGAGATGGGGATCGAGGCCGAAAAGGGCGACGCCGCCTTGTCGCGCATTCTTGACGCCGTGAAGCAACGCGAAACGGACGGGTACGCCTATGACAGTGCGCAGGCAAGTTTCGAACTGCTCGCGCGTCGCGAACTGGGCCTTGCCCCCGACTTTTTCGAAGTCGAACGCTACCGCGTCATCACAGAACGCCGCCGCAATGCGCGTGGAGAGATCGTGGTCGAATCCGAAGCCGTGGTCACTGTGTCGACACGCGAAGGTTCTCGGACCAGTTTCTTCAAGAACGAACATGCCCAGGACATACAAGACGACGGCCCCGTCAACGCGCTTTGGCAGGCATTGAAGACGGATCTTGGGCCATATCAAGCACAGATCGAAGATATGCGCCTGACGGATTTCCGTGTGCGTATCACGCAAGGCGGCACCGAAGCGGTCACCCGCGTGATCATAGATTTTGCCGACGATCAGGGACGGGCCTGGGCCACAGTCGGTGTGTCGGCCAACATCGTCGATGCCTCTTTTGAGGCCTTGGTTGATGCGATCACATGGAAACTCGTGCGCGACGGCGCGGAAGCTGCATGAGTGTGGTCTTTGATCTGGTGAGAAAACGGTATTTCCTTGATCCGCGCGTTCTCGCACGTGTCGTTGCACAAACCGAAATCGACATCTGGCGCGCGGTACGATCCGAAACCGGCTGCCTCCAGATCGTGGCGCAGCGCAGATGAGCCTTCAGGCCTGCGCCAATATCGTCCAGCGCGGCGATCCGGACCGCTTTGCCGCCGCGATGGCCGCTCCCGTTGAAGCCCGCCGCGTGCTCTTCCCGCTCTATGCGTTCAACGTCGAGGTCGCCCGTGCGCCTTGGGTCACTGAAGAACCGATGATCGCCGAAATGCGCCTGCAATGGTGGCGCGACGCACTTGAGGAAATCGCCGAGGGCAAACAGGTTCGCAAACATGAGGTGACAACGCCGCTCGCCGACGTTCTACACGCTCCGCTGGCAGGTTCTCTTGACCGACTTGTTCAAGCGCGGCGCTGGGACATCTACCGTGACGCTTTCGAAGACGCGGACCACTTCGATGACTATCTCAAGATGACCGGAGGCCTATTGATGTGGACGGCCGCGCATCTCTTGGGCGCCAGGATCAATACCACTGACCGGATATTCGCCTTGGGCCGGTCCACAGCACTTGTGCGCTTTTTAAAAGCCGTTCCCGCCTTGGAGGCACGTGGCCGTATTCCCCTCGTTGATGGGCGCTCCGAAACCATTTCAGTGCTCGCTCAAGATGCACTCCAACACCTTCCGATCATGCATCCGCTACAAGAAGCCCTACCCAAACCCGCGCGGGGTGCGCTGTTAGAGGCATGGGAGACCGAAGCGTTGCTGCGCCAAATCGCGCGCACCCCGACCCGTGTTGCGGACGGCAAAATCGGTCTCTCCGAATTCAGAAAACGCAGCCGTCTCATCCGCTGGGCGCTCTGAAAGTCCACTTTCTTCTTGGAAGAAATACTCTCGCCGAAGGCCAAAAAATGAAATGCGGCGCCAGCCGCGCCTTTGGCTTACTCTCCGGGCTGGACGCGCTTTTTGGGCTGCATCACCAGCCAGATCAGTGACCCGCCCGCCAGCACAAGAAATGGCACCATTGCTATATTCACCGCCCGCCATCCTTCGACGGCGTCGCCCCCGAGACAATTCATCAAACCACCTGAAGACAGCGAGGCCAGCGTCACACACCCCATGACGATCATGTCATTCATTCCCTGAACGCGGCCCCGTTCAGCCGGGCTGTGCGCGGTTGACAGCATGGTAGTTGCCCCGATGAAGCCGAAATTCCAGCCCAGCCCCAGCAAGATCAGAGCCACAAAGAAATTTGGCAGCTCTGTCCCGGCCAACGCCACCGCACCCGCGCCTGTCAGGATAACCAAGCCAACCGCCACAATTCTTTCCGCTCCGAAGCGGGCAATCAGATGGCCGGTGAAAAACGACGGTGCGAACATTGCCAGCACATGCCCGGTCACCACATCGGCGGCGTTGTTCGCTGTGAAACCGCAGCTAACGACGGCCAGCGGCGTGGAGGTCATCACAAGGTTCATCAAGGCGTAAGACACCATTGCACAGATGATCGCGACCGCGATTGTCGGGTCACGCAACAGCTCACGCCGACTGCGTCCGGTCGGCGCGTCCGGTTCGGCTTTGGGCGGCGCTGGTGCATCCAGGAATAGAAACAGAACTGCGCCGACTAGGTTCAACAGGACCACCGAGATATACGTCCCCAGAAACGGCACAACCATTGCGTCTGCAGTGACTTTCACAAGCTGCGGGCCGATGATTGCGCTGAACAACCCACCCGCCATGACATAGCTGATTGCCTTGGGGCGAAAGCCTTCCGAGGCTAGATCCGTCGCCGCAAACCGATAAAACCCCTGCGCGGACATATAAACGCCGGTCAGGAACGAACCCAATAAAAACAGCCAGAAATTTCCATAGAATAACCCGAGCGCGCCAATCGCCGCCCCGAGCGTTCCACCCGCAGCGCCAACGAGAAAGCCCGCAGTGCGTCCGTATCGTTGCATAAAGGCCGATATCGGCGTGGCGGTGACCATTGAGCCCAGCACAATCATCGAAATCGGCAGAGTGGCAAGACAGATATTGGGGGCGAGGGTGGTTCCGGCGAGACCGCCAATGACGAAGATCATCGGCAATTGCGCGCCGAGAATAGCCTGCGCGGCCACAAGCACCGCGACGTTGCGTTTTGCGCGGGAATCGTCTGCAACAATCGTCATCAGATTGCAGTACGCTCGCAGGCGTAGAGCTGCAAGACAGCGTGCTTCACATTTGCTCAAACGCGCCGGCCCCGACCTGGCCGAAAGCGCTGGACCGTAGGCGCGTGCTGGCTGTAAGATTTGCTGAAATTGGGGGAAATTGAGAATGAATGGAGGGCCAGACACGTCTCGCGACGGGCTTGTGCGGCCCGATTGGGAAAATGTGTCGCGGCAACGCAAAATGCGCATTCTTCTGCTTGGAGGCACGTCCGAGGCGCGCGAGATTGCCCATTCGTTAAGCCGCGAAACTGACGTCGAAGTGTCGGTGTCGCTTGCGCGCTCTGAACGGCTCGCGCATTGCTTTGACTGCCCGGTGCGTATTGGCGGGTGGGGCGGTGAAGCGGCTTACCGGGACCATCTTGTCCGTGAAAGGATTGATGCGGTGATCGATGCCACGCACCCTTTCGCAGACGAGATGGGCCGCCGAACAGCCAGGATCGCCCAAGCGCTTGGAATAGAGGCGTTGCGGTTCATGCGGCCGCCGTGGATTCCTCAAGATCAGGACAATTGGACGTTCCTTGATAATCCCGAAGACGCCGCCCGCCATATTCCCGCAAGCGCCACTGTATTCCTCGCCACAGGGCGGCGGGACATGGACCGTTTTGCAAATCTGGATCCGCGTCGCGTTTTATGCCGTGTCAGGGAGAAACCAGAAACTGAGGCGCCCTTTGAACACGGCAGTTATGTGGTCTTGCACGGACCGGTGTCTGTCGCGCAAGAGATTGTCACATTAGGAGAATTGGGTGTGAACTGGATCATAACGCGTAATTCCGGCGGGCAGGGGGGCTGGCCGAAACTGGCCGCGGCACGTGCGCTGGGAATTCCTGTCGCGATGATCCGTCGCCCACCCCCTGCCGATTTGCCATGCATCGACGCTGTGGACGAAGCGTTGAATTGGGTGAGGAGCCGCGTGTGAGCGGGACGGTGGGCCGCCTCATCACGTCCCCTGCATGCGTGGCTGAGGGGGCGGAGTGGCTCGCCGCGCAGGATGTGCGGTTTGCTCAAGCACTTGAAAGAACAGGGCCCTTACCGCTTCGATTGCGCAAGGATGGCTTTGCCGCGTTATTGGACGCGATTGTGAGCCAACAGGTTTCGGTGGCGGCCGCGGATGCAATTTGGGGTCGGCTGAAGGCTGCGGGGTTGACCGGGCCGCGCAAGATCATGTGGGCCAGCGATGACGATCTGCGCGCCTGCGGCATGTCGCGCCAGAAAATACGCTATGCCCGCGAATTGGCCGCCGCAAACATTCGCTTTCCGGCACTTCGCACACGTCCGACAGACGAAGTGATCGATACGTTGATCGTGGTGCCGGGGATCGGGCGGTGGACGGCCGAGATATACGCCATGTTTTCGCTGGGCCGCGCGGATGTTTTTGCGCCGGGGGATCTGGCGCTTCAGGAATCGGTGCGGGTCTTGTTCAATCTTGACGCCCGCCCAAGCGAGCGCGCTCTGCGCGAAATGTCTGAAGACTGGGCGCCGTGGCGCGGCGTTGCAGCGCGCTTGCTTTGGGCCTACTACCATATCGCAAAGGAACGCGAGGGTATCAGATGAGCGACGATCTTGAATTTCAAAGACGCGCGTCCGTTTCGGGTGCGGACAGTTCCGTCGTGATATTTCTTCACGGCTATGGGGCGGACGGCAGTGATCTTTTGGGGCTTGCTGAGCCCTTAGCCCCGCATTTGCCAGACACGGTGTTTATCGCCCCGAATGCGCCGGATCGCTCGATGGCAAACCCAATGGGGTTTCAATGGTTTCCAATCCCCTGGATTGATGGTTCGTCAGAATCTGCTGCTGGTGAAGGGCTCTTGCGGGCGGCGCGGCGATTGGATGCCTTTATCGACAAGGTGCTTGCCGATGAGGGCCTTGCGCCGGATCGATTGATGCTGTTCGGGTTCAGCCAAGGCACGATGATGAGCCTTCACGTTGCCCCCCGGCGCATTGATCCGATTGCCGGTATTGTTGGTTTTTCCGGCCGCCTGATGATGGCAGATGCTTTGGCCAGCGACGCCATGAGCAGACCGCCTGTTTTGTTGATTCACGGCGACGCCGATGACGTGGTGCCTTTCGGAGAGATGGAGATCGCCTCGAAAGCCCTTCAAGACGCGGAGTTCGACGTATACGGTCATGTTATGCAAGGCACCGGACATGGAATTGCACCTGATGGACTTAGTGTTGCGCTGACTTTCATGAGGTCATTTTTTGGTGTGGAATAACGTGATAACTCTCTAAAATTGTTTGATTTTTGAGATCTGTGCATTGCGCGCTTTAACGGTGGGTCAATTCTTTGGATCTATGGCTGTGGGATGCGATTAAGATACCTCACAGAACGACTTGTGGTCTTCCTGGCACCCCGAAATTTGCCAGATTTTTTAACGAAGCTGTGTGTGGTGAACGCAAGTGTCGTTCTGTGTGCGATCACGTTCGAAGTTCACGTTCACGGACATGAGGCCACAGGCTTTCGGGCGATTGTGTTCGGGGTTCTTGTTTTATCGGTTCCGCTGATCTTCACCGGTTTGGCCGCGATCTGGTATCTGAATACTTTGCGAAGAGAGCTTGTTTTATTGGCAACGACAGACCTGCTCACGGGACTTTGTAATCGTCGCGCTTTCATTGATGCGGCAGAGCGGGCAACCGCAACCTCGCGCGGCGTTCTGCTGATGATTGATCTCGACCATTTCAAGAAAATCAATGACACCTATGGCCACGCGGTCGGGGATGAATGCCTGCGCGTGATGGCCGATGTTTTGCGCGCGCAGGTCCGCGACAACGATATTGTTGGCCGTTTGGGTGGCGAGGAGTTTGGTATTTTTCTGGTAGAAGCTCCGATTGAGGCCGCCCGGATCATTGGAGACCGCTTGTCCGAAGGGGCGACTGTGAATTTGGATGGTGTGGAAACGGTGGTAAATATCACGGCGTCTGTTGGGGCGGCCGAAATGCCTGCAAACGATAACCTCAACGAAGTTCTGACACGCGCGGATCTCGCGATGTACGAGGCCAAGAATCAGGGACGGGCGCGACTGGTCTTTTGGGAAAAACTCTCATCCGAGAAAGATGTTCCTGCCCATGGTTAATGAAATCAACACCCTGTGACACCGACCTGACTTCGTCTATGTGCAAAACTGCAGCGACACCGAGAAAGCCCTCACCATCGTGGGGCTTGCGCGATCCAAGGCCCTATATATAGTCGACCTGATATCGTGACGGTTTATACCTTACGCTGTCACTGTGCTGCATCTGGTCGGAGGCAAGACAAGAATGGACGGGGACTTTCGAACGAGTTTTGTGCGTGAACCTGGTAGTCTGCGCCATAATCCCGCCTTGGTCCTGAATGCGGATTACCGCCCGCTGTCGTATTACCCGTTGTCTCTCTGGCCCTGGCAGGAGGCGGTAAAGGCGGTCTACCTCGACCGCGTCCAAATCGTTGCTGAATATGATGAGGTCGTGCGCAGTCCTTCCACCGAGATACGCATTCCCTCGGTCGTCGTTCTCAAAGACTATATCCAACCTCAAAAGCGTGTGGCTTTTACACGCTTTAACCTATTTTTGAGGGACGGGTTTTGTTGTCAGTACTGCGGTTCGCGCGGAGACCTCACCTTTGATCATGTGGTGCCACGAGCGCGCGGTGGGGTGACAAGCTGGGAAAACGTGGTAGCGGCCTGTTCGCGGTGCAATCTCAAGAAAGGTTCGCGCAGCTTGCGGCAGGCTGGCATGGCGCTGCGCAAACCAGCCCGGCCTCCGGCATCTGAAGAACTGCGGAATCTGGGCAGGAAATTCCCACCGAACCATCTTCATGAGACCTGGCTCGATTTTCTGTATTGGGATGCCGAACTTCAGGAATAGAGTTTTATTTCAGCGCATTACGCAGAGCAGCTTGCACCACCAAGAACGCAGAATTTCGAGCAATGCGGATGGTTCAACCGCACCGGACGTTCGGCTTCTTCCAAAGTCTGCCCCATCTCGAATTCGGGCTCGTAGGGCAGGAGTGTGCATGCCAGAACCGCAAGCTTGTCCGCGCCGCGTCGCTTGACCACCATGCGGGACGAAGCGCACATAACGTCGGTGGGCGATTTGTCCAGAATCCCCCAACACGCCGTTGTGATCTCGGGTACGTCGATGCTGTCATCCATTTCGGGAAACAAAACGGTCATGCTTGGATCGTGTGCGTCTATCTCAAAGCCCTCGCGCGTATAGAGTTCGTCGTAGCCGGTGCGCGACTGCGCATCCGTTTCGCCCCAAACCGTGCGCCCGGCCACCGCCATGCGCAGGCCAGAATCCCGTAGCCAACGCATACCCGCGAGAGTTTTCCCGAACGCGCCGCTGCCCCGTTCGACATCGTGGAGGGCCTCGGACCAGTGATCGACCGAAATCCTGAGCGTGAGCTTGTTTGGATACATCGCGTGCAACGCCAACAACCCGGTTTGCATCGCTTTGCGCATCATCGGACGCATGGCATTGGTCAAAATCAGAACATTATAGCCACGTGCCAGTGATCGGCGCGCGATTTCGATCATTTCGGGGTTCATAAAGGGTTCACCGCCGGTAAACGCAATCTCGCGAACACCCCAGGCGCGGTCTTCAAGCTGGTCCAGATAGCCGGTGACCTCATCGGCTGTGATGTAGACGAGGCGGTCGTTAGTCGGGGACGATTCGATGTAGCAATTCACGCATTCGATGTTGCACAGCGTGCCGGTATTGAACCAGAGCGTCTCTGGATTGCGAAGCGCAACCTGCGCGCGCGGCTGACCTTTGGCCGTTGTAAGCGGATCGCGAAACTTTTCGGGGGCAAGGCCTGACGTTATCTGGTCTTTCATCGGATCCAACTTTGCTTATTTGGCGCCTACCTAATGCGAAGCAGCTCACACATAAAGATCCGTGCATCTGACGTGACAGACTTGTGAACGCCGCGTGCGCGACTAGACTTGCCTGCAATATCGCGGTATCGGATAAACGCGTCTAAATGTTAGCGGTAACGCCGCTGTTTGCGAAATGAAGAAGGAGCCCTCGAATGGTCTCGCGTGTCATTCCGGTCGAAGACTTCGACCTTGTGATTTTTGGAGGTACGGGAGACCTTGCGCGTCGCAAGATCCTGCCCGGATTGTTCCGTCGGTTTTGCTCCGGCCAGATGCCGCCCGCTGCGCGTATCATTGGTGCTGCGCGCTCGGATTTGACCGACGACGCGTATCGGCGGGATATCAAGCTGGCCCTTGAGGAATTCGTCGCGAAAGACAGCCGTCCCGCAGCAGCCGTCAAAGGCTTCCTGGAACAACTGCATTACGTCCGCATCGATGCGACCGGCACGGAGGGTTGGTCTGCCCTCAGAAAGCTCACGCGCAAAGATGAAGCCACCGTTCAGGCGTTCTATTTCTCGGTTGCGCCAAGCCTGTTCGGCCCGCTTGCTGAACGGTTGCATACTCACAAAATTGCCGGAGCCAACGCACGGATCGTCGTTGAAAAACCGTTTGGCCGGGATCTTGAAAGCGCGCGTATTCTGAACGCCACGTTGCGCGACCATTTTGACGAAAGTCAGATTTACCGTATCGACCATTATCTTGGAAAAGAGACAGTCCAGAACCTGATGGCCGTGCGGTTTGGCAATATGCTGTTTGAGCCGTTGTGGAACGCGCAATACGTCGACCACGTGCAGATTACGGTCGCTGAAACTGTTGGTGTTGGCGGGCGCGGGGCGTATTACGACAAGTCCGGTGCAATGCGCGATATGGTGCAGAACCATCTGATGCAGTTGTTGTGCCTGATTGCGATGGAACCGCCGGCGCATTTTGATCCCGACTCGGTGCGCGATGAAAAGCTCAAGGTGATCCGTGCGCTGGATCCCCCAAAACGGGATGATATCGTGCGGGGTCAGTACGAGTCGCCGAAAAAGGGCGAGGATTACCTCGACGAGGTCGAAAACCGCTCGAGCATTACCGAAAGCTTTATTGCCATGAAGCTTATGATCTCGAACTGGCGTTGGGCCGGCGTGCCGTTTTATCTGCGCACTGGCAAACGTCTGAAGGCGCGCGCGTCCGAAATTTCGATTGTTTTCAAAGAGACGCCGCATTCGATTTTCGACGAAGACAGCGGTCGGCACCGCAATATCCTGTCGATCCGTCTGCAGCCAAACGAGGGTATCACCCTTGGGGTGACGATCAAGGAGCCCGGCCCCGGTGGGATGCGTCTGGTCGACGTGCCCCTTGATATGACTTTTGCCGACGCTCTTGGCCCCGAAACCGATGATGTCCCTGACGCTTACGAGCGCCTGATTATGGATGTGATCAGGGGCAACCAAACTTTGTTCATGCGCGGCGACGAAGTCGAGGCTGCGTGGGCGTGGACTGATCCAATTATCAAAGAGTGGACAAGGCGTGGCGAGCGCCCCAAACCTTATGATATTGAGACGACGGGGCCTGAAGACGCGGCGGTTCTTATGCACCGCGAGGGACGCCGTTGGCTGGACATCAAGGCCTGATCCCGAAACTGGGAGGCCGGAAAGGTATACATGCATCTTGAGACCTATCCTGATAGCGAAATGATGATGATCGACCTCGCGAACCGGATCGCGGGCGAACTGAACACCTGCTTGCTGGAACATCCCTGGGCATCATTGGCGGTTCCGGGTGGCACGACGCCGGGACCGATCTTTGATGCATTGTCTGCGGCAGATCTTGATTGGTCACGTGTGCATGTGGTGTTGACCGACGAACGCCGCGTGCCTGCCGACCATCCACGGTCGAATGAGCGTCTGGTTCGAGAGCGGCTTTTGACCGGACGCGCATCGGTTGCGCAGTTCATCCGCCTTGTTGCAGAAGACGACGGCGACTGGCCGGCTGTGCGCGCAAAACTAAGCGAAGAGCTTCCTATTTCAATCCTGCTTTTGGGGATGGGGGCCGACATGCACACGGCCTCGCTTTTTCCGGGTTCTCCCGAATTGCCAGACGCGCTGGCCAGCGATGCGCCTCCTATTATGGCACTGACACCCCCCGGAGACGATCTGGAACCCCGTTTGTCGTTGACAGCGCCGGTGTTAAAAGGCGCGATGTCCACGCATGTGGTTATCACCGGCACCGAAAAACGCGCAGCTCTTGAGGCGGCGCGCAAACTGAAACCTGAGACTGCGCCTGTTTCTATCGTGTTGGCGCATGCGACGGTGCATTGGGCACCTTAAGAGGACAACATGGACTTTGGCACATTAAAATCAGTGGCGCGCGCCGCTGCTGAAACAGCTATTCTGACACGCTTCGACGACGCAAACCGCGCGCGGGATTTTTCAATCAGCGCCGGTGATCTGCTGTTTGACTACTCGAAAACGGCGATGGACGGGGTCGGGCGCGACGCCCTTATCAACCTTTACGAATCTGCGGGCGTCCCTGCGCGACGGGATGCGATGTTTGCAGGCGAAAAGATCAACGAAACCGAAGGCCGCGCCGTGTTGCATACCGCTCTGCGCAATCTTGACGGTGGTCCGGTCGTGGTCGACGGCATTGATGTCATGCCCGGCGTTCTGGACACGTTGGCCCGAATGGAGGTCTTTGCGGCAGATGTGCGTGAGGGCCGGTTCGCGGGGGCAGGTGGCGCTTTCACGGACGTGGTCAATATAGGTATCGGCGGCTCTGATCTTGGACCCGCGATGGCCACGCTGTCGCTTGCGCCTTATCACGACGGCCCGCGCTGTCATTTTGTGTCGAACGTAGATGGGGCACATATTGCAGATACGTTGCGCGGGCTGGATGCACGAACGACGCTTGTCATTGTGGCCTCCAAGACCTTTACGACGATCGAAACCATGTCCAACGCCGCGACAGCCAAGGCGTGGATGAGTGAGACTGTCCCAGATCCGGCGGCGCAATTTGCGGCTTTGTCGACGGCTGCTGATAAAACCGCGGCCTTTGGAATTGATGCGGACCGTGTGTTTGGGTTTGAGGACTGGGTTGGCGGACGGTATTCGATGTGGGGGCCGATCGGTTTGGCGTTGATGATCGCGACCGGACCAGACGCCTTTCGTGCGTTCTTGCAGGGTGGGCAATGGATGGATACCCATTTTCGCGCCGCCGCACCGCTTGAAAACCTTCCTGTCATGCTTGCCCTGACAGGCATTTGGCACAATCAAGGGCTTGGTTACGGCACGCGCGCTGTCTTGCCATACGAGCAACGGCTTTCGCGGCTTCCGGCGTATCTTCAGCAGCTTGAAATGGAGAGCAACGGCAAGCGCACCGCAATGGATGGCACGACGCTTGCAGAAAATTCAGGGCCGGTTGTCTGGGGAGAACCCGGAACAAATGGCCAGCACGCGTTTTACCAGTTGATCCATCAAGGCACACGCGTTGTGCCGTGCGAATTCATGATTGGTGCGGAGGGTTTTGAAGACGACCTTGCCCATCAACACCGTCTTCTGGTGGCCAATTGTCTGGCGCAATCCGAGGCGTTGATGCGTGGGCGAACTTTGGATGAGGCGCGTCAGATCGTTTCCGATAGCTTTGACGGAGCCGAGCTGGAACGTCAGGCCGCGCATCGGGTCTTTCCTGGAAACCGTCCATCGACCACATTGCTCTATCCAAAACTGACGCCTTACGTGTTGGGGCAGATCATCGCTCTTTATGAACATCGTGTGTTCGTCGAGGGCGCGATCCTTGGGATCAATTCCTATGATCAGTGGGGGGTTGAGCTTGGTAAAGAGCTTGCCAAGGCGCTTGAGCCGGTTGTTGCGGGTGAGGTCGGCACTGAGGGCAAGGATGGCTCCACCGCGCAGCTGGTCAGCGCGGTCCGGCGGATGGCGGGGGCCTGACGGCCCCCGATCAGATCAGTTCAGACCAGAACGTGTGCGCAGGTCTTCGTAAGCGGCAGTAAATCCCGACAGTGACATGGTCAGATCAACGGTTTGATCCGGGGCAAGTGCTGGAACCAGCGTTACCATCGCCGCAACGCCGCGCTTGAATGACGTGATTTCTTCGGGCGTGAACCCAAGACGCGCGACGCAGCCGTCTGCTGTGCAAAAGCTGTAGGGATAGACACGGGCTTTGTCGCCATCCACCGATACGCGCAAATCGGCCGTCAAAAGTGTTTCCAGCGGCGTGATGACCGAGGCACCTGCTTCGGCCGGGCCGCCAGGTGGGATCGCGAAAATGCTGACCTCGGCAACCGAAGTGCCGGTTCCATCTCGCAAAAGCTGATACATCTGACAACGGTCTGAGCCATTCTCAAGTCGCAGGCAGCGCAATTCCCAATCCGAGAATGTGGCGCCGACAAATGTATCACCGGGCTGAGGGCCACTTGGAACATCTTCGGCGGGGGCCTCTACGGCGGGCGTTTCGGGTTCGGCGGGCGTGTCTGTTTGCGCAAATGCGGTCCCAGAGAAACCCAATGCCAGACCAAAACCTATAATTCTCAACACGTTCGTCATGTATGCTCCATGTCTGCGGACGTTGTGTTTGGGCGGCTTAGCACGGCTTGCGCCGACTGTCAGGGCCTTGGGCGTTGCGCCGGCAAGGCTTTGCCGTGGTGGCACGTTCACGGCCTGTGAAACACAGTCTCGCCCATAAAAAACAGGGCCTGGAAACCAGACCCTGTTTTTCATTTCTCCCTGCCGGACTGGCCGACTTTTTTAATTGCTCGCAAGCTATTGCAGCAAAAACGCTCCGTCAACAGGGAAGTGATCACTTTTCCTCGGGTCTGCGACAGGTAAAAAAGACCGCGCTTTTCAGGGCGCGGCCAGTCAACAGGGAGGAAGTGTCCCAAAAACACCCAATGTGCCTTAGGACAGGTTCACTCTGGCACATAAAAGTTAACAGTTTATTCTACCCGCAAGCGCGAACAAAAAATGTGAGGGTAGCAGGTGGCAGATACGATTTTCATGGGTGGCGGCGGCGAAGGTTATGCAACCCACCAAGGGCTCTTGCTCAAGTACGCGAACCGCCACGGTCTGGTCGCGGGCGCCACCGGCACCGGAAAGACAGTTACCCTTCAGATTATGGCCGAAGGCTTTGCATCTGCCGGCGTGCCGGTCTTTTTGTCTGACGTGAAAGGCGATCTTTCTGGCCTTGCGCGGGCCGGGTCCGAGACCTTCAAATTGCACGATGCCTTCACGAAGCGTGCCGGTACAATCGGTTTTGACGACTACAATTACGAATCCTTTCCGGTGACATTTTGGGATTTGTTTGGTCAGCAAGGCCACCCGATTCGCACCACGGTCAGCGAAATGGGGCCGCTTTTATTGTCGCGCCTGCTTGAGTTGACGAATGCTCAGGAGGGCGTTTTGAATATCGCGGTGCGGGTTGCAGACGAGGACGGGCTGCCGCTTCTTGATCTGAAAGACCTTCAGGCGATGCTTGTCTGGCTCGGTGAAAACCGCGCCGAGTTGTCGCTTCGCTATGGCAATATTTCGACCGCTTCGATTGGCGCAATCCAGCGCCAGTTGCTCGTTCTTGAAAACCAGGGCGGCGCGAATTTCTTCGGAGAACCGGCGTTGGAACTGACTGACATCATGCGCACGGATATTGACGGGCGGGGTCGCATCAACATCCTTGCCGCCGACAAGCTCATGGGATCACCACGGCTTTATGCGACATCGTTGTTATGGCTTTTGTCAGAGCTTTTCGAAGAACTGCCCGAAGTTGGTGATCCGGACAAGCCGCGTCTTGTGTTCTTTTTTGATGAAGCTCATCTGTTGTTTGATGACGCCCCCAAGGCGCTGGTCGACAAGGTTGAGCAAGTCGCCCGTTTGATCCGATCCAAGGGGGTTGGAGTGTATTTCGTCACACAAAACCCCGCTGACGTTCCCGAAGACATTCTGGGCCAGCTTGGCAACCGCGTGCAGCATGCCTTGCGCGCCTTTACCGCCAAGGACCGCAAACAGCTCAAGCAAGCCGCAGAAACTTACCGCGACAACCCACGCTTTCCGACAGAAGACGCGATCCGCGAGGTTGGAACGGGAGAGGCGGTTACGTCGATGCTGGAATCCAAAGGCGCCCCCGGCGTGGTCGAACGCACATTGATCCGGCCTCCATCGTCGCAACTTGGGCCGATCACGGCATCCCAGCGGCAAGAGACAATCAACGCATCTCCCATTGCTGGTAAATATGAGGCGCTAAAGGACCGTGAAAGTGCGTTTGAGGTGCTGCGCGGTCGTGCAGCACAAGCTGCCAAAGAGGCGGAAGATGCTGAACGTCTTGAAGTAGAAGCCAAAGACGCGGCGCGCGAGTACAAAGCTGGGCGACGGTATGAAGCAGAGCGGGTGGGGCAATCGACCTCGCGTGGTTCGACCCGTTCAAGCGGTGGTTTTGGGGATGCTTTGACCCGGATTGTCGTCAAAGAATTGAAGGGAACGACCGGGCGGCGCATTGTGCGCGGCATTCTTGGTGGGCTATTCAAAGGCAGATAGCGCTGTCCTGAAGCGCGATGGATCATTTTGAGTATTTTAACCAAGAAGAAAGGCAGAAGCTTGCAGAAGATAAGACGCGCGTATGCGGTGGTGATGTTGATGGTTCTGGCTGCTTGTGGTGGCTATGGGCCAGTGGATGTGGCGCCAGACGAGATTGCGCGGCTTGAGGCGGGATTGCTCGCGCTTGGCCCGGACATCGACCCCGTCGAAGCGGCACGCGCCGCGCGGATCAGCTATTCCTATACTGCTGCGCTTGCCGAGCGGTATCAGATCACCGATCCGCCATTGGTACATAATACCAAGGTGAATATGGGGCTGCGACCTCGCGGGCTTTGCTGGCATTGGGCGCAGGATCTTGAAAATCGACTGGAAGCCGAAAAATTTCAAACTCTGGATGTCTTGCGCGCCATTGCAAATTCCGAAAGCGATTGGCTGATTGATCATTCAACGGCTCTTTTGGCCCCGTCTGGCGGCGCGCTGGAGGATGCAATGGTGTTGGATCCATGGCGGTTTGGGGGCCGTTTGTTTTGGGGGACCGTGACCGATGACACGCGCTATGACTGGATCCCTCAAGAGGTCGTGCATGCACGTTGGCGTATTGAGATCGCGGCAGGCCTGCGCGATGCACCGCCTGTTGGTGCAACGCTTGAGTGATGCAATTGCAGGCATTGAAATGCAGACTTTGAGAGCGCATCACGTTGCGCCGCTTCGTGCCTTCGGGCATCACTGACGAGAATACAAAAGGGGCGCGGCACATGGCATTCGGCAAGGGGCATCATCTGCATCTGATAGATGGATCGGCCTTCATTTTTCGCGCCTATCATGCGCTTCCTCCGTTGACGCGCAAGTCCGACGGACTGCCGGTCGGGGCGGTCTCCGGTTTTGTGAACATGCTTTGGAAAACGGTCGAGGACAACAAAGGCCCCGATGCGCCGACGCATGCTGCTGTCGTCTTTGACAAGGGCAGTCACACGTTTCGCAATGATCTTTATGATCTATACAAAGCCAACCGTGAAGAAATGCCTGAGGATTTGCGCCCGCAAATGCCTTTGACACGCGAGGCCACACGCGCCTTCAATATCGCCTGTCTGGAACAAGAAGGGTTCGAGGCCGATGACATTATCGCGACCCTCGCATGTAAAGCGCGCGATGCCGGAGGCCGCGTCACAATTGTTTCCTCGGACAAAGACCTGATGCAGTTGGTCGGCGGCGGCGTTGAAATGTTCGACGCGATGAAAAACCTGCGGATCGACAGTGACGGTGTTGTTGCCAAGTTTGGGGTGATGCCGGACAGGGTGATCGACGTTCAGGCTCTGGCAGGCGACAGCGTGGATAATGTGCCGGGTGCTCCGGGGATCGGGGTTAAGACGGCGGCGCTTTTGATAAATGAATACGGGGATTTAGAAACGCTTCTTGAACGTGCCGCAGAAATAAAACAGCCCAAACGCCGTCAAACCCTGATCGATCACGCGGACCAAATCCGGCTTTCGAAGACGCTTGTAACGCTTGATTGCGATATGGAACTTGGCTACGCGCTTGATACTTTGGAGGTTAAGGAGCCCGTCGCAGAGGAGCTTTTGGGGTTCCTGACCGAGATGGAGTTTCGCACCACAACGCGCCGCGTGGCCGAAGCTCTTGGGGCTGAGGTTCCGGTTATTCCCGAGCCCGAAGGGGTTGACACCGGGGGCGCGAACGACGTCGCTGCCGTGCCGTTTGATCCGACAAAGTACGTGAAAGTGAATGATTTCGGCGCCCTGGATGACTGGATCGCGAAAGCCTATGCGCGAGGATATGTGGCTGTTGATACAGAAACCACCGCGCTGAACGAGATGACGGCGGAACTGGTCGGGATATCGATGTGCATCGAAGCAGGGCAGGCGTGTTATATCCCGCTGACCCACAAGGCGTCGGCGGCCGATGATTTGTTTGGCTCGAACGAGATGGCCGCGGGGCAATTGGATCTGGAGGAAACGCTGACACGGCTGAAACCGCTTCTGTCAGATCCTTCGGTTCTGACAATTGGTCAGAACATGAAATACGACGCCAAGATTTTCGCCCGATACGGTGTCGATGTGACGCCGATTGATGACACGATGCTGATGTCATACGCGATGAATGCCGGGCTTCATAACCACGGAATGGACCTTTTATCCGAGCGGTATCTGGAACATCACCCGATTGAAATCAAATCGCTTATTGGCAGCGGCAAGTCGCAAATCACCTTTGATCGCGTGGCCGTGGATGATGCTGTAAAATATGCAGCCGAGGACGCAGATATAACATTACGCCTGTGGCAAGCGTTCAAGCCCGAGCTTCACAAGCGGCGCGTCACGACCGTCTATGAAACCCTCGAACGCCCGCTTGTACCCGTCTTGGCGCGGATGGAGATGGCTGGCATTAAGGTGGACCGCGAGGTTCTTTCCAAGATGTCCAATGCCTTTGCACAGAAAATGGCGCAGCTTGAGGACGAAATTCACGCGATTGTCGGGCATCCGTTTAACGTCGGCAGCCCCGCACAGGTGGGTGAAATTCTTTTTGAAGAGATGGCATTGCCGGGCGGCAAGAAAGGCAAGAACGGAAAGTACGCGACGCCCGCCGATGTCCTGGAAGACCTTGCAACCGAGCATGACCTGCCCGGTCGGGTTTTGGATTGGCGCCAGATTCAAAAACTGAAATCCACCTACACCGACGCGCTCCAAGATCACATCAATCTGGATACCGGCCGCGTTCATACATCTTACTCAATCGCCGGTGCCAACACTGGTCGGCTGGCCTCGACGGACCCGAACCTTCAAAATATTCCGGTGCGTACAGAAGAGGGGCGCCGCATCCGTGAGGCTTTTGTTGCGACGCCGGGACATACACTGGTCAGTCTGGACTATAGCCAGATCGAGTTGAGGATCCTCGCCGATATCGCCAATATCGATGCCCTGAAGCAAGCCTTTATGGACGGACAAGATATCCATGCGGCCACGGCCTCTGAGATGTTTAACGTTCCGCTTGACAAGATGACACCCGATGTGCGGCGGCAGGCCAAAGCGATCAATTTCGGTGTGATATACGGAATTTCCGGGTTCGGGCTTGCGCGCAATTTGCGGATACCGCGGGACGAAGCCCAGAGTTTTATCGATCGATATTTCGAGCGTTTCCCGAATATCAGAACCTATATGGACGAAACAGTCGCCTTTGCCAAAGAGCATGGCTATGTCGAGACGTTGTTCGGTCGCAGGATCAATACACCAGAGATCAACAACCGCGGGCCACATGCTGGTTTCGCCAAACGTGCGGCGATCAATGCCCCGATACAGGGAACAGCCGCCGACGTGATCAGACGCGCGATGATCAGAATGCCCGATGCGATTGCCAAATTACCCGCAACGATGCTGCTTCAGGTCCATGATGAACTATTGTTCGAAGTTGAAGACAGTGCCGTTGAAGAGCTGATATCGGTGGCGCGTAACGTGATGGAGGGCGCTCCGATGCCAGCAGTGGATTTGAGCGTTCCCCTGACGGTAGACGCCGGGCAGGGCGCGAATTGGGCGCAAGCGCATTGATCAATGTGATGCTTTTCGCGGAGATTGAACAAAACAACGCTTTTCCCCTTGCCACACAACGTCAAGACCGTCGATATGGTTGAAATTGCTCGAAAATGGTTTTTATGACAGACAATTACACCCCCGAACGCGCCCTGCAGGAAAGCGTGGCAAGTCTGGCACCAATCCTGCAGCCCGGAACATTCGTGTATTGTTCGATGCTGAACAACGCGGATTCTGGCGACGCCATGGCGGTCGCCCGCGCCGTTTTCATAGAAGACCAGGGAATGTCCCTCATCATTCCTCGTACCGAGGCCGTCCGACTGGGCCTGATCTTTGATCTCACCCTGCGCCAGATTACTCTATTCGCGAATATCCCCCCCGATGTCATCGGTGTGACCCGCGCTGTTCTACGGGCTCTCGAAAAACGCGAGATTCCCGCGAATGTGGTGTCAGCCGCCCATCACGATCATATCTTTGTCCCATCAAGACGCGCGGAAGAGGCCGTCGAGGCCTTGCGTCGCCTACAACAACGCGCTCACGATCGGTTGGTTTGACCCAAAAAGCGGCTTTGGACCGGGTTTGTCGGGTGTTTGAAGGATAAACACTTTCCCATCGTCCCCGCGTCTTTTAAGACGTGGCCAATCCGCCACCGACCTTTTGAGGCCGACGCCATGACCGAGCCTGACATCACAGACGAAATGATCGCCGCCCACGGGATGACGCCTGACGAATACGCAGAAGTCATTCGTATTCTGAACCGCGAGCCAACCTTTACAGAGCTTGGGATTTTCTCCGCCATGTGGAACGAGCACTGCTCGTATAAATCCTCAAAAAAGTGGCTCAGGACGCTGCCGACTGAGGGACCACAGGTCATTTGCGGCCCCGGCGAAAACGCCGGAATCGTTGATATTGGCGATGGACAGGCCGTTGTTTTCAAAATGGAAAGCCACAACCACCCAAGCTATATCGAACCCTATCAAGGTGCTGCGACCGGTGTTGGCGGCATCCTGCGGGACGTGTTCACAATGGGTGCGCGCCCCATCGCGGCGATGAATGCCCTGTCGTTTGGCGAGGTCAGTCACCCCAAGACCAAACGGTTGGTTGCAGGCGTTGTCGAAGGTGTCGGCGGCTATGGAAACCCGTTCGGTGTGCCAACGATTGGCGGTGAGGTCCGGTTCCATGCAGCCTATAATGGGAATTGTCTGGTGAATGCCTTTGCGGCGGGTCTCGCGGATGCGGACAAGATTTTCTATTCGGCGGCCTCTGGCATCGGCATGCCCGTTGTCTATCTCGGGGCGAAGACCGGCCGGGACGGGGTCGGCGGGGCCACGATGGCCTCTGCTGAATTTGACGACACAATCGAGGATAAACGCCCGACCGTTCAGGTTGGCGATCCGTTTACCGAAAAACGTCTCTTGGAGGCGACACTTGAATTGATGGCTTCTGGTGCTGTGATTTCTATTCAGGACATGGGGGCGGCGGGCCTCACGTGTTCTGCGGTCGAAATGGGCGACAAGGGTAAGTTGGGCATCAGGCTGAACCTAAATCTTGTCCCCGTTCGCGAGACTGCAATGACGGCCTATGAAATGATGCTGTCGGAAAGCCAGGAGCGGATGCTTATGGTTTTGAAGCCTGAGAAAGAAGCCGAAGCCAAGGCAATTTTCGACAAATGGGATCTCGACTTTGCCATCGTCGGAGAAACTATCGCTGAGGACCGCTTTCTTATCGTACACAATGATCAGGTCATGGCCGATTTGCCGCTTTCAAAGCTGGCCTCTACGGCTCCGGAATACGACAGGCCCTGGCTGGAAACACCGAAAGCCGCGCCAATGGGCGACATCCCCGACATTGACCCGATCGCTGGGCTGATGGCCCTGATCGGATCACCGAATTATGCTCGTAAGCATTGGGTTTGGGAGCAATACGACAGTCAGGTCATGGCGGATACAGTGCAGGCCCCAGGCTTGGGTGCAGGCGTGGTGCGTGTGCATGGCACTCGGAAAATGCTAGCCTTCACTTCTGATGTAACCCCTCGTTATGTCAAAGCAAATCCCATCGAAGGTGGCAAACAGGCGGTCGCCGAAGCCTACCGGAACTTGTCGGCTGTCGGTGCAAGACCTCTGGCGACAACTGATAATCTGAATTTTGGCAATCCCGAAAAACCAGAGATTATGGGCCAGCTCGTTGGCGCCATCAAAGGCATCGGCGAAGCGTGTCTCGCTCTGGACACACCAATCGTCTCGGGCAATGTCTCGCTCTACAATGAAACCGACGGGCAGGGGATTTTGCCAACGCCTACCATTGGGGCCGTCGGATTGATCGAAACACCCGAAGCGCTGATTTCCGGGCTGCCCAAAGAAGGCGACATCGCGGTCCTGATTGGGGAAACCAATGGCCATCTTGGTCAATCTGCGCTGCTTGCCGAGGCCTTCGGGCGCGAAGATGGCGACGCGCCCCACGTAGATCTTAACGCCGAACGACGCAATGGCACCTTTGTACGCGAAAGTGGGCCGTTGATCTCAGCAGCCTCCGATTTGTCGGACGGTGGCTTGGCCTTGGCCGCATTTGAATTGGCTGATGCTGCAAACATAGGCGTAACGCTCAATGTTAAAGGAACGGCACTTCTTTTTGGCGAGGATCAGGCGCGCTATATCTTGGCGATAAAACCCGAAAAACTGGACGGGCTTTTTGCAAAGGCCCTCGCTGCAGACGTTCCGGCATCGATCGTAGGCGTCTTTGCAGGTGTCGACGTAACTCTTGATACCGCCACGGCTCCGCTCGAAAAGCTTTCGGCCGTTTATCGATCTGCCTTCGAAGAAAGCATCACTTAAATCCAAATTCATCCTTTCGAAAATACCTCGGGGAGTGTGAGGGGCAGCGCCCCTCAGTTAAAGACTGGCGCGCCAACCTTGCAAGGTCCACCCCGCCGCTCTACATCTCACTAAGACGAACAGGAGACCGTCCGACGATGCCCATGCAAACCCACGAAATCGAAGCTCTGCTACGCGAAACATTTCCCGACGCTCAAATCACCGTTCAAGGTGACGACGGCGTTCATATGTCCGCAATGGTGATCGACGAGAGTTTCCGGGGGCAGAACCGGGTGCAGCAACAGCGCGCTGTGTATGCTGCACTTAAAGGCAAAATGGATGGTCCGAACGGTGACCTTCACGCGCTGGCATTGACCACCAAAGCGCCGGAATAGACATAGGAAAACGAATGTCCGCTCAAGAACAGATAAAAGAAACTGTGACCTCGAACGATGTTGTGTTGTTCATGAAGGGCACGAAATCGATGCCGCAGTGCGGTTTTTCCAGCCGCGTAGCAGGCGTGTTGAATTTCATGGGCGTCGAGTTTGCCGATGTGAACGTCCTGGCTGATGATGCAATGCGCCAAGGCATTAAGGACTATTCAGATTGGCCAACAGTGCCGCAGCTGTATGTAAAAGGCGAATTTGTGGGTGGCTGCGACATCATCACAGAGATGACGTTGTCCGGCGAATTGGATCAGCTTCTTGAAGAAAACGGCGTCACTTTTGACAAAGACGCCGCGGAAAAAATTCGCGAGCATAATGGTTAAAGATCGCCGCTCAATGAATGGTTTTTAAATGAAAAGGCCGCCCAGTGGGCGGCCTTTGTATTTCGTGATTATCAGAAAGCTTTAGCTTTTTTCTTCGTCGTCTGTTGCGTCCGCAGCCTCGTCAGTAGAAGCATTGTCGCCAGACGGTGCATCGCCGGTTTCCAGCTCATCAAGTTCGGCCGCGCCGATATCCTCGAATAGTTCTGCAATCTCAAGCTCGGCGGCCGCTTCGTCTTCCGCGGCCTGATCTGCGACGTTGATACCAGCAGCCTGCAATTCAGCTTCTTCAACCGAACGGGCCACGTTCAATTCGATCGTGGCTTCAACTTCGGGGTGAAGAACGACAATCACCGAATGCATACCCAGATCTTTGATCGGAGCCGTCAAGACAACCTGCTTGCGATCAACCGAGAAACCCGCCTCGGTGGCCGCATCAGCGGCGTCACGAGTGGTCACCGACCCATAAAGCGATCCGCCGTCCGACGCAGAACGAATGACAACAAACTGTTGTCCGCCCAAACGACCGGCCATGGCTTCGGCCTCTTTTTTGGTCTCAAGGTTGTTGGCTTCGAGCTGAGCTTTTTCAACTTCAAATTGCTTGATGTTGATTTCGGATGCCCAAAGCGCCTTCTTTTGTGGGAGCAGATAGTTGCGCGCATATCCGTCTTTGACAGATACGATGTCGCCCATCTGACCAAGCTTGGCCACACGTTCCAAAAGGATAACTTGCATGATGAGGTCTCCTTATTTCACAGCGTACGGCAGAAGGGCGAGGAAGCGGGCGCGTTTGATTGCACGGGCCAGCTCACGCTGCTTCTTGGCCGAAACGGCAGTGATACGGGATGGAACGATCTTGCCACGCTCAGAGATATAGCGCTGCAGCAATTTCGAGTCTTTGTAGTCGATCTTTGGTGCATTATCGCCCGAGAAAGGACAGACCTTACGACGGCGGAAAAATGGTTTACCAGCCATGACTTATGCTCCTTTCTTAACGGCGTTCACGACGGGCATCACGCTCGTCGGATTTACGCATTTGAACCGAGGGGCCTTCTTCGTGTGCGTCGACCTTAATGGTCAGAACACGCATCACGTCGTCGTGCAGACGCATCAGACGCTCCATTTCCTGAATCGCCGGTGCCGGGGCATCGGTTTTCAGAAAGGCGTAGTGGCCCTTGCGGTTTTTATTAATCTTGTAGGCCATCGTTTTGACGCCCCAGTACTCGTTCTCGACAAGGCTTCCGCCATTGTCAGCAAGGACTGTGCCAAAATGTTCGATAAGGCCTTCGGCTTGCGTGTTGGACAAGTCCTGACGCGCAATCATGACATGCTCGTAAAGTGGCATGCGATCTCCATCATTTTCAGGGCGCACTTCAAAGGACGAGGGCTCATCCGCCGCTCTCGTCCACGAGAGGCTGCACCGGTCAAGCATTCTTGCGGCGGATCAGCGGCTTATACACGTCCACATTCGTGATGCAACCCTGTCCAAAAGTTGCCCTTATTGCCTGATAAATCGTGTTCAGACTTTGGAAACCAAGGGACGCGCGCCTTATGGCATTACGCAGCACAGGAAACATCGACCCCGACAAGCCGGGACTTGAATTCATCAATATGCCCTGGGGGTTTCGCCTCCGGCCTGCGGACATGAAAGAAGACAAGGGCGAGACGTTGACTGAGTGGGCGTTGACGTTCCTGGGGGGTGTTCTTTTGTTGAGCGCCTTTGGCCAATGGATCCTGCCCGGCAGTCTCTATGGCGGCGAAATGATCGCAATGAAGCTGATGCTGACGGCCGTTCTGGGTGTTTCAGGTGGCTTAATCATCTCAATTTCGGCACGGGGATTTCGCCCCGAAGTACAAGTCGACCGCGTGCGACGTGAAATCCGCTTTGTATCGCGCAATCCGCGTGGTCGCGGAGAGGTGCTTGCCACCGTGGATATTGAACGGATTATCGGGGTCGGCATGACCAAGTCAATCGATGGTCCGGACTGCCACTGCCTGATTTACCTTATCAATGGTGAAAAGCCTTTGCGCTTGGCGTCGGGAACCGAACAAGAGATCAAATCCATCCGCACAATAATGGATGATTATGTGACGCCCGCTCAGGAACGCCTTGCCGCCAAGATGGCCGAGAGCAAGATCGCCGGAGATACGCTTGCCGCTGCAGGATAGCCCCCGCATCTTGCAATCCAATGCGCCGGGCATAGCCGGCTTTCATCTCCACAAAAAAAGACCCCGCCGCTTGCGCACCGGGGTCTTTGATCGTTTGGTTCAGGCGGTTACTCCGCAGGGACACCTTCGACATGTGTCGTTGGCAGACCGTGCTTTTGCCGCTTGCTGTCGCGCCAGATCGCCTTGATCAGCGAGACACCCATCAGCACCATGACAAAACTGAATGGCAGTGCGCCAATCACCATGGCCGTCTGGATTGCACCCAAACCACCAGCGATGATCAGACCACCAACAACAAGTGCCAGCGCCGCACCCCAAAACAGGATATGAGGCCGTGCTTTAGGGCCTTCGTCGCCAGCCGCGTTGATCGTGTTGATGATCAAAACCGCGCTGTCTGCCGATGTCACGAGATAGGTGAGGAGCAAAACCACCACCAGAACCGACATGGCATAAGCCAAACCATCACTCAGCATGACCGCCAGCATCGCGAATAGCTGATCCGCCTGGCCCGCGCCGGCAATTGCGCCATCCGCGACACCCGTGAGTTCCAGATCAATTGCCGTGCCGCCTACCAAAGCGAACCATACAAAGCACATGATTGCGGGGATGATCAGGGCACCAAGAACATATTCACGGATCGTCCGTCCTTTCGAGATACGCGCCAAGAACACGCCGACGAAAGGCGCAAACGCAATCCACCATGCCCAGTAGAAGATAGTCCAGGCACCTTGCCAGCCGGACAACCGGCTTTCTGTCGCCGCGCCATAGGCCGCTGCAACATCCGCAGGTGGCAAAGCTGCTGCAGACGCAGGCAAGCCCTCTGTGAAGGACTGCAAAGTGCCCCACGGGCTTGTTGCTGCGCTGTAGACGCTGGCCAGATCTTCAGCAGGCAAAGCCTGAACCGATGCCGGAACCACCGAGGAGAAAGTCTCGGCTGCGACAGGAGACCAGACGGTGAAGATGTTGCTTGGAATGGAGATAAGGTAATCCCACATGCCAACGAACAATGTGGTCAGACCAAAGAACGTGGATCCGAATATCAGGAAGAAGAAGAGCACAAAGAAGCTCAGACCCATGTTGATGTTGGACAGCCACTTGATCCCTTTGCCGACGCCCGAAAGAGCGGACAACGTCGACGCGCCCATGATCACGATGAGGGCCACGACGATGCCGGCATTGGATGAACTTACGGAGCCGTCAGCTGCAGTGTTCTGCAACCAGTCTCCAAATCCGATACGCACCAGACCCGAAACGAATTGCTCGACACCAAATCCAAGCGTCTGTGCAACACCGAGAACGGTGGCGACAACCGCAACGACGTCCACAGCATGCCCAACCGGCCCGGAAAGCGTCCGGCCGAAAATCGGTGTCAAAGCCGAGCGGATCGTCAGTGGAAGACCGCGGCGATACGAGAAATAGGCCAATGCCAGACCGACAATCGCATAAGACGCCCACGCGGCCAGACCCCAGTGGGTGAACGACCAGATGTAAGCATCCCGGACGTTTCCAGCCGTGCTGCCTTCGGTCAGCCCCTGAATTGTGCTGGGGTTCGCGCCGAAGTGATACATCGGTTCGGCAGTTGCGAACGTAAGCATACCGATACCAATACCCGCCCCGAACATCATGGAAAACCATGAGAAATTCGAGAATTCCGGTTTGTCACCTTCCAGTCCAAGTTTGAGACGGCCCGCCGCTGGCCAAAGAGCCAGAGCAAAACAAAGGATGACGAAGAACGCCATCACATAAACGTACCAGTAGCTAAAAGTCCCCAAAATGATCGTATTCAAAGCGCCTAAGACGCTGGCCGCTTGTTCCGGAAACGCGATGGCCCACAAGATTAAAGCGCCAACCGCGATCTTGGACGTAATAGTGACGTCCTTTGTAAAGCCTTTGTAGAAACCTGATTTAGCAACGCGTATCGGTAAATCAGTGATTGCCGGTTTGACTGGCATTTGTTGTCCCTCCCATTTTTATTCTGTCTTAAGTTCACTCTGACGCGGAAATATCTTTTGCGAAATGTTTCTTTCAAAACTTTCTATACCCTGAGCCCAACCAAAACGAAACCCAACCCCATTCCGCACGCAAATTTGGCATCCGTAACGCTCTGTCCTGGCGTCTTTCGAACGGTCGCAGCATCCCCACGAAAATCGCTGCATTGCCTTCACCAATCCTGCCCGTCATTGTATTGAGATACAGACATATTGAAGGCCAATTCCTTGAAAGACCTAGACATCGACGTCGTTCGCGCATTATTTTCGGCATTCCAAGAGCCCTCACTGGCGGACCAATCCTTCTTTGAAAGTGCAGGCGGATCTTATCCCTGCCGCTTTGTGACTGAGCGACTTGAGCGCTTTTACCGCGAACGCAAAGTACAGCCCTATTGGGCCTTTCCGGCAAGCCGTGTGGGCGGGGCCGAAATGGACGAAGCGCGCACCCGGCTCGCCGCCATGTTGGGTGTCGACAACGACGAGCTTTGCTTTGGCCCGTCTACCACGCAGAACGTCTATGTCTTGGCGCAGGCTTTTCGCGAATGGCTGGAACCCGGCGATGCGATTATTGTGACCAATCAGGACCACGAGGCCAATACCGGAGCATGGCGTCGGCTGGCACAGGCTGGCATCGAGGTGCGCGAATGGCAGATCGACCCTGAAACGGGGCATCTTGATCCAGTGACGCTTAAGCCACTCTTAAAGGGCGCGCGGTTGTTGTGCTTTCCGCATTGCTCGAACGTCATAGGTGAAATCAATGACGTCGCCGCGATCACCCGGCAGGCCAAGTCAGAGGGTGTCGCCGTTTGCGTCGATGGCGTCAGCTATGCGCCCCACGGATTTCCCAATGTCGCCGAGCTTGGGTGCGACATTTATATGTTTTCGGCCTACAAGACCTATGGACCCCATCAGGGGATCATGATTGTCCGAAGACCCTTGGGCGAGGCGCTCCCCAATCAAGGCCACAATTTTAACGGAGGTGTGCTTTACAAGCGGTTCACGCCTGCGGGCGACGATCATGCACAAATCGCGGCCTGCGCTGGAATGGCGGATTATGTCGATACGCTTTATGCCGAATTGGGCGGTCCTCAGGCCAAGGCAAGCGCGCGCGCCGCGGCTGTGCATGATGCGATGCGCGCCCGTGAATCGGAATTATTACAGCGATTGCTTGATTTTTTATCGACCAAGAACTCGCTGCGCCTGATTGGCCCAATGGACGCCTCTCTGCGTGCGCCAACGGTCGGACTACTGGCCAAGCGCCGTGGCGAGGACATCGCGAATGATCTTGCCAGTCACAATATCAACGCCGGGGGCGGGGATTTCTATTCGCCGCGCCCTTTGCAGGCCATGGGAATCGATCCCGCCCACGGTCTATTACGCGTGTCTTTCACACACTACACATCTGATGGCGAACTTGACCGTCTGATATCGGCCCTAGATCACGTGTTATGATCTGATCGAGGACGCTATGACAGACAAATCTCCCGTCATCTGGTGGGTGCGGCGCGAATTGCGGCTGCACGACAACGCTGTTTTACAAGCTTGCCTCGACATGGATCGACCGATCGTTCCGGTGTTCATCCTTGACGAGGTGTTCGAGACATACGGATCTTGTCCGCTCTGGCGGTTTGGGCTTGGGGCTGAGACTTTTGCGAAAACCCTTGAAGCACTGGGGTCGCGCCTGATCTTTCGGCGCGGGACTGCGTTGGATGTGCTGCGGTCCGTGATGGCGGAAACCGGCGCGAATGCCGTGCGGTGGGGCCGGGCCTACGACCCGGATCAGATCGCGCGTGACAGCGCCGTAAAGTCTGCTTTGGTCGAGGACGGAAAGGATGCTGCCAGTGTTAGTGCGCATCTTTTGTTTGAGCCGTGGAGCGTCAAAACCAAGACCGGCGGCTTTTACAAAGTTTATTCGCCGTTTTGGCGTGCCGTAAAAGACGTTCACGTCGGTGCCTCGCTGCCACCTCCGAAATCGCTGCCCGCCCCGGACGCCTGGCCTGCGTCGGACAATCCCGCAAAGTGGAACCTTGCTGCCTCCATGAACCGTGGGGCAGGCGTTGTGAAAAAACATCTGAGACTTGGAGAGGACGCGGCGCTTGCGCGGCTTGATCTGTTCATCGATGAAAAGGTCCATGACTACAAATCCCGGCGCGATTTTCCGGGCGAAGACGCAACGTCCGGCCTCAGCGAAAATCTCGCTTGGGGAGAAATATCTCCACGGGTTTTGTGGCACGCTGGTCAACGCGCGATGGACGAGGGCAAAAATGGTGCGGAACACTTCGTCAAAGAAGTGGTCTGGCGCGAATTTGCCTACCATTTGATTTGGCACACTCCCCACATCGTGCGCGACAACTGGCGCGAAGGATGGGACGCATTTCCATGGAACCAAGACGAAGACACCGCCGAAGTACTGGCATGGAAGCAGGGCCGCACAGGCATTCGGTTTGTCGATGCTGCCATGCGCGAAATGTATGTCACAGGGCAGATGCACAACCGCGCCCGGATGATCGTCGCAAGCTATCTTACCAAACATCTCATGAGCCACTGGCGTATCGGACAGACATGGTTTGAGGACTGTCTGACCGACTGGGATCCGGCTTCGAACGCGATGGGCTGGCAATGGACGGCTGGGTGTGGACCCGATGCCGCCCCGTATTTCCGGGTCTTCAATCCTGTCACGCAACTCGATAAATTTGACGCAAAACGCGTCTATGACACGACCTGGATCGCCGAGGGCAATGCCGCCCCGTCCGAAACCGCACTGTCGTACTTTGATGCAATCCCGCAAAGCTGGGCTCTGTCACCAAGTGCAGGGTATCCAAGTGAGCCGGTTGTTTCACTGGAAGCGGGTCGCGCGCGCGCGCTCAGCGCGTATTCGAACCGCGATTTCTAAGTGGCACCCGATCTCTGACCACACTATGCTGCGCCGCAACAACAATGCCGCATCCGCAAAGCCAAGGAGCCAACCTTATGTCCCTTAAAGGAAAAACTGCCGTCATCACCGGATCGAACTCAGGCATTGGTTTGGGTGTGGCGAGAGAACTGGCCAAGGTCGGCGTGAATGTCGTGCTAAACTCTTACACAGACGATGACAGCGATCACAAACTCGCCGCAGACATTGCAGCAGAGTTTGGCGTAACCGCGCGCTATATCCGCGCCGATATGTCTAAGTCCTCCGATTGTCGCGATCTCATCGAACAGGCTGGCGCTTGCGATATCCTGATCAATAACGCCGGTATTCAGCATGTGGCTCCGGTACAGGACTTCCCGATTGATAAATGGGACGCGATCATAGCGATCAACATGTCTTCGGTCTTTCACACGACGGCCGCAGCCTTGCCGATGATGCGCAAGGCAGGATGGGGCAGGGTGATCAATATCGCTTCAGCCCATGGTTTGCGGGCCAGCCCCTTCAAATCGGCCTATGTGACGGCGAAACACGGCGTCGTCGGCATGACCAAAGTCGTCGGCCTGGAAACCGCCAAAGAGCCGATCACTGCGAATGCCATTTGCCCGGGCTATGTTTTGACACCGATGGTCGAAAAGCAGATCCCAGCGACGGCGAAAGAATACGGTATCTCGCAAGACGAGGCGATCGACAAAGTCATCCTTGCCAAGCAGCCTTCCAAGGAATTCGTCACGGTCGAGCAATTGGCGGGCATTGTTACGTTTTTGTGCTCGGATGCCGCGTCACAAATCACCGGAACCACCATCGCCGCCGACGGCGGCTGGACATCGCAGTAAGGCGTCCCATTGGCAAAGAAGATAAATCTTGCCCTTCAGGGCGGCGGCGCGCACGGGGCCTTTACCTGGGGCGTTCTGGACCGCCTTTTGGACGACGACGAGATTGAAATCTCTGCAATGTCGGGGGCGTCGGCCGGGGCGTTGAATGGTGCGGCGTTGAAAGCTGGATTGCTCACCGGAGGTCGGGAAGGCGCGCGTGAAAATCTCGACTGGCTCTGGGGACGGGTCGGATCATTGGGTGACTTGCGTCTGACCGGATGGATGACCGGAATGGGTCCAAGCGCGGGCGCCATCAGCCAAGCCCTTGAGTATTCGATGCCTTTTACCATGGTTGATGCCGCGTCGCGGGTGTTTTCGCCGTATCATTATGGCCCTTTTTACCGCAACCCGCTTGAGAGCATCGCCTCGCGCTTTAAATACGAGGCGGTTTGCGCTGAAGAAGGGCCTGCACTTTTTGTCTGCGCGACAAATGTTGAGACCGGTAAGGTAAAGGTCTTTACCGGCTCTGAAATCACCACAAAGGCAATTCTCGCCTCGGCCTGTCTGCCGACGTCGTTTCAAGCCATCGAAATTGACGGGCAATTCTATTGGGACGGCGGCTATACAGGGAACCCGGCACTTTTCCCGCTGTTCGACAAAGACCTTCCTGACGACATCGTTGTGGTCAATATTAACCCTATCATTCGCCACGGTGTCCCGAAGGAGCCGCGCGAAATCCTGAACCGGATCAACGAGATCAGTTTCAACTCGTCTCTGTTGCGTGAATTGCGGGCAATCAGTTTTGTCCAGCGTTTGATCAGTGAGGGTGCGGTTGAAGACGGCGCGATGAAGCAGGTTTTGGTCCATATGATCGCTGATGATGAACTCATGACTGATCTCAGCGTCGCCTCAAAAACGGTCCCAACACAGGGCGTCATCATCGAATTGCGGGATGCTGGACGGGTGGCAGCTGACACATTCCTGAAGGATCACCGCGATAAGATTGGTGTGTCATCAAGTGCAAATCTGGCGGAAATGTACGAATAAGCGTCTTGCGAGGGATCACTCGCGCGGGGTGCTGCCACCAGAGGAACTTGCCGCTGCTGCCAGAATAACCAGCAAAATCAATGGCACCACAAAACCGCCCGACGACGCAGCCGCAGATTCTGCCACGATCACTTCAGGTTCCATCAATGGCTCGGCCGCTCCGCCGGCAGGCATAGGCGTGGTCGACATCGCGAGAGATGCAGCCGCAACTGCAGCAGGCTTGAGATAATTCATGGATCAATCCCTAACGAAACGCGCAACGGAATGCGCAGAGACATTAATACACTAAAAACTCACCGTCCGCAGGGGGGTAGCTGCGCGGAATATGGAAATGGTGTTCGCGCCACCACACTGTCAGAACCCACTTCAGGCCCTCCGTCGGCCCAAATCCGACATGCGCGCTGTCAGGATGCACTTCGTTTGACCCTAAACGATTGTTCGCAAACACTAAAACACGGCCAAGCTTTGGCTTAACCGCGACCTTGAGGTTGGGGAATGCGGTGTGACCTTCCTCGTTAATATCATTGAGATAACAGAGGGTTGTGAAAAGTCTCTGACCGCCTTTCAGGAAATCTTCGCGCGTGGCGCCGTTTTCGTCATAGCCATCAAGATGCACATCGAACAATTGTTCCCCTTCGTAACGGAGCAATTTAGACGTCTCGGCATGTTCGGGCGGCAATCGTACAAGGCCTGAAATCCGGGTCATCAGTTCGGTCAAAAGAGGATCGCTCCATTGATCGACAAGCGCGGCGTGATGCGTCCGTTTTTCGCCAACCACGCGACCTTCGTCGGTGCCGTAGGTCGGTTGTTCAAGACGATCCTTGCCTGCCGCAATTGCCGCATCCGCCACATCCTGACCAAACACATCGTCAAACACCGCCACAAGCGGATTGACGTTTAGAATGCGTGTTTTCATTTACGATCCGTCCGAATTTTTGCTTTCGCGCACGATACAAGCGCAGCAGCACAGATCAAGAGGCACGGGCCGGGGGTTGACGGACTTCGCCAATAGGCGTCGGCTGTTCTGACTTACCGCTCGGATAGACAAGCCCGGCGGAAATCACCAGTTTTGCCGCATCTTCAACGCTCATGTCCAATTCCATCACATCCTTAGTCGGCACAAACAATAAGAATCCAGACGTCGGGTTTGGCGTGGTTGGCAAGAACACCGCCGTCTTGTCGTCCTCACCTTCTATTTTGTCGGCAATTTCGCCCTTGGCCGAGGTCGAGATGAACGCAATTGCCCAGATACCCTTGCGCGGATATTCCACGAGGCAGGCCGTATCAAAGCTGGATTCCGATTGCGCAAAAACGGTTTCTGCTATTTGTTTCAAACCGTTATAGATTGACCTTACCACAGGAAGGCCTTGCACCATACCCTCGCCCCAGGTCAGGAAAGAGCGACCGATCAGTCCCTTTGCCATCCAGCCGACGAGGATTGTAAAGATCAAAAACACAAAGACACCAACACCGCGAATATTGAGCCCGATGTATTGATCGGGACGCAGCCATAGCGGGACAAATGGCAAAACCCAGCTGTCGACCCATCCCGCAACGGTCCAGATCAACCACAAGGTCAGCGCGATCGGTGCTATGACCACAAGGCCCGTCAGGAACGAGGATCGGAAAGACGAAAAGAAACTGCGCTTTTTGCGCGGCGGCTCTGGCGTGTCGTCGAAGGGTTTACTCATTGGCTTATATCCGGCGGCTTCGGCGTGAACTTAAGGTCGCGTTCAAAGAGGGGCAATGGGGCATCAGAAAATCAATCGTTTCCAGCCGGTTTGGCAAGGCAACAGGCGATTTCACTGGCAAGGCGTGCATTATTAAGCACAAGCGCAATGTTTGCCGTCAAAGATGCGCCATCGGTCAACTCAAAGAGGCGCTGTAGCAAGAACGGTGTAACACCCTTGCCAGAAACGCCTTGCTCTGCGGCTTCTTGCGTTGCTTGGGCAATGAGAGGCGCGAGGCTTTGTGCGGAAATCTCGGACGCTTTGGGGATCGGGTTCGCGACAAGTTGCCCGCCGGAAAGGCCCAATACGCCGCGCATAAGGTGCGCATTGGCAATTTCTGCGGCGCTGTCCATCCGCAAAGGAGCCATGAGGCCCGACGTTCGTGACCAAAAGGCCGGAAAATCGTCTTGTCCGAAAGCAATGACCGGAACGCCCTGAGTTTCCAGGACTTCGAGTGTTTTCGGAACATCGAGGATTGCCTTGGCCCCGGCAGCAACCACAGTTACCGGCGTGCGCGCCAGTTCGCCCAAGTCAGCCGAAATATCGAAACTTGTCTCGGCACCTTTGTGAACACCGCCGATGCCGCCAGTGGCAAACACGCTGATCCCGGCGAGGTTGGCTGCAATCATTGTCGCGGCCACCGTCGTGGCACCAATGCCGCCATGGGCGATACAGGCTGCGATGTCAGCCCGCGACAGCTTTGCTACCTGGCTCGCCTGCGCCAGGTCTTCCAATTCGGCGTCTGACAATCCGATCTTTAGGCGTCCGTTCATCACAGCAATTGTCGCAGGTGTCGCCCCATGCGTGCGCACTTCGCGTTCGACCAGCTGCGCGGTTTCGACGTTTTGGGGGTAGGGCATGCCGTGAGTGATAATCGTGGATTCCAAGGCGACAATCGCAGACCCCGCGGCGCGCGCAGCGGCGACATCGGCCGAAAAGTCCATGGGTAAGTTCATGACGGCACGTCTCCTGAGACATAAACAGCGGCCGCGCGCAAAGCCGCGTTCAACGACGCATCCGGCCCATCACCACGCGCTTCGGCGGCCATATGAGCAGCCATGAATGTATCACCCGCGCCCGTGACCCGCGTCACCAACACTTCGGGCGGTGTCGCCGTCAGAACACCTGCCGCACTGGCATGCGCGGCGGCACGTCCACCGTCGGTGACAAGGATGTTCGCCGCGCCCCGGCTAAGCAATGCGCTCGCCGCTTCTGCTGCAGATGTGAACACCTCTTTGCATAAAAGCCCGGCTTCTTCGAGGTTCACATAAATCGTCGCATTGGGGCAATCGAGCAGAGATAACAGGCGTTCGGCTTTGCCCGGCGAGGCCGGAGCGACGCGCAAGTCAGCGGCCATGAACAAAGGGCTCTTGGCGATCTCGCTCAGCAGTTCTTCAGTAAGATTGCCGTCCAGAGCGATCTGGCCTGCGTAAGGTGTCACCTCGGACCCGAGGCGTCCGTCTTTTAAGGGGCGCAGGATTTTTGCCCCAGCAGCTTCAAGAGAATGGGCGTCGGCAATCGCGGAGATTAACCCGTTTGCGCCCTCGATTGCCATATAGATATCCGTCGGCAAATCTTCCGAGCGATAGACAAATCCGGTGTCCATTCCCAAGCGATCCGCAGCAGCGATCAGTTCGTCGCCTTCTTCGTCGTGACCGACTGCGGTAAGAAGGATCGGGTTCATCGAAAAGCGTCGCAGGGTCATCGCAATGTTCATCGCAACGCCACCCGGTATCCGCGTGATCCGTCCCGGCACGTCCGATCCGACCCGCATCACTGCGCTGGCGCGTCCAATCACATCCCAAAGGACCGACCCGATACAGAGAACATTCTTCGATGTCATGGCTCAGGGTTTGGCCTTTGCCGCCGCCCTTGGCAAGCCGAGATTAGGCCAGTCTGTCGCGAAGCCGCAGGCCATCTGGATCAAACGGCGGCCGCGCGAGGACACGCGCTGTATGCGGTGCGCCCAATATCGCAACGTGGACTGTGTCTCCGGGTTTGGCCGTGCCGGCCTTTAGATATGCCAGTGCCAAAGACTTCCCGACAGAATACCCATAGGCTCCAGAACTGACCTGACCGATCGGCGTGCCGTCTGCCGCAAAGATCGGCTCGCTGCCGCTTGCGTCTGCCGTCGTGGCATCGACCTCTAAAAGCACCATAGTTTCGCGCGCGGGTTGCTCGGCAATCGATTCCCAAGCCGCTTTGTTCAGGAAATCCTTATCCGCCTTGATCAAACCGGCCAGCCCGCTTTCATGCGGCCAGTATTCCGGGCTGTAATCGCGCCCCCAAGAGCCATATCCCTTTTCAAGCCGCATGGACATCAAGGCCCGGCCCCCGACCGGGCCTGCACCAACGTCCGCACCCGCCGCTAATAGCGCGGTATAAAGCGCGATTTGATCGTTTTCGGCGCAGTGCAATTCCCAACCGAGATCACCTGTAAAAGACACACGGATCGCGACGCAATCGACGCCTGCAACTGTGATCCGCCGCGAGCGCATAAAGGGAAAGCCGTCATTGGATAAGTCTGCGTTGGTCAGCCGCCCCAACACGTCGCGCGCTTTTGGACCAGCCACGTTAAATCCGGCGACCGTCTCGGTCAGGCTTTCGAATGTCGTGCCATCGGGCAGGGGGATTGCGCGGAAAAACCGCAAGTGAAACCGCTCGGCCATGCCAGATCCGACGATCCAGAACGCGTCCTCTTCCAGCCGCGTCACAGTGAAATCACCTGCAACCCCGCCGCGCTTGCCAATCAGCGGTGTCAGGCAGGATCGTCCGACCTCGCGCGGCATCCGATTGGCAAACAACGCGTTCAGCCAACTCTCCGCCCCCGGTCCTTTAACGCGGTATTTCGCAAAGTTTGAGATATCGAGGATGCCCGCATTTTCGCGCAACATACGGACTTCACGCCCAACAGGCTCCCACCAGTTCTGCCGCGTAAAACCATAGGTTTCAGTGTCGGGTTCCCCCTTAGCCGCGAACCAAAGCGGATGTTCCCAGCCAAAGTTCAGCCCGAAATGCGCGCCCATGGCCTTTTGCATTTCGTAAACCGGCCGCGTGCGCACGGGACGACCGGCGGCGCGTTCCTCATTTGGGAAATGGATCTTGAATCGGTTGGCGTATTGGTCGCCAACACGTTCCTTGGTAAAGGCTTTGCCAGCCCAGGCCCCGTACCGCGCCATGTCCCAACCGAACATATCCAGCGTCGGCTCGCCTTCGACGATCCATTCGGCCGACAATTTGCCCAATCCACCGTTCTGGCTAAATCCGGGAATAATCCCGCAACAACAAAAATACCCCGACATTTCCGGCACAGGACCAAATAAGGCAGAGCTGTCCGGTGACCAGATCATTGGTCCGTTGATCACCCGCTTGATCCCCGCCTCTCCAACAGCAGGCACGCGGTCGATGGCACGCATCATATTGTCTTCGATGCGCTCCAGATCATCCGGGAACAACTCGTGACCGAACCCCTGCGGCGTGCCGTCTTCCGCCCAAAACCGCACATCTTTTTCATAGGCACCGACCAAGAGGCCCTGACCCTCCTGACGTAAATAATACTCTCCGTCACGGTCCGCGACCGACGGCAAGCG
Organism: Boseongicola sp.; assembly: GCA_029287375.1. Lineage (GTDB taxonomy): Bacteria > Pseudomonadota > Alphaproteobacteria > Rhodobacterales > Rhodobacteraceae > Boseongicola. Next base: position 4,586 of record JARFRG010000001.1, on the reverse strand, counting down.
ACGATCCATCGCGGCAATCTCGGCAATGGTTTCGGTCACAAAATACTGATGTTCAGTCGGCAGAAGCGGCAGGTCCAACCCGGCCATTGCTGCCACCTCACGCGCCCAAAGCCCGGCGGCGTTCACGACCCAGGGCGTGCGGATATCGCCCTTTTCCGTGCGCACAATCCAAGTCCCGTCGGGCTGCGGTTCCGTCCCGATTACGGGCGTAAAGCGGTGGATCTCGGCCCCGCGCTGACGCGCACCGACCGCGTAGGCATTTGTCACGCCGGAAGGATCGACATTCCCGCCGTCGGGTTCGAACATAATGCAACGGATGCCGTCAAAATCGACCAGAGGGTGCAGTTGTTCGGCTTCGTTGCGGCTCACCTCATGGAAGTTCATCCCATAACGGCGCGCCTTGGCTTCTTGAAGACGGAGTTGATGTTCGCGCTCTTCAGTTTGGGCCAGATAGAGTGATCCGGGTTGAAACACCCCGCAGCTTTGGCCGGTTTCTGCTTCTAACTCTTTGTAAAGGTTCATTGTATAATGCTGAAGCCGTGAAATATTCGTGCTGTCATGCAACCCGTGAATATTGGCCGCCGCATGCCAGGTAGAGCCGCTTGTCAGCTCCGAGCGTTCCAGTAAGACGACATCGGTCCAGCCCATTTTCGTAAGATGGTAGAGGATCGAGCATCCAATGACACCGCCTCCGATGACAACGGCCTGAGCATGGGTGCGCATGAAATGTCCTATTGCTGCTTTCCTCACAGCTAAGTGGCCCCTGACAAAATGGTCTGGGCCGAAAGCGCCATTTCCTAAGCGTTTTGCGTCTGAATTTTAGGTGCGTCGTCCCGAAAACCTGGACTGCCAGTCTTCGCGCTCGTCGTCTGTGATTTTGCGAAACAGGACATCCGGCACAGCAAAGGCGTGTCCGGCGGGCAGGGCGCCCAACGCTGCACGCACATCATCCGGCCACTCCATATCGAGCGTGTTCATTGAACTCAGCATCCGCGCAGACGCATCTGGAATGAACGGCGCAGAAATCACCGCATAAAGCCGCACAAGGTTCAACGCGAGGCGCACAATCGCCGCCGCGCGATCCGGGTCTTCCTTAAAGACCGTCCACGGGGCAGAGGACTGCAAATACTCATTGCCCAAGACCCAGAGCGCACGCAACTCTGCTGCGGCTTTGCGCACCTCGATTGCCTCCATCTGGGCGGTATATTTCGCAAGCCCCTCTTCCAGTCGTGCGATCAACGCATCTTCGTCCGGCCCCCATGCGCCAGCAGATGGCACTTCTTCGCCAAACTTCGAGCGGCAGAATTTTGTGATGCGGCTGACAAAGTTCCCAAGCACATCCGCCAGGTCCTTGTTCGCCGATGTCTGGAAATTCTCCCAGGTAAATTCACTGTCGGAATTCTCGGGCGCATGACTGAGCAACCACCAGCGCCAATAATCCGCCGGCAGGATCTCCAACGCCTGATCCATGAACACACCGCGTCCCTGCGACGTCGAAAACTGTCCGCCATCATAATTCAGGTAATTGAATGACTTGATGTAATCGACCAGCTTCCAAGGCTCGCCCGAACCAATGATCGTCGCCGGGAACGACAGCGTATGGAACGGCACATTGTCCTTTCCCATAAACTGAACGTACTTCACATCGTCGGCGCCCTTGTCGGTGCGCCACCACCGTTCCCAATCCGCGTCAGGTCGACCCATACCGTCGGTCCATTCCTTCGCGCATGCGATGTACTCGATCGGCGCATCGAACCAGACATAGAAGACCTTGTCCTCCATGCCCGGCCATGGGTCAGCCCCGCGCTTCACGGGGACACCCCAATCCAAATCCCGCGTAATCCCGCGATCCTGAAGCCCGTCGCCGTCGTTGAGCCACTTCTTGGCAATCGAAGTCGTCAGGATAGGCCAGTCAGTCTTGCTGTCGATCCAAGCCTTCAAGTCGGCCCGCAGACTGCGCTGCTTCAGATAGAGATGACGCGTCTCACGCACTTCCAGATCTGTCGACCCTGAAATGGCCGACCGCGGTTCGATCAAATCAGTCGGGTCCAATTGCTTGGTGCAATTCTCACACTGGTCACCGCGTGCCTTGTCGTATCCGCAGTTGGGGCAGGTACCTTCGATATAGCGATCCGGCAAGAACCGCCCGTCCGCATGAGAATAGACCTGAGACTCAACAACTTCCTCAATCAACCCGGCGTCGGCGAGCTTGCCAGCAAAATGTTGCGTCAACGCGCGGTTTTGTTCGGATGACGATCGCCCGAATTTGTCAAAAGACAAACCGAACCCGTCCGACAAGTCCTTTTGAACCTGCCACATCTCGGCGCAGTATTCGGCCACCGGCTTGCCTGCCCTGGCTGCGGCCAGTTCAGCCGGCGTGCCATGCTCATCCGTTGCACAAAGGAACAAGACCTCGTTTCCGCGCATCCGCATGTACCGGGCATAAAGGTCAGCAGGCAGCTGTGAGCCAACCAGATTTCCAAGATGCTTGATCCCATTGATATAGGGAATTGCCGATGTAATCAGAATGCGCGACATGAGGCTCAAATCCTTACCAAATCGCGCTGGTCTTATCGCAGGGCAGGGCCTTCGTCACCCCTTCTTCTTGGCGAAAATACACCAGGGGGCTCGGGGGACAGCGTCCCCCGGCGGATCCACGGCGCAGCCGGGGAAACCACCCCTTGCAATATCCGCGAAACCAAACTACATCGCGCGGACTTCACAGGCAGAGCTTGGGTCCTCGGGGGAGAAATCCTCGAACGATCCGCCGGTTGGGAGAAATCCCTTGATGGCTCTGCTCAGGCGCGAAACCGGAAAGGAATTTGGACATGGCGCTCCCAGAATTTACGATGCGTCAGCTTTTGGAAGCTGGCGTACACTTTGGTCACCAGACCCCGCGATGGAACCCTCGGATGGGTGAGTTCATCTATGGTGCCCGTAACGGCATTCACATCATGGACCTCACACAGACTGTTCCAATGCTGGATGCAGCTCTGAACGTGATCCGCGAGACAGTGGCCAAGAACGGCCGCATCCTGTTTGTCGGCACCAAGCGTCAGGCGCAAAAGCCCGTTGCTGATGCCGCAGAGCGTTGCGCACAGTATTACATGAACCACCGTTGGCTCGGCGGCACGTTGACCAACTGGAAAACCGTGTCTCAGTCGATCAAACGCCTCAAGGCAATTGATGAGTTGATGGAAAACGGTGCCGAAGGTCTTACCAAGAAAGAGCGTCTTGGCATGGAACGCGAGCAGGGCAAACTTCAAGCCTCGCTTGGCGGCATTCGCGAAATGGGCGGTGTGCCTGATCTGCTGTTCGTCATCGACGTGAACAAAGAAGACCTTGCCATCGCCGAAGCCAAAAAGCTTGGAATTCCGGTTGTGGCCATCGTCGACACCAACTGTTCACCCGACGGCATCGACTACATCATCCCCGGCAACGATGACGCAGCCCGTGCGATCGCGCTTTATTGCGATCTCGCCAGCCGCGCCGCGCTTGACGGCATGAGCGCTCAGCTTGGTGCCGCTGGTGTTGACCTCGGCGCTCTTGAGCAGTCGGTCGAAGAAGCCATCGAACCCGAAGCAGCCCCTGTCGAAGAGACACCGGCTGCGGACGCCAAAGCCGAGTAAGGCTGCGACGTTTCGCTTTTGATTTCGGGCGCGGCTTTGGTCGCGCCCATTCCCATATGACATTCAGGAGAGCCAAGACATGGCAATCACAGCTGCACTTGTAAAAGAGCTGCGCGAGAAATCCGGCGCAGGCATGATGGACGCAAAAAAGGCGCTGACCGAAACTGACGGCGACATGGAAGCCGCTCAGGACTGGCTGCGCACCAAGGGTCTTGCAAAAGCCGAGAAGAAATCCGGTCGCACCGCGGCTGAAGGACTCATTGGCGTCAAAACCGATGGTGGCATGGGCGTCGCAGTCGAGATCAACTCGGAAACCGACTTTGTTGCCAAGAACTCGGAATTTCAGGCAATGGTCGCCAGCATCGCTGACGCTGCCGCCACTGTTGACGATGTTGAGGCCCTCAAGGCTGCGCATATCAACGGCAAGCCTGTCGCCGACGTCGTAACGGATGCAATCGCAAAGATTGGCGAAAACATGGGCGTGCGTCGTATGGCCAAAATCAGCGGCGACAACGTGGCCTCGTATGTTCACAACGCAGCCGCAGACGGCATGGGAACGATTGGCGTTCTTGTCGCGTATACTGGCGACGACGCTGACTTTGCACGCGGCGTTGGCATGCATATTGCAGCCATCAACCCGGCCTCGCTGTCCGAAGCTGACCTTGATGCTTCGGTCGTCGAGAAAGAAAAGTCGATCCAGATGGACATTGCACGTGAAAGCGGAAAACCAGAAGCCGTCATTGAGAAGATGATCGGTGGCCGGATGCAGAAGTGGTTGTCTGAAGTCACTTTGTTGAACCAGGCTTACGTCAAGAGCGAAGACGGCAAGACCACAGTTGCTGCCGCTGCCGAAGCCGCTGGCGTGACCATCACTGGTTTCGTGCGTCTGGAAGTGGGCGAGGGGATCGAAGTCGAAAAAGAAGACTTCGCCGCTGAAGTCGCAAAAGCTGCACGCGG